>CAZIKU010000058.1:0-16932 GCA_964539815.1 uncultured Klebsiella sp. | reverse complement strand
AATGACGGGGCGCCATACAATGACGCCCCTACTGTCTGCCCATCATTCGTAATTTTTAATTCTTAATTCTTAATTTTCCATTATTAAGCGTCCACAGTTTCGGTGCCGAGCGCTCGTACTGACGCGGATAAAACGGCTCTACACCCAGTGCCATGGCCGCACGACGTGGCCAGGTCGGCTCGTCCAGAAAGGCCCGTCCAAGCGCCACCAAATCCGCCTCACCATCCGCCACAATCTGCTCGGCCACCAGCGGGTCGTTGATCATGCCCACGGTACGCGTGATAATGCCTACCTCGCGCTTGACCTGTGCCGCAAAGGGCACCTGGTATTTGGGGCCGACGGCGACTTTGGCATTGGGAGCAGCGCCACCACTCGAGATACACACGAAGTGCAATCCGGCCTCCTTGAGCAGGCGCGCCTGCGTCACTGCATCAGCAGGTGTCAACCCATCCTCCAGCCAGTCACTCCCCGTGATGCGTGCCCCCAGCGCGATATGCGCCGGGATGACATCACGCACGGCACGCGTGACTGCCAGCGGCAACGCCATGCGTCCGTAGATGTCGCCACCCCAGGCATCTGTGCGCGTGTTGCTGATGGGCGAGATAAACGAGTGCATCAAATATCCGTGTGCCATATGCAACTCAATTGAATCGACACCGGCCTGCACTGCGCGCACCGCTGCAGCACGAAAGGCAGTGATAATACGCTGAATTCCCGCCTCGTCGAGTGCGGCCGGTGTCTGCCAGCCATTATCAAAGGGGATGGCGCTGGGTGCGACCACCTGCCAGCCACCGTTGTCGATCTGCAGTTGCGGACCAGACTCCCACGGTGGGCGCGCCGACGCTTTGCGCCCGGCATGTGCCAGCTGTACCCCAAAGGTGACGTGTGGTGCCACCGATTTGACGAAACGAATCACATGCGCCATGGCATGCATGGCATCGTCGCTATACAATCCGGCACAGCCATGTGTGATGCGACCAATCCGCTCCACGGCCGTCGCTTCAATCACCACCATCCCCGGTCCACCACTCGCCATGGCGGTCAAATGGGCGATGTGCCAATCCGACATCATCCCGTCATTGGCGGAATACTGACACATCGGCGCTACCACAATCCGGTTAGGCACCGTCAACGGTCCAATCTGCAACGGCTGAAACAAATGCGTGGTCATACCCGTCTTCCCTGATATACAATATCTATAACTAGCGACATCGCTTGCATCATACCATGCAAGTGTTGTATTGTGGCAATATGGATTATTTTTAGGAAATATATGACAAGCCAAGTGCTTTTTTTCGATACACACAGCCATTTATGCAGCACACAATTTGACGAAGACCGTACCGAGGTGTTGGCACGGATGGCCCAGCACGGCGTCCTACGCCACCTCGAAATCGCTTATAGCCTAGCATCGGCCGAGCGCGTCCTCGCATTCGCCACACACACACCCAGCTGTTGGGCCGTAGTCGGCATCCAACCCAACCACCCCGAGGACGCGCTCATCCCCGATTGGATCGACCAGTTGCGTCAGCTTGCCAGCCACCCGCGCGTCGTTGCCATTGGCGAAATCGGCTTTGACCACTACCACCAAAAAGCACCTGTGGATGTGCAGGAGCACATCTTTCGGGCACAAATTGCCCTAGCAAATGCATGCAAACTCCCCATCGTCATCCACAGCCGCGACGCCCATGCCGATACGCTACGCGTCCTGCAGGATGTGCGCCATCCCTATGGGGTCGTGCTTCATTCGTTTGCCGGCGATGTGGCCTATGCCGAGCAGTGTGTGGCACTAGGGTGTGTCTTGTCACTCAGCGGTCCTATCACGTTTCGCAACAATCATGCCATGCACGATGTGGTGCGCCAGATTGATTTGGCACATCTGATGATCGAGACTGACAGTCCCTACCTGGCACCGCATCCCTACCGTGGCAAACGCAACGAGCCGACATATGTCGTCGAAGTCGCGCGTCAGATTGCCACACTCAAAAACATACCTATCGAGCACGTTGCACTCCAGACCTGGCAGACTGCCAATCGTGTGTTTGGTGTGAGTGCCCCATGAAAACGCCCCCGAGCAGCGTCAGCATGCGCATGTACAACATCATCCCACGCCCCGTCCAATTCCACTGGTATCAGCTCGTCCTGCTCGGACTGCATGTCGTGACCCAATGGTTAGTGTGGATGCAGATTGCGGCAGCCGGCTGGGCTCCCCACAGCGAATTCCTGCCTCTCGTCGCGACGGTGGTCAGCGTCTTGACCGCCCTCAGCATCTGGTTTACTAGCGACGACAGCATGAGCATGTATGGCATGGCGGCCATCCTGGGCATGGTACTCATTTGTTGGTACCTCGAGCCCATCGTCGTCGCCGACGTCACCACCACGCTCGGTGCAGATGTGGCGAGTCGGCTCAATGGCTACAGCGACACATTGAGTGAAGTCGCCCTGCACGCCTTGCGTTGGTGGCGCCTCACTCTGCAGGGGGAATCCGCCCACGATGTCGTCTTGTTTGTAGCCACCCTCGCCTTGCTCTGCCTCAGCCTCGCGATGACTGCCACGTGGCTACTCTTTCGCCTACAACTGGCCTGGGTGAGTATCGTCTGTAGCGGTGTGCCCCTGCTCATCAATCATGCCTTTGTCCCCCAACGCGACGACACAGTCATCATGCTCTTTGTCGTTATTGCGATGGTATTGGCCGTGGTTAACCACATCAGCGTGCGCCATGGAGTCTGGCAATCCATGCGTGTCGACCACCCTGCGAGTACCCCTCTGCATGTGTTGTGGCAAGCCGTGTTGCTCTTGGTCCCCATCACCGTCTTGGCCATGTTGTTGCCCTTGCCTGCCAACAACGATCGCGTCTACGCCGTCTGGCAAGCGCTCCGTTCGCCATTTACCACGGTGCGTACCTCGTGGGAGACGTTGTTCGGCAATGGAGGCGTCGATGTTGCTGGCGGCTTTGCCCAACAGTCCGTCGCCATGGCTGGGCCACGCCAGCGCAACGAACAGGTCGTATTGCGTGTCGAAACAACGCATCCCGACTATCTGCGCGCCACCAGTTTTGACTGGTATACCGGATCAGGGTGGCAACGCCGGGCTGCCACCGACACGATTCCAGTGGATGCCGGAAGCCCCATCGCCAACAGCAACCGTGGGGCGATTGTGGTCACCAGCAAAATCACACTCGCACGCCCACGCAACGACAATCTGTTACTCAGCATCGGCATCCCGGCCAATTACGGCGTCGACGCACAGATGATTGCGTTGCGTGGCGTCAAAAGCGATGGCAACAGTGCTTTTGCCATTCAAAGCGACATCGTGCAAAACACCGATACCGTATATACATCCACCAGCTTACTTTCATCTGCCAACGAAAACGACCTACGTGCAGTTGGGGTCGCCCCTGCCGCAATCAACGATGTTTACTTACCCCTACCGGACACCCTACCGACTCGTGTCACTGCACTGGCTCGCAGTATAGTGGCGAATGCCGGAGCGACTACGCAATACGACAAAGCCATGGCCATTCAAGGGTATTTGCGTGGACTGACCTACGACGAAAGTCGCCAAAAACCGCCGAGTCGCATGGACTGGGTCGAATACATGCTCTTTGAGAGTCAACGTGGCTACTGCGACGACTTCGCCACTGCCATGGTTGTCATGCTGCGCACCCAAGGCATTCCCGCCCGCTTTGTACAGGGGTATGTGCTCGCCGATCGTGACCCAATTCGCCGCGACTACGTGGTGCGCGAATCATTGGCACACAGCTGGGTGGAAGTCTACTTTGACGGCTATGGCTGGCTGCGCTTCGAACCGACACCCACCGGCTACACCAATATGCCCAACCGCGCGGCACCTGAGGTCGCCGAACCAACTGCCCGCCCCACCATGGCAGACACACAACTCGACACCCCGGATACGCGCCCCACGCCGACCCGCGATCTTTCACAATTTGAACCGAACGACGATGTCGTCGATGCGACTCCAACCCCAACGTCACCATGGTGGTATGTGGGGATAGCCATAGCAGCACTTGCCGGATTGGGGGCGAGTATACGCGAGTGGTGGCGTCGTTTACATGCCGTCCGCCGCCTCGAGTTCCAGTATGCCATCATGCGCACCCTCATCCAGCGTAGCGGACTGCCGGTATCGTCGAGTACCACTGCCCGTGAACTCACGCAGCTGGTCGCTGCCGAACTCCCTGCAGTCAGTGATGTGGTATACGCGATCTGCCATCGCTACGACGAAATCCACTATGCACAACGCATCCCAGATGACTGGCCAGTCATCCCGTGGGGGAGACTTGTGTACGCGTGTGCGCAGTACCGTTGGCAGCAGTGGTGGGGGGCTGCATGACCAATCAGTTGCGAATTTTGCTGATTGGTGCGACGCCACCGCACCGTGGCGGTGTCGCCCACTTCACCGGCATGCTCAGCACCTGGTTGCGCCACCAGCACGATGTGACCGTATGGGGATTTGACCCACTCTATCCACGCTGGCTCTTCCCCGGCAATACGAGCCACGACCCGAGTCGTACCCCTGTGACATGTCAGGTCGATGTGTGGATGGACGGCACCAAACCGTGGCAGTGGTGGAATCAGCTCCACACACTCAACGCAGGCATGTACGATGTGGTCATCTGGCAGTGGTGGACACCGTATTGGATACCGTTGCTGTGGATGCTCCAGCATGCCACCCGCCGTGCCAGCATCCCCACCATTGCCATCAGTCATCAACTCGTCGAACCTGATGCCCCCATGTGGCAGCAGTGGCTGGCGCAGTGGATGCTCGGTCAGGCAGATGGCGTCGTATTCCTGGGGGATCAGACCACCATGCCCGGTACATGGATATCCCCTTGGCGCTGTGCGCCATTACCATTGCACCATGCAGTCATGTCACATCCCCTCCCAACCCGTGCCGAGGCCCGCCAGCAGTTGGGGATTGATGCGGCGGCCAACGTGGTGCTCTTTTTTGGGTTTGTGCGTCGCTACAAAGGGCTCGACACGATACTGCAGGCCATGCATGCGACCACCCAACCGTTTGTGCTTGTCATTGCCGGGGAGTGGTGGGACGATGTGCGGCACCTGTTGCACCCACTCGTGACGCATCCCGCATTGCGCGACCGCCTCATCATTCATGACCACTACATCCCCAACGAGCAGGTAGCGAACTACATGCAGGCGGCCGACGTCTTGGTGTTACCATATCGCAGTGGCAGTGTCAGCGGTGTGGCCACCTTGGCGGCACAGGTGGGACTCCCCGTATTAGCGAGTACGAGTGGGGCGATTGCCCAGCAAGCCAACACAGTGGCGATTATTCCCGCCGACGACAGTGCAGCGTGGGCGCGCGCGCTTGATGCGTTTTTGGCACAACCGGCACCATCCCGCATCCCACATGCAATCGACCCGAGTTGGCAGTTTTTCCACCAACAACTCAGCGAGGTATGGCATGAAATCGCATCCTGAACTCGCCATCATCATCCCCGTCTACGACGAGGTCCACACACTGGCCACGATCGTACAGCGCCTGCAGGATGTCCCCATCCGTAGCGAAATCATCGTGGTCGATGATGCATCGCAGGACGGGACCGCCGCAGTCGTACAGGAATTGGCACAGCAAGGACGCATCCACGCCATCACACACCCACACAATCGCGGCAAAGGTGCAGCCATCCGTAGTGCACTCGCACATGTTACTGCCCCGGTCGCCGTCATCCAAGATGCCGATCTCGAATACGACCCACACGACTTTGTGGCGATGCTGGCCCACATTCATGCCGGCGCAGACATTGTGTACGGCACGCGCTTTTGGCACTGGCGTCCTGCAGGCATGTTGTGGAGTCACATGCTGGGGAATCGCGTATTGACGTGGTGTTTCAATCGCATCTACGGGAGCAAACTCAGCGATCTCGAGACCTGCTACAAAATGTGGCGCACCAGTGCCATGCAGTCCATCACTATCGACAATGACCGCTTTGACATCGACCCCGAACTCACCGCCAAATGGCTCAGAGCCGGCTACCGCATCGTCGAAGTGCCCGTCACCTATCAGGGACGTCCCTACCGGGCCGGCAAAAAAATCCGCCCCAAAGACGCCCTGTCAGCACTCGGCGCGATTTGGCGCTACCGCAAGGAATAAACCAGTGCGACTTGTCATGCTGTCAACGAGTGCCGCCTTCCACCCGAGCCCGCGTGGGCGCTGGTTGCCATTGGCACGGCATTTGGTGCAGGCCGGCGTACAGGTCACCTGGATCGGCCTGCATCCACACTTTGTGCCGGGTCACGCCATGTCCAGCATCCATGACGGCGTAGACATACACCACGTCGCACAAATGCACGTCACTGATGATGGTCCACTCCATGGCTGGCGCCTCTACTGGGCATCACTGGTCGCCATCATCGCACTCACCCGCCATACCATCACCTGCCGGCCAGACGTGATTTGCATCTGCAAAGCACAACCACACAACGGCATCGCCGCCGTCGTCGCACAATGGGTGACCGGTGCGCGCCTCATCGTGGATAGTGATGACGACGAGGCGGCCTCGCACGCCTTTGCGCACCCGTGGCAACGCCACGTCGTCGCCTGGTGCGAACGCGTGCTGACCTGCCGTGCCACGAGTGTGAGTACTGCAAGTAGCGTACTGGCAGCGCGTGCCCAGCACTGGGGCGCACGCGTGGTTGCACACATTGCCACCGGAATTACCGTCCCCAGTACAGACGACGTGATTCCCTACCCATTGCCGGATCGCTATCTGGTCTATGTAGGCAATCTTTCACGCCACGCACACGCCCTCGATCTGTTGCTCCAGGCACTGAGTAAACGCACCACCCACTTCCCACTCGTCATTGCTGGCAGTGGGCATGACGCTGCTGCACTGCACCAGTATGCGCACGACCTCGGGGTCGCTGCCGACTGCATCTGGCTCGGTGCCATTCCCGCATCACACGTTGCACCACTCTTGCGCGGAGCGGTAGCGAGCATTGACCCAATTCGCCCGACAGCAGCCGCAGCCGCACGTTTTCCCCTCAAAATACTCGAAAGTCTGGCGGTAGGCACCCCCGTCATCACGAGTCCGGACGGCGATCGTGCCGCACTTGTTGGTGATGCTGGCATGCTTGTCCCTGCCGGCGATGCTGACGCCCTTGCCCATGCATGTGATACGATCATGACACAGCAGTTTGAACGTGCACACATCCAACGCCGCGTGCGGCATCTCGATTGGACGCATGTGGCCACCATGTGGGGGAGATTGCATCAGCTGTTATGAATAGCATTAGTATCGTTATCCCCACACGCCACCCAGCTGACTGTGCGGCGCTCATTGATCAACTCCACGCCTACGGGCATCACGATATCGTGGTGGTGCATCCTGATACGGCACCTGCGACTGATGCACGCGTCACATCTGTTGCCACCCCCACACTCGTCAGTGCTGCACGTGCGCGGAATCTAGGTCTGCAGGCCTGTACCGGTACTATCATCTGTTTCCTCGATGACGACATTCGTCTCGTCAGTGATGTACCACGCTGGTTGGCGTACGCCCTGCAGGACCCGCATATTGGCATGGTGGGCGCAATCCTCGCAGACGCCCCCACTGACGGCTATTGGCGCCGGTGCATGCACCGGGTCATGGCTGCCACACAGCACACCCAGCATCACAAAACAATCCCCACCATGCTATTGAGCATGGCAGTAGCACTGCGCCGTACCGACGTAGTCGCCATCGGTGGATTCGACGAAGGGTTTGCCGGTGCTGCCGGCGAAGACAGTGAATTGAGTCTGCGCATGGGGTACCACATGACCCCCTACGTCATGCCACAGGCATGCATCACTCACCATCCACACCCCGATGGCTGGTGGGCAGCCACACAACGCATCTGGCGCTACGGCAGGCAATGGCCTGCCGTGCTCGCGCGCCATCCACGCCAATCGTCGCCATTGCAGCGAGCCCGCTGGTGGGTCGCCCCAGGCATCGCAGGGATCGCACCACTATTGGCCATTCTCGACGTGCGTCGGTATTGGCGTACCCCGGCATACGGGATTGGCTGTGCCTGGCTACGTGGTGCATGGTACATGGGAGTTGCCAATGCAATCTGGCACCAACGTGACTAATCCGAGCGTGACTATTGCGGTCTGTACACGTAATCGTCCACACCAGCTACAACGCTGGGTGGCACACATGTGTACCCTCATCGATCAGCATGCCACACCGCTCCTCGTCGTCGAACAATCCGCGCATGCGACGCCGCTGCCACCGCATCCCTACCTCACGCACATTCATATCCCGGGGCACGGGCTTGCACGGGCGCGCAACCATGTCCTGCAGACGGCCACGACTACATTCGTGGCCTTTTGTGACGACGATTGTGTGCCTAGTCCGACCTGGGTGGACACCCTATATGCCGAACTTGCCGCACACCCCGATGTGGCCGTTGTCACAGGCAGCACATGGCCATACGGGCACTGCTACACGCTACACGCCCATCAGACACATGCGGGCTACACCACATGGGCGACACGCGCCGACGGCATGTGTTGTACCGCGCTCCAGGTGAGCGCAACCAGCGAAGACGTCACGCAGCCCATCGCCATTCTCGAGCGCCTCGGCCAGGGGAATCATCTTGTGGTGGCGCGCCGCATCGCCATCCAACACGGCGGGTTCCATCCTTGGTTGGGGGCAGGTGCCTGGTTGCGTGCCGGCGAAGATGTCGAATTCATCCTCAGACTCTTGGTACGCCAGCAGCGCTGTCGCTACCAGCCCGCCATGCGCCTGTACCACGATGCCTGGCAGTCGGCGACTACACTTGCACATGCCGAACACGGCTATACCACGGGCATGATCGCCGTCCACCTCTGGTATGCCGCCTACGGTGAGGCGAGTGCACGCGCCTATCTGCGTTTTCGCTGGCAACAACTCTGGCAAGCGACATCTGCCACGTCACAATCCACAGCAGATGCACCACGCACTGCTCACTGGTGGTGGCAACGGGCCGTAGCGTGGGGGCTCGGAATCATCGGCGGCATCGCGTTGACGCTCCGTGCGCTGGGGAGTCGACGATGACGCAGGTACGCACCCATTTCGTGGCCGCGCTCACAGGGACTGCCGTCAGCCAACTGATTGCCGGCATCGCCCAGGTCCTCATCGTGCGCACACTGGGGGCGACCCAATACGGCACCTATGCGCTGTTGTATGCATGGTTGGCCATCGTCACTGCCATCATCGGCGCAGGACTCGATTTGTGGTTACTCGATTACGGGAGTCGCCACCCCAAGCAAATTTGGGCTGCCATACGCCGCATCATCACGATCAAACTGGTGGTTGTGAGTGGCTGTGGGGTACTCTTTGTGAGTGGCATCATCCCAAGTCAGGTCGCCACTCATCTCTTGATTCTCGGATTGGTGGCGGTGACGGCCGACAGCATTAGTGCCAGTGTTTGGCAAAGTCTACGCGCCGCCAACCAGCATCGCACCGTTGCCGTGATCCAAAGCAGCAACATGCTCTTGATTTTGGTCGCCGTATTCGCAGGAGCTGCATCCCGTGTGGAGACCATTTTGGCCGCCCAGGCGTGCATTGCCGTCACCGTGTGTACCGTGAGTTGGTTGGTAAGTCGGCGCACGTTGCTCGCACAATCAATGCAGCTTGCGACATCCCTCCGAGCCGGAGTGCCGTTTGTAATTTCCGATGTCTGTGCTCAGCTCTACACCTACAGTGGTACTCTGCTCCTTGCACAATTTGTGAGCATCGCCGATGTCGGCGTGTATCGCGGTGCATGGAGCATTATCGGCTATTCATTTGTCATCCCTGCCGTCATCCTCAATACCACGCTACCCCAACTCAACGCGGCTCATGCGGTCACCGAACGCCGCCGCATCATTGCCGTTGCCGCAGGGCTACATGGCATCTACGCCGTGGCCATGTGGCTTGTGGCGACCATGATTGCACCGACGCTACTACCTCTGTTGTACGGTGCAAGCTTCCAGTCAAGTGCACAATTTGTCGCACAGCTCGCCATCATCCCCGTGGCCAAAGCAGCTAGTTTTCTGGGGGTCATGTTGCTGATTCAGCAGCAACATTTACGCACGCGCATCGGCGTCCAACTCGCCGTCGTCGCCCTACTCTGGCTTATCACACCGACGCTGATTGCACAGGCAGGGATAAGAGGGGCAATTCAGGCGCAAATCTGGTGTGAAGTCATGCTGGCTGCGGGCTACCTCACTACCGGCATACTACGCATGCGCCTCATCCCAGCAGCCACGCACACACCACGCCACATCTACATCTGCAACATGCACGGCGTCAGCAATGTGGGCGATTTGGCCATTCATCAGGCACAACTCGCCATGCTCGTGGCACGATTTCCACAGGCACAATTGACGCTCGCGTATGCACACACCACTGCCGCCCAGCGTCTTTTCCCCCACCATCACGTCATTCGTGGCATCAGTCACTGGGTCTATGATACCAACGGGCAGATTGCCCCATGGACGACGCGCATGCGCCGTACGGCGGCACTTCTTTTCGCACTGCCGATACTGCGCTGGGGTGGCAAATGGCGCATGGGGCTCAATGCCGACGAATATGCGGCACTCGCTGCCATTGCACACGCCGATTTGGTGTGTGCAAGTGGTGGTGGTTATCTCTACGATACGCCACACCGCGCCGGATTATGGCGCTGGCTGAGTTGGGATTGGTTTTTGTTGGCCGATATGGCCGTAGCCGTCAGCTTGGGACGGCCACTCGTGCTACTACCACAGTCCATCGGCCCCATCCACAACCGATGGTTGCGCTGGGGGCTACGCTGGGTGACACGTCACGCCACCCATGTCTACGCCCGTGAATCACAGAGCGCGCAGTGGCTGACACAGCATGGCATCCCCCATCAGCTGGCATCGGACATGGCCTGGCGACTCAGCGCACCGGCACGGGGGGCACCGAACACCACACCACACGTGTTGGGTATCACAGCCATTGACTGGGGGGCACAGTATGCAGGATTTCGTGGGCAGGCAGCCTACGAACAGCTGCTGTGTGACGTCATCAAGCACTACCTCGCCCTCGGCTGGCGGGTGCACATATTCGTGCAGTGTCAGGACAGCAATCCCGCCTGGGACGACACACATGTGGCGCGCCGGATAATCGCGACACTTGCCCATCCCGCCGTGGTGCTGATGCCGTTTATCGCTGACCCTGCGCAACTACAACAGGCATATGCCCAGCTCGATCGCATGCTGACCACACGCCTCCATGCCGCCATTTTGCGGCTAGCCTGCAATCAACCGTGCGTGGTCATCGGCTATCTGCCCAAAACACAGGGGATAATGCACGACATCGGTCTCGCCGCGTGGTGCCTCGACATCCACACTACCGATACACAGACCGTCATCAGTGCACTCGACACCAGCGAGAAGCAATACCCACTGCTGGCACAGCGGCAGTATCTGCCTACGGTATTTGAATCCGAATCGTCTGAATATCCGTCAGCTGATCAGCCGTGAGCTCCCAGACTTTTTCGGCACCGTTATTGTCGAGGACCGCAATCGTCTGGGCTTCGCCGAGGACCAGCAACAACACGTACCGCCCTGGCGGAATGTTGTTGAGGGCAAAGGCACCATTGGCATCCGTCACCCCACCAATCCCAGCCCCCGAGTCAAAGACATATGCCTGTTTGGCACCACTGCCGTAGACAGTGGCCAAATAAATACTGCGATTTGCCAACACGCCCCCACTCGCATTCACCAACTGCCCACGCATCAAGGCCATACCGGCTTTGTGAGGGGTGGCAGGGGTCGGTGCGGCCACCGTTGACGACGAGTGCGCACATGCAGTGAAAACGAGTGCAAATATCAGCAAAAAGAGCAACAATGGGAACTTTTTCATGGTAATTTCCCTCAAATAATCCAAAGGTATTATGGCATATTGCCGTATGAGCGTCTATAGTAGAGTCAGGATTACCACAGGAAGGAGTCACGATGACGACATTTCGTCGCCTAGGTGTGAGTCTGTTATTGGGAATAAGTGTGCTGTTTGGCAATATTGGCTCCGTCATGGCGGCCTCGAATGCCTATGCCGCCAAGTACATTACGTCAATCACATACATGAACATGGGCACTGCAGATGCCAATCTCAGCGTGACCATGTACGATGCCGACACTACTGGCACCGTGGATTACCCACTGACCAATGCCGATGGCAGTGTGCGTTCAATTGCCCCCAACGCCAGTGCATCATTGTCTGTATCAAGCATTACGGGACTCAACACCACCTGGAAGGGTGGCGCGGTGATTTCGGCCAACCAACCGCTGGTTGCCACCGTGGTGCAAGTCTCCAACGATGCAGTCATCAAGGCACGCCCTGTTTCCAACGCCTTTAGTAGCAGTGATGGTGGCACCAAAGTCATCATCCCGACGGTGCTCAAGACCTGCTTTACCGATAGTTTGACCACTCGCTTCAACGTACAAAACGTCAGCGGTGGCTCGGTGACCGTCAATATTGCCCTCAAGTGGCCCAACGGCACCACCGCATCCACGACACCCACACTCGGTGCACAGACCATCAATGCGGGTGATGTGGTCAGCATCGACATGGGCACGCTCACCATTCCAACAACTGGTATCGGCTATACACCACCGACTGGCTGTGCGTTCAACGGTTCGGCCGAAATCACGGCTACCGGCGCCGTTGTGGCAACTGCCCTCGAAGCAAGTACCACCAATCGCTATGCCAACAGCTTCGAAGGCTTCAAAGGACTATCCACTGATGGTGCCAGCACCGTCTACATGCCATCCGCCTTGTGCAACATCAACTACGGCGACGGCACACAATCGACGTCGTATGCCATCCACAATCTGGCCGGCTCACCTAATCCCGTCACTGTGACCTACAGCTATCAAATCCGTGCAAGTAATGGCACACTCGGATCGGTGACATCCAAAGCAGTCACATTGTCAATTCCCGCCAATTCCAAAGCCAGCGTGCCAGGATGTCAGGCTGCCCTCTCGTCGGTCGGGAATTCAGTGACGTTGAGTGGCGAAGCCATGCCTGCCAACGCCGTTGGATCAGCTGTCATTACCGCCACCGGTGGCAACATCGTGGCGATTAGCAAAGTCATCGGAGCTGGGATTTCGGCGGCCACACCTGGTATCACGTCGGGCAGTGCCAAAGTTGCCGTACCGTATGTACGTTATAGCAACAAGTGCTTTACCCCTATCCCCAGTGATGTCGTGTGTCGCGGTGAATCACGTCAGCAGACCCGCTTTGCGGTACAGAATGTGGGTACTAGTCCCACCACATTTACGATGAAGCTCTACGACCAAAACGGCACACAAGTAGGTAGTACCTATACGAGTGCAACGGTAGCAGTTGGCGCGAAACTCTCCATCAGCCCAGCTGATGTCTCCGCCGTGGGTACGAGCAACGAATTCGGCTACTGGATTGTCAATAGCTCTGTCGTTTATGCAGGCAGTGCCGTCTTCGAAAGCGCAGGCTCCATCGCCGTCGTCTCGCGCGTACTCAGCATGACGCCCCTCGGCCAAGCCGGCGAAGACTACAACGGCATTCCCCAATAACACATCACATGGTGCAGGCGGGTGGCGCTCACGCGCCACCCGCCTCTTTGTTAGGGGTCAGGTAATACTGGTACAAAGGTCTGAAACACGGCTTGGTAGGCCGCAATTGCACTGCCATCCTGATTGGGTAGCACCACGTAGGTCTGCCAGAGGATAGCCTGCGTACCGAGTTGGACGGTAGGGGGCACCATCTGCGCACTCACTACGCCATCCTGCGGTGTGTATGCCCACATCGTCGCATCATTCACATCGACAAGCAACACCGACGCCAACACGCTACTCACCACCACATCATGATTATCGAAAGGCAACGATTGCACCTGTTGCCACGTATAGTCGTGGGTGTTGATGCGCCATACCCGCGCTGCATCGCCAAAAAGATAGACCGCCCCATCTACTAGCACCACATGGAGCTGCGCAATCGGTTGTGGAAAGGCACTCACCTGTTGCCAGGTATCAGTAGCAAGTTGCCAGATATGCGTGGTACTCCATACCCACAACGCACCATCCACGCGCAACACGGCCTGGGGTTGCACCGCATCAGGCAACGATGTATCTGCCTGCCACGTTTGCCCATCCCAATGCCAGACCGCCCGCCCCGTGTCGCATCCCACCAGCCAAATGCCCGTCCCGTCAGCCCATGCCTGCCCTTGTCCAAGGCGACAGGGGAGTGTACCGTTTGTTCGCCACTGGGCATCGCCACCGTCGAGCTGCCACCATTGGTCACCCGCCAACGCTACCAGTGCCCCAGCATAACTGACAAATTGCATGCCTGCCGTCGGCTGTGGCACGGCAGGGAGTTGTTGCCAACGCGTTGGCATCACGACCGGTGCTGGCACATTACGTGTGGCCCCATACAGGATACCCCCGATGCCAAACAGCAATACGATGCTACCGACCACCACCCACCACCAGCGCCATGTAGGTGGCGCATCTGAGAGGACTACTTCGTCGGTGACTAGTTCCGGTGGACGCGCAGGTGTTGGCATCGTGACCAGCCCGTGGCGGAGCGCATACAGGCTCGCTTCGGTGCGCGATGACACGTTGATTTTGCTGAACACATTGCGCAGATGCACTTTGACCGTGTTTTCGCTGATATCGAGGTGCAAGGCAATCTGCTTGTTGCTCAAGCCTTGTGCAACCAACACAAGAATTTGTTGTTCACGATCACTGAGCATGCGTCACCGTACCACTGCGAAAATCGTCACGTCACCACTCGTGAACAGCCCCAAGAACATAGCATCGTGTTGCAATACGCTCGGCTTCATCAGCCCACGTTCACTGGCATAGATGTGTGTCACTTCAGGGTGGTTCTGCATAAATGACACTACCTGCGCCACACTTCCGTCCATGGTACGCAGCTGTGCCGTGGTCTCGCTCACCCGTGCGACCCAATCATCATCACCGTAAGTGTACAGTACCGGTGGTGTAGTCACCATGCGCCCCGTCAGTGGTAATGCCCACCAGCCGCCATCACTGCCGCGATCAACCTGCCACATCCAGCCTGCCGTATTGGTGGCGATGACGGCATCCGGTGGCAGATTGGCATCCAGCCATGTCAGCGCCGTGCGATCATCGGCAGTCGCCAAAATCGTATCGTCGCGGATGACCTGCGTGCTCGCATCCAGATTCACGCTGATGAGCACAATGATTCCCACTGCGATGAGCCACGTCCAGCGCCCCAAGACATCCATGCCCCAGCGTGCCAGCCAGGCAATTCCCACAGTCATAGGCACATACATCGCCGTCGTCACCGTTTCATTGGTAAAAAACGAGATATACGGGAAACGCACCAGCCACGGATTGGCCACAATGGCCACCACCATCACCCACAGCACCAACATGGCCATCCGCGCGGTACGACGCCAGATGCCCCACGCTGCCACCACCACAAATGCCGGCACCAACCAGCGGTTGCTACGCGCCCAAAAGAGTGCATCGATGAAGGCATTTTGTGCACTATTACCAATAACATGCATGGCCGAGGCACCTGCCCCACTGCGTGTCTGCCCCAGCACAAAGACCCACCATGGCAGGGTGATTAGCACTGCGCTCGCCACCGCATACCAGACCCCACGACGCGGTAGCCCGTAGCCCATGAGACAGATGATGCCCCATGTCAGCACCATCACAAACACAGCCATATGCACGAGGCTCAGCGCGATGAGCGGCATCATGTACCAGAACCAGTGCGTGGGATGCGCATCACGCCACAGTCCCTCGAGTGCCACCAGTGCAATGGGCAAGAGCACCATACCACTCAGCAGCGTATACCGACTCCAACTCACATAAAACGCCGGCATGATGGAAATGACTCCCGCCACCACCAACGCCAACCACACGACTGGCCAGCGCCGCCACCACACCCACGCCATCGCACTTACACTCAGAATGGCCAGCGTGTTGCACACCTGCCCACCGTACAACAACATGCGTGGAATATCAGAGACCGTTAGTCCACTCATGCGCATCAGCAATGCCATGATGCTGTGATACCCACTATGAAAGGTGAGGTGTGTGACAGGGAGATACGGCGTCAAATCCCAGGGAGCCTGGGCACGTTCGTACGCCACACGAATCAACAGTGCATGATGTACGGCATCGACCCACGGTGGAAAGACGACATGGGCAATGTGCGCCACGCGCGTCCATGCCACAATCAGCATGATACCCAGCGTCAATACCACCCACCACCACGAAAGATGCGGCAATTCGATGTCGCGACAGTCATGCCACTCACGCCAGCACATCCACGCCGTAGCCAGCCATATGGCGCTGATGATGACCGCAATGGGCAGGGTGATGCGGACAGCTGCCGCCAACATGTAGAGTACGGCCACACAC
Source organism: uncultured Klebsiella sp. (assembly GCA_964539815.1). Classification (GTDB taxonomy): domain Bacteria; phylum Chloroflexota; class Chloroflexia; order Chloroflexales; family Roseiflexaceae; genus UBA965. The sequence continues at coordinate 525 of CAZIKU010000058.1, read as the reverse complement.
GCCGGACCCACCGTGGCACCGACCATCCAACGCACAATCCGTGATGTTGGCTGAAAGGGAATGACGCGCTGGAGTAGCCATGCAGGGACGACTAGCAACTGTACAAGTGATACGCCCCAGCTGAGCATGCCACCCGCCTGCCACAGCACAAGACCGATAATCAGCGTTACCAGCAGGAGATGACGTTGTGTATGTGTGGGAATAGAAAGCGTCACGGCTACTCCCTTGTCATGGGTACGAGAAAGAGTGCACCACGTCGCATGTACCACGCGATGTCCAACTCTCGTATAATACAATGAATCCGTCCCCCTGACATGCACCGTGGAGTGATACTCATGTCACACACCATTGACATCATCGATTCACATACCGCCGGTGAACCAACGCGCCTCGTGCTCAGCGGTGCACCAGACTTGGGCACTGGTCACCTCTCCCAGCGCCTCGTCACGTTGCGGACGCAGTACGACGCCTTCCGCCGCACCGTCCTCAACGAGCCCCGGGGCAACGATGTGCTGGTCGGCGCCT
>CAZIKU010000057.1:6085-17202 GCA_964539815.1 uncultured Klebsiella sp. | reverse complement strand
TGCAGGCGGTGGCGTGTTTCCAAGGCCGCATCGTCGCCATCGGGAGCGACCACGAGATTTTGGCGCTGTCGGGCCCCGGCACCAAAATCATCAACCTCCATGGTGCCACGGTCGTGCCGGGACTCAACGACAGCCACAACCACATGCTGGAAGTGGGCATCAAGATGACGCGTATCGCCCTCGACGATGTCAAATCACTGGGTGAAATGCGCGACCTCATCGCCAAGGCAGCCCAGAATACCCCACCGGGACAGTGGATTATCGGCGAAGGTTGGAATGAATCGTTCCTCGCGGAAAATCGCTTGCCGACCCGTGGCGATATCGATGCCGCCACCGACAAGCACCCCGTGTTGCTCAAGCGCTTTTTCAATATGGACGTGGTCAATAGCGTGGCATTGAGTATGGCAGGCATCGACGCCAATACCCCAGACCCCAGCGGTGGCGCCATCGAGCGTTACGCCGATGGGCGCCCCAACGGCATTTTGCGGGCAGCTGCCAAACTACTGGTGCGCAACCTGTTGCCAGCGGTGACCCAAGACCAGGCCGTACTAGGCATCCAAAAGGCGAGCACTGAATACCTGTCGTATGGCATCACCAGCATCCAAGAGCCAGGGCTCTACCCGTGGGAGATGCAGGCCTACATGGCCGCCTATCGCTACGGCAAACTCAATGTACGCACGTCGCTGATGCCGTCGTGGCATGGCTTCCGCGAAGAAGAAATCGAAAAAGAGCTCGACGACCGCGCCGCCAACCTAGGGCTGTGGAGCGGACTGGGTGACGAGATGTTGCGTTTGACGGCACTCAAAATGGCCGTTGACGGCGGCACCACCAGCCGCACTGCCTGGATGTTCAAGCCGTTTGTGGGCGAAAGCGTGGTGCGTGACTTTAATCGCCTCAACCCGGCCGATTTGCGCCGCTTCTTCAAGCGCGGGCATGATCTCGGCTGGGATATCGGCATCCATGCTATCGGCGACCGCGCCCACCACGAGTCGGCGTTGGCGTTTGCGGATGCGGTCGCTGCCAACCCGCGTGACCATCGCCACAACATCATCCATGCCTACTTTGCCAGCGAAGAGTCGCTGCAGGCCATGGCCAAATACAAGATTGGTGCCGTCATTCAGCCCACGTTTATTTACTTCGAGGGTGACGACCTCTTCCGCGACGTCGGTGAAGAGTTGGCACACCAATACAAGCCGGCCAAAACATACCTCGCACGTGGCATCCCGATGATTGCGTCCAGCGACATCCCCAGCACCTTCCACTACAATCCGTTTATCAGCCTGTACAGCTTGGTGACACGCAAAACCCACAAGGGTACCGTAATTGCCCCACAGGAAGCCATCGACCGCATGGCGGCCTTGCGCTCGTATACGGTGACACCCACGTGGCTAACGCGTGAAGAGCACCTCAAGGGGAGCATCACACCAGGTTTGCTCGCCGACATGGCGGTGCTCGACACCAACTACGCCACCTGTGCCCCCGATGACATTCTGCACATCAAGGTCGATATGACCATTGTGGGTGGCAACGTCGTCTACCAGCGCAAGTAGGCTGCGCGCAATACGGCACTCGTCGAATGGTGATGCGGTGCATCGGTTTCCCCCGATGCACCGCGTCCTATTGGAAACAGTTCTCTTCATTCTGCGTCTGTTTGTTGCATATCTCCTGCGATAATGCTATGGTGTCACCATATCTCACACCAACGAAATGCAGTTACCCCATGGCGCTCATCCCCAACCTGATTTTGCACAATGCCAACATTATCACCATGGACATGCACAAACCCGTCGTGCAGGCGGTGGCGTGTTTCCACGGCCGCATCGTGGCCATTGGCAACGACCACGAAATCCTGGCATTAGCTGGCCCCGGCAGCAACATCATCAACCTCCATGGTGCCACGGTCGTGCCGGGACTCAACGACAGCCACAACCACATGCTGGAAGTGGGCATCAAGATGACGCGTATCGCCCTCGATGATGTCACATCACTAGGTGAAATGCGCGACCTCATCGCCACGGCAGTCAAAAACACCCCGCCTGGGCAGTGGATTATCGGCGAGGGCTGGAACGAATCATCACTCGTCGAACAGCGCCTACCGACACGTGGTGACATTGACGCTGCCACCGATACCCACCCCGTGATCCTCAAGCGCTCGTTTAATATGGATGTAGTCAACAGTGTGGCACTCACACTCGCAGGAATTGACGCCAACACACCCGATCCGAGTGGGGGTGCCATTGAGCGCTACACCGATGGGCAGCCCAACGGCATTCTGCGTGCTGCCGCCAAACAGCTGGTGCGCAATCTATTGCCCGCAGAGACCGAAGCAGAGGCCATACTGGGTATCCAAAAGGCCAGCACCGCATATCTGTCCTACGGCATCACGAGCATCCAAGATCCGGGACTCTATCCGTGGGAGATACGGGCATACATGGCCGCCTACCGCTACGGCAAACTTCGTGTACGCACGTCACTGCTGCCGTCGTGGCATGGCTACAGTGGCGATGAAATTGAAAAAGAGCTCGCCAACCGTGCCGCCAATCTCGGGGTGTGGAGTGGGCTGGGTGACGAAATGCTGCGCATTACCGCACTCAAAATGGCCGTCGACGGCGGCACGACCAGTCGCACCGCCTGGATGTTCAAGCCGTTTGTGGGTGAACATGTGGTGCGTGACTTTAATCGCCTCAATGCGGCTGATTTGCGCCGCTACTTTGCGTATGGGCACAATTTGGGCTGGGATATCGGTATCCATGCGACCGGTGACCGTGCCCACCACGAGACTGCGTTGGCATTTGCAGACGTGGTAGCAGCCCATCCGCGTGACCATCGCCACAATATCATCCATGCCTATTTTGCCAGCGAAGAATCACTCCAGGCCATGGCCACATACCAGATTGGGGCGGTGATTCAGCCTACATTTATTTACTACGAAGGTGACGACCTCTTCCGTGATGTCGGTGAGGAGTTGGCACATCAATACAAGCCGGCCAAGACATACCTGGCACGTGGTATCCCGATGATTGCGTCCAGTGATATTCCCAGTGCATCGCACTACAATCCATTTATCAGCCTATACAGCTTGGTGACACGCAAGACGCACAAGGGCACCGTAATTGCACCACAGGAAGCCATCGACCGCATGGCAGCGTTGCGCGCGTACACGGTGTCACCGACGTGGCTGACGCGCGAAGCACACCTCAAGGGGAGCATCACACCAGGTTTGCTGGCCGACATGGCAGTGCTCGACACCAACTATGCCACCTGTGCCCCCGATGACATTTTGCATATCACAGTCGACATGACCATCGTGGGCGGCACTGTCGTCTACCAGCGCAAGTAGCACGATTGGAGACCAGCAATAAAAGATGGTATACTTCACAGTGCATTGGGGCTCACTCCAATGCACAGCAGGAGGATAGTAGACAATGCCATACATTCCTAGTGTGATTGAACGTACCGCACGTGGCGAACGAGGGTGGGATTTGTTTTCTCGTTTGCTCAACGAGCGCGTGATTATGTTGAGTACACCCATCGATGACGATGTTGCGTCGTCGATTGTGGCCCAGTTGCTCTATTTGCAGCACCAAGACCCAACGCGCGACATCTGGTTCTACATCAATAGTCCAGGTGGGAGCGTACGTGACGGGCTTGCCATCTATGACACCATGCATATCATTTCGTGTGATGTCAACACCGTCTGTGTGGGGCGAGCTGGGAGCATGGCGACCATCTTGTTGGCTGGTGGCACCAAAGGCAAACGATACGCCTTGCCACGCTCTACCGTTCATTTCCACCCGGCAGGTGGTGGTGCCCGTGGGAATGCCCCTGATGTTGAGCGCATGGTCCAAGAGCTCTTGCGCCTACAGAACGTCGGGAATGGGTTGTTGGCTCGTGACACGGGGCGAACACCCGAAGAGATCACCCGCGATTTCAGCCGTGACCGCTTCATGACCCCTCAAGAAGCCAAGGACTACGGGTTTATCGACGAGATTTTGCAAGTCAGCAAATAAACGCTCTCACCATGGAGCGTTTGTTGCAACAGAGGAGAATCACAACCATGGGTCTACTCACTGGCAAGCGCGCCCTCATTATGGGGCTAGCCAACGACCACTCGATTGCATGGGGCATTTCCAAGGCCTTCCACGAGCATGGTGCCACGCTGGGGTTTTCGTACTACGGCGAAGTGCTCGAAAAGCGCGTGGTACCTTTGGCGACTAGCCTCGATGCATCCTTCATCGTGTCGTGCAATGCCAACAGCGATGAAGAGCTCGATGCCTTGTTTGCCACGGTCAAAGAAAAATGGGGCTCATACGACATTTTGGTGCATGCCGTCGGCTTCGCCAAAAAAGAGGAGCTCAACGGTGAATACCTCAACGTGACCCGCGAGGGATTCCACGTGGCCATGAATTCCAGCGTCTACTCGTTGACCGCTGCGGTCAAGGCATCGCGCCATCTGCTCAATCCGGGTGGATCAGTGATAACACTGACCTACCATGGATCACAGCAGGTCGCCCAGAACTACAACGTGATGGGTGTGGCCAAAGCCGCCCTCGAAGCCAGCGTGCGCTACATTGCCAGCGACCTCGGCCCAAGCAACATTCGCTGCAACGCCATCAGCGCAGGACCTATTCGCACGTTGGCGGCCAGCGGGATTGCCGGCTTCAAAGAGTTGCTCAAGGCCTTCTCTGGCGTGGCTCCACTCCGGCGCAACGTAACCCAAGAGGACGTCGGCAACACGGCCGTCTTTTTGGCCAGCGACTTGGCATCGGCCACCACCGGCGAAATCATCTACGTCGATGCTGGCTTCCGCACGGTGAGCGTCAAAATCGATTCCTAATCCGCGTCGTACACTAGATAGGATGCGTATTTACCAGCAACGCGGGGTGGACATTATTTGTCCGCCCCGCGTTGCATTCCACTGTGCGCAATACACCCCACACTTAATGGCGTGGCATGGCCGGTAATTCGTCGTTGTCGACAAGTTTGTGGTAGAGCCAACGCAGCATGTACTGTATGACAGATGTCACCGGTATGGCCAAAAAGAGCCCCAAGGCACCGCCTACTGCCGCCCCTGCCAGAATCGCCGCAATCACCATGATGGGATGGAGATGGACGGCAGGGCCGACCACAGCGGGGATGATGACATAGTCTTCGAACATGCGCAATGAAAAATACAGCGCCCCGATGACGGACACTACGACGACAATCGAATCACTAATCGGCAATGGTTGTTGGAATGCGGCCATGACAATGGCGAATCCGGCCGCCGACCATGGACCGATGATCGGCAAAATCTCAACCACACCACTGATAATACCAATCAGTAATGCGTACTTCACACCGAGCAACCACAATGATACCGATGTCAACACGGCCATGATGGGGATCAGCAACAACGTACCACGAATGTACCCACTCAGGATATGGTGTACTTGTAGTCCGACAAAGCGGACTTCTTCACGATGGGCAGCTGGTACGAGTTGGAAAATCAGCCCAACAATGCGCCTGCCATGTGCAAGCAAATAGAATGTGGCAATCAAAAATGCCAGCAGATGTAAAAACCCCTCAATCAGACCGACCACAAAATGGGGCACACGGGCAGGCAGTGACGACACCACATTATTCATCACTTTTTGCAGTTCGCCACCAATGTCGATATCCATACCCACCACCGTCAATGGGGTGGTCTGTAGCTGTGCCATGATTCTTGGCATATCTTGAATGAGAAGTTCGTACTGCGTGCTGATTGGTGGCCACAACCAGCGGATGACGGTGACAAGCAAGACGGCCCCCACCGCATAAAAACAGAGTGCAGCAAGCACCCGCGACTGGCGCGTATACGTGGTTATCCAGGTAATCACCGGATAGAAGATGTACGCAGTCACAATCGCCCCAAAAAAGACCATGGCGACATCGTGGACTGCGGTATACAGCACATACACACCCACACACACGAGTGCGACTGCGGCCCATTTGAGTGTGGCACTAAAGCGTATCGTTGCCGGTGGAATTTGCATCACGTACAGACCTCGCTCTGTTTCTAGGATTCATTGAGAAGGCACTACGATGATACGTCTCCTCCAGCGAACGCGTCAATTAGTGGCGTCCACTCCGGTCGAGCGGAATGCGCGTCTCAAGTTGTTCTTTGTTGTTGGCCGTCGTAATTGCAATATCGATGCTGTTGGGATCGATGGATGGCAAATACCGCCGGATGACTTCGCACAAGTCATGCTTGAGGTTTTGAATATTCTCAGGGGTCAGTTTGACACGATCATGCAACAATACAGTCAACAAGCGATCGCGTGCCACGCTGCCTGAGCCCTTTTTTCTACTGAAAAAGCCCATGGTACACTCCTTTTCCACTTCTAATCGTGTTACCGTCCCCCACGGAACATGTTAGAAATGCGTTCGATCAGGCTGGGGTTATCCTCGATGATGTCCACAGGCAATTCCTCGCCGGTGATACGTCGTGCAATATCGCTGTAGCTCTTCCCGGTGCGCGAGTTTTTGTCGAGCGCCAGGGTTTCGCCTTTGTTGGTAGAAGTGATGACGTCCTCGTCTTCGGGGATAATACCAATCAAATCGATGGCAAGAATTTGGAGTACATCGTCGACACTCATCATTTCGCCACTGCGCACCATTTTGGGGCGATAGCGGTTGAGGATGAGGCGCGGTTGCCCCTTGCCATAGGCTTCACAGAGGCCGATGATGCGGTCAGCATCGCGTACCGCTGAGACTTCAGGAGTGGTGACAATCAAGATTTCGTCCGCACCGGCGATGGCGTTTTTGAAGCCACTTTCGATGCCGGCCGGGCAGTCGATGAGTACATACTCGAACTCTTCGCGGAGCTGATCGACGAGTTCAATCATTTCGTCTTGGGTGACGGCATCTTTGTCTTTGGTTTGTGCCGCCGGCAAGAGATACAACTCAGGCAAGTGCTTGTCTTTGATGAGGGCTTGACGCAAACGACAGTTGCCCTCGATTACATCAACGAGGTCGTAGACGATGCGATTTTCGAGCCCCATCACCACATCGAGATTACGTAGCCCGATATCGGCGTCTACGACGGCAACCTTGTTGCCGAGGGCCGCCAAGGCAGTACCCAAATTGGCGGTTGAAGTCGTCTTGCCTACTCCACCCTTGCCCGATGTAATTGTGATGACTTTTGCCATATCCAACTATCCTCCCACACAGAGACACATACGTGTTAGCGGCGATATTCTTCCCACGTTTGCACGATGATTTGACCATCTTCGATACAGGCAATCTCGGGCGTACGATGACCTTCGTCTTCGGGGGCACGAGCACGCACATCGGCGATACGAATCTGCGTTGCGGCTAATTCAATCGCACAGATAATCGCCGTACGATCCCCCATAGCACCGGCATGCACTACACCGCGCACACGACCAAAGACGACGACACTTCCCGATACAATCAGCTCTGCACCAGCATTGACATCCCCTAGAAGTGTCAAATCACCGTGTAAATGCTTGTAGATTTGCCCCGAACGCAAGGTACGCACGAGAATCGGCCGCGGAGTATCCTTCATGAGGGGAGTTTTGCTGGCACTAATCCCACGCGGTCGCGCCGTAAACCCTACTGCTCGTGCAACTTGACGCATATCGTTGGATTCGGCGTGCACATCGACAGTCTCGATGTTGTAGCTGCTGAGGATACTCCGCAGGGCATCCATGTCTGCACTTGCGAGCTCGCGGGCACCAATGTCGAGGGCGATTTGCATCCCCTGCATCAACGCCGCACCCTGTTGCATTTGTTTGTGCAAATCGCTGAGTGCGTCATCCCATGTGCATGCGTCATCAATGACGACGCGGATCCCACCGCGGGCACCTTTGATGGCAACGTATTCGGCCATGCGCATCTCCCTGCACACGTGTACACATCAAGCGTATATTTAGTATACCATATTGTCGCTTGATGTCGGCACGCATGTGTGACTGATTTGTCAGATTTATTGGCAGAAATCATTCGTCCGCAAGGCGATTTGTAGGCGTATCTGATGGCAAATCGGCGGTCTGGGCTGTATCGACCACTGTGCTCGTTTGCGCTATGCGCTGTTGCACCATGGTCAGTTGTGCCTGCAGCAGTTGCAAGGCTTCGGCATCACTCGTATGGTATTGGGCCACACTGCTCTCCCAGGCTTCGATCTGGAGTTGCATGGCGTGCACCCGTTCGCCGAGTTGTTTGACGCCCAGCAAAACGCCGTCATCAACGAGTGTCGTCGTATCACGGAGCTGCACCTGTATAGCGTCGAGGCGCACCAGGATTTCGTTGATGGTATCGCGCATCGCATCACCATCGAGGCTCGGAGCCACGGCGTCGCGCTGTTGGGTTGCCCAGGTTTGCAGGGTTAGTTGGAGTTCGTTGACCCGATCGATGAGGCTAATCGTGTCACTCCCGGTGGGAGCCACCACGTCGAAGCGTGCTTGGAGTTGGGCAATGGCAGCGCCGAGTTGGGTTTGGCGAATCGTGACGGCTTCTTGTTCGCTCAACAAATCCAGCAACATTTCGCGCAACTGTGCCGCATCATCCGAGACGCGCACCACCTGTTGTTGCAACAGACGTGGGACAAACCACAGCAAGAGCGCTAGCAGGGCTAGCACCATGATACCCAGTGCCACAAACAAAGCAGTCATGCGGGTCCTTTCTGCGTATGCTTCTATTATAAAAGAGAGTACGAGAAAAGGTCAACACGCACCACTTGCGTTTGTCATCGTTGCCCTATTCTGTGCTATCATACGAGGAGCGTATGTTTTTTTGGTGAGGTCGAGCATGCACAAGGCTCTCTATCGCATAAGTGCCATAGTCCTATTGCTACTCAGTATCGTGAGTTGTGGCCTTTTGAGCGACAATACGTTGCATATTGCTGATGTGACTGCCGCATCTGATTCCTACGTCGGCAAGGATATTGTCGTGGCAGGTGCCTATCTGTTCCGCCCGGGTGACCAGCCCGTCTCCGTGCTTGCATCGGGGGTCAGTACACTCGACAACGGGCTCGATGCCCAACCACTGGGCGAGGCCGTGTGGGTCGACAAACTTTCCGACGACATTTTGTTACAGCTGCATCGCCCCGGTGATGCCACCTATGGATTCGTCAAATTAACCGGCAAACTCGAAGCGGGCGAATTCGGTGGCGACAAGGGATACAAATATCGCTTGGTGGTAAGCAACGCCGAAGTCATCGAGCAAATCATCTCCAAAGAAGTCCGTGTCAGTGCAGATCCACTAGGCGACGGCAAAGTCACTATCTTTGATTTGGCTGATCGTGCCGACCAATACAACGGGCAGACGATTACCACACAAGGCTACTACTTCTGGAATTCCATCATCTACGTGTTGGCCGAAGGCATCGCCACCGAAGAAGATGGTTCGAGTCCTCGCCCCATCGGCAAAATCATCTGGATGGAAGGCTTCCCACCCGACAAATCTGCCGAGCTAAACGTCGGTATCAACAACAGTTATGTGTGGGGCAAAGTCGAAGTTACCGGGGCATTCCAGTCAGGCGGCAACTTTGGGCGCGACGGTGCGTATCCTTCGTTCATCCAGGTCCAATCTGCGACCGTCTTGAAATAACCACACCATGTAGCACATCCCTCACTGGCATCATTACCAGTGAGGGATTTTTGGGTGCCATCATTGCAGTGAAGAGAGACTAGGCGTGTACTACTTCATCGATCGCATGCACATCGACGACTTCGCCGAGGTTCATTCCATCGATATGCTGAGTTTCCCTCATCCGTGGTCGTTGACCACCTATCAAAACGAACTCCGTGACAACCGGCAAAGCCGCTACATCGTGGCGCGGGTATCGCCCCATTTACCGGGGAGCACCCAGCCTGTGTCGTGGTGGCAACGTCTGCAGGCGAGCATCAATGGTGCAGCACTACAGACTGACACCGACGATGCACGCTTGCCCGTAGTCGGGTATGCAGGCATATGGTTGAATGTCGACGAAGGGCATATCACCACCATTGCGGTGCATCCCGATCAGCGTGGACACGGGGTTGGGGAATTACTCTTGTTGGGGTTAATCGATCAAGCCTACGACTTAGGCGTCCAGCAGTTGACGTTGGAAGTCCGTGTTTCAAATACAGTGGCCCAACAACTCTATGTCAAGTACGGCTTCCGTGGCAGAGGTGAGCGCAAGCGCTACTACACGGAAAACGGCGAAGATGCACTGATTATGTGGACAGACGACATCCACACGCCAGAATTCCGCGAGCGGGTGCGTGAGTTGCGTCAGCTCCTCTACACCCGCCTGCAGGCCCGCCACTACTTTCCTAGCGCCAATTAGACTTCAGTGACAATTGGCAACACCACTGGACGCCGCCGCGTCTGCTCGTAGAGGTGATCGCCCACACTATCTTTGATTTTGCGGATAACGAAGGCAGCATCGATTTCGGTACTGTCGTTTTTGTTTTGGAGCAGGCGGCGCACCACGTTGCGCGTCGATTCGACCAACGCTTCTGATTCGCTGACTTGCACAAAGCCACGGGTCAAGACGTCAGGCCCACCAATCAGCTCACCAGAGTGACGATCAATGGTTACCACCACAATCATGACACCGTCACGGGCCAGCAACTGGCGGTCGCGTACCACGATTTGGCTGACGTCACCCACCGTCGTACCATCTACGTAGATGTAATTGACGGGGACTTTGTTGACCATTTTGCCGAAACCAGGTGCAAACTCCATCACAGAGCCGTTTTCGAGTACAAAGACGTTGTCTGCGTTATACCCAAGCCCCATGCCAGTCGCCAATTTGCGGTAGAGCACCATGTGGCGGTAATCGCCATGGAATGGGATTACGTACTGTGGACGCAGCATGGCCAGGAGCATTTTGAGCTCTTCTTGGGCGGCATGTCCCGATACGTGAACCTTGGCTTCGGCGCCGTAAATGACATCGGCACCAATGCGGAACAGGTTGTTGATAACACGCGACACCGATACTTCGTTGCCCGGAATCGGCGTTGCCGATACCACCACCGTATCACCGGCTTTGATGCGCAAATTGGGGAAATCGCGGTTGGCCATGCGCGCGAGTGCCGCCATCGGTTCGCCCTGACTGCCAGTACTCATCACGGCGAGCTGATCAT
>CAZIKU010000057.1:0-6075 GCA_964539815.1 uncultured Klebsiella sp. | reverse complement strand
ACTTCCGCTCGGTCTACGCCTCGGTGCTCGAGGATTGGATGAAGGCGCCGTCCGAGAAGGTGCTCCGCGGACGATTCGCGAATCCGGGACCCTTCCGAACCGGGCGAGGAGCCGGCGCACGAGCGGCCACCATCGCCCCATGCGCGCGAGCGCCGCCATCGGTTCACCCTGACTGCCAGTACTCATCACGGCGAGCTGATCATCGGGGAGGGTGGCTGCCTCGCTACCGCGCACCAAAGTGGTGGGTTGCACGCGCAGGTAGCCGAGCTCGAGCGCAATACGGAAGTTGTTCTCCATGCTGCGTCCTGCCAACAAGACGCGGCGGCCGTAGGCCTCTGCAGAGTCGATGACTTGCTGCACACGGGAGATGTTGGAAGCAAAGGTGGCCACAATGATGCGCCCTGGCGCCGTGGCAAAGATTGAGTCAAGTGAGTCACCGACCACGCGTTCGCTGGGGGTAAAACCAGAGGCTTCGACACGCACACAGTCAGTAATCAACACGAGCGGGTTGCGTTGACTGAGTGCAGTGATGGCTGCGATATCGGTGGGGCGTTTGTCGACCGGGGTGTGGTCAAACTTCCAGTCGGTCAAGTAGACGGCCATACCCACGGGGGAGTTGATGGCAAGTCCGACCGTATCGGGAATCGAGTGGGCGAGATGGAATGTTTCGATGCGGAATACACCGATTTGCAACGCATCGCCTGCGACAAACTTATGCAGTTTGGTTTGATCGAGCATGCGATGCTCTTTGAGTTTGTGAGTCACCATGCCAATGGTGAGGGGCGTGCCATAGACTGGTGGGAAGTCGAGTTCGGGCAGCACATAGGGCAACCCACCGACATGGTCTTCGTGGCCATGCGTGAGTACGATGGCGCGTACGCGCGCCATGTTTTCTTTCAAATAGCCGATATCGGGGAGCACCAAATCGACACCGAGCATTTCGGCTTCGGGGAACATCACACCACAGTCGAGCACGACGATATCATCGCCATACTCAACCACCCACATATTGCGGCCGACTTCGCCGGCTCCGCCGAGGGGAATTACGCGTAATCGCTGTTTGTTTGTCATCGTCTCAAAGAGGTAGCAACCCTGCTACCAAAGTCCTTTCTTACGTACCTACGAATCCAATAACTCTGCGTATACAAAACGGGGGTACCCGTACACGTTGCATGATGTGGCACCACTTCAGCGTGGCATACCACGGCGCATTGTTTTATCAATAGTTAGTTCAATCCTGCACGGCGGCGAATTTCGTCAATTAATTCTTCGCGGTGTTCGATTCCAGCATAGATGGGCAATATCACACGACCATAAGCTTGCGCATGGAGTATGCGCAACAGCGGGTTGGTGATTTGTGGCGTCGGATCAACTTTGAGGCGCAACTCATGGCTAGGCTCGTCGCTATCGGCATCGATAGAGCGGATTTCGGCAATACTCGTCCAGGGAATTGTCATTGATACGCCCGTTGATTGATAACGGAGTCCGTCGGCGGTAGGCGTGTAGCGCACACCCCATTCCATGCCGATATTCCACATCGTCAACGGTGCAGCAACCATCAGCACCACCATGAATAATGCGGGCACCGTACGATCCACGGACAAGCCTTCGGCGATGGCAGCCTGTAGCGAATCAACCACTGAGGCTGGATTCATGCTAATTGCAAGTGTCGATTGAAATACCCAAACCGCAAACACCCAAATCAACGCCGCACCAATCATCAACAGAATGACATTGCGGCGCCCAAGCGATGAAAGTTGATAGGTTTTCATGAATGTATCCTTTATTACGCCCGCACCTCGGGGAGATGAGTGTCGATGTACTCACCGAGGGCTTTGAAATCTGCTTCGAGTACCTGACGATTACTCGGCTGATAGAGTGCCGTCGCCGGATGCAACATCGGAATCACGATGAAACCTTTGACGGTATGTGGCACACCATGCACCTGCGTAATCCGCACATCAGGTATCCATCGCGCTGCTGCGTGTCGTCCCAACGGAATGACGATTCGGGGCTGGATGAGCCGAATCTGACGCCGCAAAAAGGGCAAGCAGGCTTCGACTTCAGCAGGCAACGGATCACGATTGTCGGGTGGACGATGTTTGACGACATTGGCGATAAACACGTTCGTCCGGTCAAGCCCTGCTAACACCAACAAACTATCTAAGACGCGCCCTGATGCCCCCACAAACGGCCGCCCGAGACGGTCTTCGTGTGCGCCTGGCCCCTCACCAATGAACATGATGCGCGCATTGGCCGGACCTTCGCCGGGGACGGGATTGGTCGCTGATTCACACAAGGCACAGGCACGACAATCACGTATCTCTTGCGCGATGGCTTCCAATGAATCCATGCGGTAACCTCACGCCTACAACTATGCAAAATTATACCATACTAGGCATGGCGGTGCAGGTACCCCTTACCTCACAGCGAATCACGCGGGCAGTGATCCCGCTGGGCGCCACCAAAGAGCGAGATTGGGGGGCGGCGCCACCGGCACAACCACCTCGCCAGTAGCCGTAATCTGCCAATGCTGCTGAATCAATGCGCCAATACGCTGCTGATGGTCGGCGTCATAGGGCAGACGCAGCCGAAAACACGTTTCGGCAACTGCTTCGTCCAGACTAGCATACGAAATAGGCAATGGCGCAGGGAGCACCGTCACATTGGCAATAATCCCGATTTGTGCAAGTGCATTCACGCACTCCAACGCCCCTGGTAACGGCAAACGTGCATTGCCGTGGTAGGCCTGCCACAGCGGCAGCACGGGTGTAGTGGGATGGCGCACGCCCAGCACCAACACACACAATTTGCGCGTGGATTCGTGCATGGCACGAATGAATGGCGCAATATCGGGTAGCGCATACAAGACGTGCACGGCAATGGAAACATCGCAGGTCAGCGCGTGTGGCGTCGGCCAGTATTCGGGTACGATGCTGACACCGGGGAGTTGTTGTGTCTCCACCACCTGTTGCAGCTGTTCGATCATGGCGGGTGAGCGTTCGAGGGCAATCACACCACACCCTGCCGCCACCAGTGGTGGTACATAGCGCCCACTTCCCGCCCCAATATCCAGCACGGTATCACCGGCACTCAGGTGGGGTAAAAGCCAGCGCATAAAGGCATCGGGTTGGGGGACGCGTTTGACGTTGCGGGCAAAGCGCGCTGCGGCCGTCGCGTAGTGGTCGGCACTGCGCTGCATGTCGGGGTGCGTGGCGGCTTCACCTTGGTCACGTTCACGCATGTACATGTCGCGCCACAACGCCAACCAATCCACACCCGCAGGCGCCCATCCAGTCATGTCATTCATTATGCCACCTCCACCCATGTATTCCCCTGGGCTGCACTCGTGCGCGCAGCCACAATCACGCGATCCACGGCCACCCCAGCTGCCCCATCACACAGCATGCGCGTCTCACCGGCCAGTGTGGCAAGCATCGTCTCCCAAGCGGCTGCATGCCACGACCAGATGCCCGTTGCGGTTTCGGCGCTAGGGAGACTCGCGGGGTGTGGTTGACGATTCCAGTGCATCGTTTGTTGCATAGCGGCCGCCTGCGCGGCGGTGCCAATCGTCAAGGCATTGGCGTTGTGCGTGTCAAAAATCAGGCTACCACGTTGGCCGTATGCTTCGATGCGAATATCGTCCGCGGCACCTGGCACCATTTTGGATGCTTCAATGGTGACACGCATGCCGTTGGCGAGTTGCGCATTGAGCCACGCCACATCATCACTTGCGATGGTCGCCATACCCCCGTGGCCGTCAGGACGCTGTGGAATTGCTGTATGCAGTTGTGCCTGCACCCGTACTATGGGGCTGTCAAACAGGTAGTGGCACAAATCAATCAGATGTGAGCCGAGATCGACGAGCACACCACCCGCATCGCCATGAAAGCGCCACGTGACGGGACGGTCTGCTGCCACGTTGCTGGCACGGAAGTAGCGCATGTGGGCGCTGATGGCAGCCCCGAGATGCCCTTGGGCGATGAGGCGGCGCGCTTCACTGATGGCCGGAATACGCCGGAAGTGGTGATTGAGCACCAACAGGCGCTGCCGTGCGGCTGCCAGTGACACTAATTCCACCGATTGGGACGGATTGACGGTCAGCGGCTTTTCACACATCACATGTTTATCGGCACTCAAGGCGGCATGCACCTGGTCGGCATGCATAGCAGTCGGCGTACAGATTGCCACGATGTCGACCTGCGGCAACGCCAATAATTCGGGCCATGTCACCTGTGGCACCTGCGGGTAATCGCGTTGGGCATTGGCTTGGCTACGTGGCCCACCGGCGCACAGTGCGACGAGTTGAGGACGTACCGACAAGGTGGGGTAGAGTTGTGGCAACAACTGAATCACACTGGCGTGCAAGCGACCAATTGCTCCATAGCCGACCAGTCCAATCCCGATTGTGGGAGTCATCGGCGTTCCTTTCGGTCAAAGGGGGCAACGCCGGCCTGTGCCATGGCTTCGAGGCGGGCAAGTGCCTGCCAGCCCGCCTGGTAGGCGTGCGGGTCATTGAGTTGGTACTGTTGGGCTTCGAATTCATCGATGTCCAGGCGCTCACAGCGTTGCCGGTCACTACTCACAAACAAATCAAGCTCGAGGTCCCACGAGTAGATGGCGGTATCCGTAATGCGTGCCGGACGGGTCACATTGCAATACCAGCCGCGGTGACTCCCGGTGGCCGTATAGATGGCAAAAATGTTGTACCACGTATCGGTGTAAAAGTGCTCTTCGAGGATGTCACCTGGCGCAAATTGCATATAGCCGAGGTCGACTGCGGGGCGGGTCCACTGCGCCTGTACCAGCGCATAGGTGGCAGTCTGGAGCAATGGCGTGGTCACGTAGCTGACCGTCGTACGCCGAACTGGTTTGATGAGATGTACGACCATACTGTCCCTTGCCAGTGCAGTTACACGTAGCTCCGGCGCAACAAACGGCGTATCTGATTGCGCCAACGTGCAGGAATGCGCCGGGCAATATCGCTGAAAATGAGCAAGCCGATGAGGCGGATTGTACCCATGCGCGGGGCCACAAGTGCGTGCAGCTGGGCGGGGTCATGGAAGTTGAGTGGGGACGTGTCTCGCACTTCAACGTTGAGCGTCCCATGCCACTCTTTTTCGACCCAAAACAGGTGTGGCATACTGCGTTGAAAGAGGTAGTATGCCGGATTATGGGCATAGAGGTAATCAAAGAATTCACCGAATGGCTCTGCAGGATCGCGCGGGTGGAGCACCAGCGTATCACCGACCAGATTGACATACCAGCGATGAAACGACCAGTGAAAGAGACGTTCGGCGATTTCGGAGGGGCTCTGGATGTAGCCGGCCTTGGAGACGCGCGTCAATTCGCGTGCAAATTGCACTGGATCGTCCATATGCTCGAGGATGTGCGAGCAGATGGCATAGTCAAAGACGCCATCACGGAAGGGCAGGTGATGGGCATCGGCCACCACAATCGGGCGGTCAATGATGATATCGCCACCACGTTCGGTATTGTCGAAGAGGAATTTGTCCAGCAAGATATCGGCACGGGGATTCGGGTTATCGCCGCTGCCGATTTCGAGCACGAGCCCTGTTTTGGGCGGGTTGAGGTGCTGTTCCATGCAGGATTAATTCAATTCATCGCCAGAAAGGCTATCATGGAGGACGTCAAGGTATTCGAGCGCCAAGCCTGTGCCAATGGCGACACAATTTGCCGGCTGGTCGGCCACATAGCAGGGAACGCCAGTCACATCGGTGAGCAGGTCGTTGATGCCACGCAACATGGAGCCACCGCCGGTCATGACCATGCCCTTGTCGATGAGGTCTTCGGCCAAGGCGGGTGGCGTATCGGCGAGCACACGGCGCACGGCACTCACCACGTGGTCAAGTGGTTCTTGGATGGCTTCGGTGACTTCTGCTGAGTTGACTTCGATGGTGCGGGGCAGACCGGCCACCTGGTCACGACCGCGGACTTGCATCTGCAGTGGGCGGCTCATTGAAATGGCCGAACCGATTTCGATTTTGACGCTTTCGGCCATACGTTCGCCGATGAGCAGGTTGTATTTGCGTTTGATGTATTGCATGATGGCAT
>CAZIKU010000056.1:0-17521 GCA_964539815.1 uncultured Klebsiella sp. | reverse complement strand
TCAAGAACGACGGTACCGTGGTGGCATGGGGGCGCAACGATGCCCGCCAAGCAACGGTTCCTGCAGGTCTTACTGGCGTCATTGCCATCGAAGCCGGTGAACGCCATTCACTGGCGCTCAAATCCGATGGCACTGTGGTCGCATGGGGGGCCAATGATGTCGGTCAGAGTCGTATCCCCCCCGGGTTGCGCGATGTCGTCGCCATTGCGGCGGGGATGAATCACTCACTGGCGCTGCTCGATACGGGGCGGGTTGTCGGGTGGGGGAGCAACATGTATGGCCAGCTCACCAAAATTAGCACTCCTACCGATATTGTGCGCATTGCTGCTGGCCGCGGTACCACGCTCTTGTTGGATGTCCGTGGGGTGGTCTACCCGTACGGTCTCACCGATTTTGGGATTATCTCGTATCCCAAAGGCATATTGAACCCGAGCAATGATATTGTTGCGATGGATGTCTCGACGTCAAACTCGATTTTGATTTACCGTAATGGGACGAATGTTATCTTTGGCAGTCCGCTGGATGGCATGATGCGCTCACGCACTCCGACACGTACACCACTTATTACCGTGACGGCATCAGATACGGTGTTGCC
Organism: uncultured Klebsiella sp.; assembly: GCA_964539815.1. Taxonomy (GTDB): domain Bacteria; phylum Chloroflexota; class Chloroflexia; order Chloroflexales; family Roseiflexaceae; genus UBA965. The sequence continues at coordinate 16,926 of CAZIKU010000056.1, read as the reverse complement.
CACAGAGACATGGACACCGTCATTTACCAAGACATACACCGTGTCACGCACACTCACTCCATCCCGTACCCCCACACGGACGCGCACACCGTAGTATCTATCATTCTAAAGACACAAGGCGAGGCACAAACGTGCCTCGCCTTGTGTGTGTGCAACCAAACTACGCATCCTGTGGGGCAATTTCCTGCCACAGACGTTGCATGTGTGCACTGTGTTGCAAGAGGTCTGTGAGTGTACCTTGGGCGACGACGTGACCGCCATCGAGTACGACAACCCAATCTGCCCGTTGCAACAGACTCGGGCGGTGACTACTGACGACGAGTGTCCCTGTGCCGTAATTGTGCAATGCCTGCCAAATCTGCTGCTCGGTGGCGACGTCGACCGCACTAGTTACATCGTCCAGTACCAGGATTTGTGCATCTCTTAGCAATGCACGGGCGAGTGCCACGCGTTGTCGCTGTCCACCCGAAAGGCGCACGCCCCGTGGCCCGACAACGGTGTCTAATCCGGCAGCAAGGTGTGCGATATCGTGACTCAATGCACTGTCGCGTATGACGTGGTCGACGTGATCTACCACATGTCCCAGTGTGATGTTTTGTTGCAGCGTGTCACTCAGCAAAAACGGCACCTGTGTGGTCGTTACCACAGTTGGTGCGCCAATCTGCTGAATTACTTGATTATTCCATCGTATCGTGCCTGATTGTGGTGCAAGTAATCCCCCAATCAACTGCAAGAGTGTGCTTTTGCCACTCCCCACCGCACCCGTAATCACGGTGAGAGACCCGCGTGCCATCTGTAGCGAGACGTCGTGGACGCCTGCCACCCCGTCGTGCGTATAGCTGACATGGTCGAGCTGTAGTGTATCGAGTGGGGGGAGCACGATAGGACGATGCGCGGGGATGTGTGTCTGCCACCACCGATACGGACGAATAAGCCCTTCGGGTGCTTCGGGCATAAAATCCGTTAGGCGTGATATAGAGACTTTCTGTTGCGCATAATCGCCAATAAACGTGGCAATCACGTTGGGCATCCAGGCGATAATCCCCAGACTGCTCGTCAGCAACACCATATCACCGACACGCAATGTGCCTTGTGCAACTGCATTCCCCGCATACCAATAGACGGCCGCACTACAGATGGCGACCCCGCAATCGACCATGAAATACTGTGCTTGAAAGAGTGCAACTCCCCACACATTGACACGCCGGCGCTCATCGCTGATGCGTTGGATGTGGCGCAATGCGTCGGCAGCCTGTGCAAAGAGTCGCAGGGTAGTTGCGCCAGCGAGTAGACTCCCGAGCAGACTGGTAAACTCGTCTTCCCGCTCGCCGGCTTGATACCGAAATTTGAGGTAGTACGGCCAAATGATGTATGCCACTCCCCCCAGCGCAACCAGCGGCACCACGCTCCAAATACTCAGCATGACATCGATTTGGAGCATGACGACAAAGGCGACGATTGCCACAATGCTGGTGCCGATGACTTCGGGGAGCCACAATGGGAAGTCGGCGACTTCGTCGACGTCGTCGCGTAGCCTGTTGATGGCTTCAAGTGCCGATACCGGCAGCGGCGCGGCCCCTGGACGCTGTAGCGCCTGGTACAGCGTATTATGATGCAGCATGCCCTTGATGCGATAGCGGAAGGTAACATCTCCCCAGGCTTCGCTATATAGCGCTGCCATACGGATGACGATGATTGCCATGTACGCAGCCAAAATACCCCAAAAGGTGGTAGATGTGCTGTATAGCCCATAGTGATTCAACAATTCGCGTTCGATGATGATGACGAGAAAGGGGAATATCATGTTGAGCATGCGCCCCGTCGTGTAGATGGCGAACGGTGGCTGCGCGACGGCGATAACTGCCCGGGTAAACCGTGGTGTCGTAATACTCATATGGATGCTCCAAAATCACTGGCAAGCAATCGGGCATAGTGACTCGTGGGTTGTTGCGCCAAATCCTGCGGTGCCCCGTGCTCTACGATGATACCGTCGGCGAGCACTACTACCATGTCTGCCGTACGAATCGTACTCAACCGGTGTGCGATGGTCACCACGGTGCGCGTCTGTGCGAGTTGTGCAAAGGCGTGCGCAATGCGCTGTTCGCTAAGCGGATCAATGTGTGCACTTGCTTCGTCGAGGAGAATCACCCCCGGCTTGCGCAACCAGACCCGGGCGAGTGCCAACAACTGTTGTTCGCCGGGCGACAAGGCTCGCTCACCATCACCGATGCGTGTATCGAGTCCATCTGGCAGTGAGCGCACCAATTCGTCGAGTCCACAGGCGCTGAGTGCGGCCAGCACCTCGCTGTCGCTGTGATGCGTGGCAAAGCAGGTCACGTTGTCACGTAGTGATGCATTAAACAGATCGACTTCCTGGCTGATTACTGCGATGCGTTGGCGCAACGATGCCTCATCAATGGTGTCGATGGTATGCCCCGCGTAGTGAATCGTACCGTGTTGGGCAATTTCGCTTCGGCTCAGTAGCCGCACCAACGTGCTTTTGCCACTCCCGGTGCGCCCAATAATCGCCACGTGCGTACCTGCTGGGATATGCAGCGTCACATCGTCGAGGACGAGGCGTTGACTATCCGCATAATGGAATGATACCTGTGTGAGTTGAATCGCTAGTGGGCCAGATGGTAACTGCTGTGTAGCAGTCGTAGACGGCGATGGTGTGTCAGCGAGAAGTGCATCAATACGCCGCAACACACCACGCGCTTGTTGGATTTCTTGGATGATGCCACGCACCTGCTCAATTGGTTGCGCAATGAGTGCCATGTATCCCAGAATTGCAACTGCTTGGCCGATGCTCCCCCCGTTGCGAAAGTTCCAGATGCCAACACTAATCGCAATCAGCCAGCCTATTGCGTTGATGAGTGTTGATGCCATGGCAGCACGTTGGCTGTGTAGACGGGCTGTACGATGGGTGTGCAATAGGGTGTCAAGGCGAGGTGTGAGCCGCTGATGCAACACGTCCTCGGCGCCGACGGCTTTGACATCGGTGATACTGGCAAAACTTTCTTCGATGGTGTCGTAGAGTGCCGCATCTGCGACTCGCTCCGCTTCCCAGGCGGTATGGTTGTCGCGCTGCATGCGTATGATGAGCACGGCTCCAAGCGCCAAATAGCCAAGCAGGATAGCACAGATGCGTGGGTCAATTTGCCAGGTCTGATATGCCACGATGCATACCAGGGTAATGGTGCGCATCAGTTGTGCGCTGGTGTTCCCAAAGATGCCGTGGAGCTGTCCACTATCGGCATCGATGCGTTCACTGAGTTCACCGACACCATGGCGTCGGAAAAAATCGAGTGGTTGGGCGAATACGGCCTGCCCGACGTGTTGCCGCAGTGCATTGGTTGCCGCCCAAGCACTTTGACTTTCACATATATTGCCGATCCAGCGACAAATGGGCACGAGACATGCTACCACCACAAACCCGATGACTGCGGACGCGAGTGGAGTGCGATTGGTGGCCGCATCAACGATGTGTTGGACGTAGAATGGGCGAAATGCTGCAAAACTGGCTTCGCATGCTGCGAGTACGACGAGCCAAATCCACCAGCGATTCGCACGAAATGCGCGAACCATGCTAGGCGAAATCAAAGTAGACATAAGTGAAAAATCTCCTCAACACAAAAAACACTACTACCGGTCGTACCGTCGTACAACCGTCAATGCATTGTCTTCACGATGTATGGTGAGGAAAAGAGCGGTGTGTTTAGCGCAACCCCTCACATGTCCATACACATACATCAGTGGGGTGATACGTTGTCATGGCAGTGCTCCGTTATGTTGAAACCCAGTGTACCGACGCATTATAGCGTATGCGCGTTGTCCTGGATTTCTTTGATGCGCAATGTGGCTTTCTCGAGGATGGTGCGACTCTGGGCCACGAGTTGTGAACCGCGCTGAAAGAGTGCCAACGAGTCTTCGAGAGGGAGTGTATTTTGCTCAAGTGTCGTTGCAATCTGTTCGATTTCCTTGAGCATGTCTTCGAGCGAAGGGGAGTGGCTCATGATTCCTCCGTAATGCGAGCAGTAAGTTGCCCATCATGCAACTGAATGGTCACTATATCATGTGGTGCGACCGTTGCACGCTGGCGCACAATCTGGCCATGTGCATCACGCACCACTGCAAAGCCGCGTTGTAGCACGGCGTGCGGGTTGAGTGCGTCCAGGCGACTCTGCTGATGCGTCAGCGTATCACGCAGGGACTGGAGTCGTTGTTGTACGGATAGATGACTCCGTTGCAGCGCATAGTCGATGCGTTGCTGGTAGAGGGCGACGCGCTGTGCGGGTGCTGCGCGCAACAGGCGTGCCTGGCTGTCATCGAGGCGCTGGGTGCGCTCGTTGAGGCGGTTCTGCATATGAAACGACAGCGTATAGTCCAGATTTGCAACGAGTTGGACTAAGTCAGTAATCGCAGGTGTCGCATCCATGGCCGCCATGGTCGGTGTGGCTGCCCGCCGATCGGCCACCAGATCTGCAATCGTGGTATCGACCTCGTGTCCCACGCCTGAAACGATGGGCACGGGGGAGCGCAGGATGGCTTGGATGACGTCTTCGTGGTTGAATGCCACTAAGTCTTCGTATGAGCCACCACCACGCACCAGCAAAATCACATCGACGGGTTGTGTGTAGATGAGTTCGAGGGCAGCGACGAGTTCACTCGGGGCGTTGTCACCTTGTACACTACTATGCGCCAACACGACTTCGACACACGGGAAGCGCGTCTGGAGTGTGGCGATGACATCCTGCCAGGCCGCGCCACTCCGTGACGTGACCACTCCGATGCGTTGCGGCAAGCGCGGCAACGGTCGTTGTTTGGACATGCCGGCGTATTTGCGTGCCAGGCGCTCGAATTCGGCATGAGCCAGCCCCACACCTTCGGCAACGATATCATCGATGATGAATTGTACTTCACCACGTGCCGCATAAAAGTCGATACGCCCGTGGAGGCGTACCCGATCCCCCACATCTGGCAACGTGAGGCGCCTGTTGGCTGTGCGCCAGCAGTTGGCGCGCAGGGTGACGGTGTCGTCTTTGAGAGAAAAATACCAGTGCCCCGACACAGGTGTCGAGACACTGGCTATTTCGGCCACAATCCAAATATCGCTGAACAATGGTTCGCGAAAGAATCCCTCGAGTACCGTAGAGAACTCTTTGAGGGTGAATTCGCGTACCATCTATGCACTCGGCTCGATAATCATCAAGGCCTGCCCGTATTCGACCGGTTGACCACTCTTGACGAGAATTTTGACGACTTTGCCGGCCACGTCGCTTTCGATTTCGTTCATCATTTTCATGGCTTCGACGATGCACAAACGGTCGCCCACTTTGACTGTGTCACCTTCGCTGACGAATGGGGCATCCTTGGGAGTCGGTGTCGCATAAAACGTCCCCACCATTGGTGAGGTAATCTGATGCCCACTCACCACAGGTTCAGCTGCTGGTGCTGCCACTGGAGCGACAGGTGCTACCGCAGGAACTGCCACTGCGGGCATTTGCGGCATCTGCATCATGACAGGTGCGGCCTGCAACTGGTTACGTTTGATGTGCAAGCGTGCATCACCACGCTCGATTGAGAGCTCGCTAATATCGCTTTCACTCACCAACTTGATGAGTTCGCGTACTTCTTCCAAGGCAAAGACATTGGTGTCTGGGGTATGCTCATGCTTCATGATGCTACTACTACTCCACCTACAGCGGATATCTCTTCTCGGCGTATTATACCACTATCACGAATGCAACCGGTATGAATTGCCGGGTTACTTGGCGCTGTGGTGTGTCACAATCCAATCAAGTGCGAGCAGGTAGCCGTGCCAGCCCAATCCGGCGATTTGTCCAGTAGCAATAGGAGCGATCACGGAGTGGTGGCGGAACGCCTCGCGTTTATAGACATTGGAAATATGCACTTCGATGATGGGGCACGTCACTGCACTCAGGGCATCACGCAACGCATAGCTGTAGTGTGTGAATGCCCCTGGATTGATGATGATGCCGTTGATTGCCGTGTATTCCCGTTGAATCGTGTCAATCAGCACGCCTTCGTGGTTGCTCTGGAGACAAACCACGCTGGCGTGGAGTTGCTGGGCGCGCGTTTGGAGCGCCTGCTCGATATCGGCGAGCGTCGTGGCACCGTAGATATGCGGTTCACGTGTGCCCAGCATGTTGAGATTCGGTCCATTGAGTACCAAAATACGCATGATGACGCCTCCTTTACTCCGTATTATACCAATGTGCGTAGATGCAGCGTGAACGTGTGTCCAACCATCCGTATGCATATCATATATATTTCTAATACCTCGGCTATTGCATATCAAAGGGAACACGTTACAATAAAAAAAGTGATAGCTGTGTGCGAGACTAACGATCATTCGTAATATGCATATCAATGCACTATTACCGTGAAATACACTGTAAAGGGGTAGGAAATTTATGAGCAAGATTGTTGGTATTGACTTGGGAACCACCAATTCGTGTGTGGCGGTGATGGAAGGCGGCGATGCCGTCGTCATCCCCAGTTCCGAAGGGAACCGCACCACACCGTCAATTGTGGCATTCACCAAGAGCGGCGAGCGCTTGGTCGGGCAAACCGCCAAACGTCAGGCCACCATCAACGCCGAAAACACGCTGTACTCCATCAAGCGCTTTATTGGGCGCACCTACGACGAAATCTCCAAAGAACGCGAAATGGTGCCCTACAAGGTCAGTCAGGGCAACCGCAACGATGTGCGTGTGGCGTCAAGCAACACGGGCAAGGAATACGCCCCCCAAGAAATCTCAGCCATGGTGCTGCAAAAGCTCAAGGCTGACGCTGAAGCATACCTCGGCGAGCCTGTCTCCAAGGCGGTAATTACCGTACCCGCCTACTTCAACGACAGCCAACGCCAGGCCACCAAAGATGCCGGCAAAATCGCTGGTCTCGAGGTGTTGCGCATCATCAACGAACCAACCGCTGCCGCCTTGGCCTATGGTCTCGACAAGAAAAAAGACGAAACCATTCTGGTCTTTGACTTGGGTGGTGGTACCTTCGACGTCTCCGTCCTCGAAGTTGGTGATGGCGTCGTCGAAGTAAAAGCCACGAATGGTGACACCCACCTCGGTGGTGACGACTACGACCAACGTGTAGTGGACTGGATGATTGACGAATTCCGCAAAGATCAAGGGATTGACCTCGGCAAGGATCGTCAAGCCCTGCAACGTCTCAAGGAAGCCGCTGAAAAGGCCAAAATCGAACTTTCTAGCATGTCCGAGACCGAGCTCAATCTGCCCTTTATCACGGCTGATGCCAGCGGTCCCAAGCACTTGCAGATGCGTTTGTCACGTGCCAAATTCGAGCAGCTGACGGCTGAGTTGACCGAGCGCCTCAAGGGCCCCGTCACCCAGGCCTTGCGCGATGCGGGCATGCAGGCCAGCAGCCTCGACGAAGTCGTATTGGTCGGTGGTTCGACGCGTATGCCCGTGGTGCAGGAATTGGTACGCAAGATGACGGGCAAAGAGCCCAACAAGAGCGTCAATCCTGACGAAGTGGTGGCCATTGGTGCCGCCATCCAAGCCGGTGTGCTCGGTGGCGATATCAAGGACGTGGTGCTGCTCGATGTCACACCACTCTCACTTGGTGTCGAGACGTTGGGTGGGGTGATGACGCGTCTCATCGAGCGCAACACCACCATCCCCACGCGCAAGAGCGAAATCTTTTCGACGGCGGCAGACAGTCAAACTGCTGTGGATATTCATATCCTGCAAGGCGAACGGTCGACGGCGAGTGACAACATGACGCTCGGGCGCTTCCGCCTCGAAGGCATCCCATCGGCACCGCGCGGTATGCCCAAAATCGAAGTCACGTTCGATATCGACGCCAACGGTATCCTCAACGTGTCGGCCAAGGATCAGGCTACCGGCAAAGAGCAGCGCATCACCATTACGGCCAGCACCAACCTCAACAAGGATGAGGTCGAAAAGATGGTACGTGATGCCCAAGCCCACGCCGAGGAAGACCGTCGCAAGCGCGAACTCATCGAGCTCAAGAATCGCTCGGATAGCATGGCCTATGATGCAGAAAAGTCGCTCAATGACTTGAACGGCAAAATCGATGCATCACTTGCCGAACAGATTCGCAAGGTAGTCGCTGAATTGCGCACCGCAATTGGCAACGACAACGAATCATTGATGCAGAGCCTCGGCGAGGAATTGACTCAGTTGATGGGGCAAGCCACGCAACAGGCCCAGTCATCCAATGATGGTGATAACGCGGGTGGTAAACCCAACAACGACGGAAATGTTGTCGACGGACAATACACCGTAGACTAAGCGTCCATCAATCCCGAACCGACACGATGGCATCATCGTGTCGGTTCATTGTTTATACGGTGAATAGCACTTTGAAGTTATATTGAAACTATTCACGCAGATAGTGGTATACTTTGCATAATTTGAATGCGATAGGAATAACGTATCGATGGTTGTTGTAGATATCGCTATCTTGCTGCTCGTTGTTGTCTTCACCACTCTGGGGTTTTATTGGGGGGCAATTCGCCAGCTACTCGCGATTACGGGACTTTTGGCAAGTTTCGTGGTTGCAGGTCGCTTCGGTCTGGCTGTTGCCGCACACATTCAGAATATTGTGCCGCATCAGTCATATGCGATGCTGATTGCGGTACTCCTCATCATGATGGCAGTCAACGGGAGTGCGAGTTTGGCAGCGTCGTTGATTCATCATTTCGCTGGGCTGATTGCGCTCGGATGGTTTGATCATATGTTGGGTGCATTGCTTGGTACACTCCAAGCCTTGCTCGTTATTGTTGGTCTGCTACTGGTCATGGCTGCTTTCCCTCACGAATTGTGGATGGACGCCTTACGGCCTTCGCGTATCGTCCAAACCATCGTCTATGTCTTTGGTGGTGTAGTGGTGTCGTTCATTCCCGAGCCATTGCAGAGTTCATTACGGATTGTGATATTTCGTTAACATACATGCTCGTTTATTTACAAACGAAGTGGTATTTGCTAGTATGTGAGTAGTGGATAGGTGAATTGGGGATACATGGATACACAAGCACTGGCTCGCCGTGTGGTAGAGCTTCTCGAAGATAAACAAGCAAGTGATATTATGCTGCTTGATTTACGTTCGTTGCGTACATTTGCTGATTTCTTTGTGATTTGTAGTGGCGACAACGAACGCCAGCTCAAAGCACTGCTCGACATCGTTGATTCCGAAGTGTCTGTCGAGTTTGGGCTTGAAACAAAATCCGAAGGTGTAACGTCTGCTGGATGGGTACTCCTTGATTACGGGGATGTCGTTGTGCATATTTTTTCCCGTGAAATGCGCGAGTTCTATCGTTTGGAGCGCTTGTGGAGTGATGCGACTCCACTTGTCGTGGTACAGTGAGGTAATGCATATGCAAACAGGTCGTTCACGCCTCATGGCATTTAGTTTGGGGGCTGCCATCGGCAGTGCTGTGGGACTGGTGCTCGGTTCACTGTTGACGTATTGGATTGGTGATGAAGCCATCAAAGCCGTCCGAGAAAATCTGCGTCGACAGCCCAATCACCCCAACTTCGAAAAATTGCTCCAGTAATCATACCGCACGCAGAACGTGCGCGAGCCGTCCGTGGTGCATTGCATCACGGACGGCTTTTATGTTTATGCTGATGGGCGGTCTTTTTCATGGCCAATCCAGTCTCGGGCACCATCAGCCCAGTGCTCTTTTTTCCAAATTGGGGCAATGTCTTTGATGCGGTCCATAATCCATCCTGTGGCAGCGAGTGCCGGGCCACGATGCCCAGCAGCCACGACCACCAGTACGGCTGTTTCGCCGATATCGAGGATACCGATACGGTGATGGATGGCGACGTTGGTGATATCGTGCAGTTGTTTGGCTTCGGTCGCAATATCAGCGAGCACGGATGCGGCCATTTCCGCATATGCCTCGTATTCAAGGCGGGCAGTAGCACGTGCACCAAAGTGGTCGCGCACTGTCCCACTAAATGTCACCACTGCACCACATTCTGGGGCGCTTACGAGTGCCACCAGTGGAGCGGGATCGAGTGGGGCGTCAGTCACGAGAAATGCTGGTGTAGTGGTGCCACCACTGACTGGTGGGATAAAGGCGATGATGTCACCATCGCTGACGACGGTCGTCGCAGCCACAAAGCGTTCGTTGTGGGCATAAAGCACACGGGTGCGGTAGGGCGCAAGCCCTGGGTATTGGGCTTCGAGGAGTTGCCAGATGTCGGCGAGTGTGCTGTGCGGTGCTACCGTCAACTGTTCGCTGTGTTTACCCGTAATATCACGATGCACGGCAAAATAACGAATGGTAACCTGCATACACCTTATCTCATTGGTAGACCACGCTCACGCAAGGCATCCTTGACTTGAGCAATGGTGTAGTTGCCAAAATGAAAAATACTGGCCGCAAGCACGGCATCGGCGCCACCCGTGACAAATCCGTCGTAGAGATGATCAGGGGTACCAGCACCGCCCGATGCAATCACGGGAATCGAGACTTGGCTCGAGATGGCATGCAACAATTCCAGGTCGTACCCGCCATAGGTGCCATCAGCATCCATGCTGTTGATGACCAGTTCTCCTGCGCCGAGTTCGGCACCCCGAATCGCCCACTGCACGGCATCGATGCCCGTCGAGCGTGCATTCGCCCCCGTATGGGTGAATACCTGCCATTGTGGTGTGCCGTCGGCACTGGGGACGCGGCGTGCATCAATGGAGAGTACGATGCATTGGCTGCCGAACCGTTGCGCACCTGCGGTAATCAGGGGCGGATTCAAGACAGCGGCCGTATTGATGGAAATTTTGTCGGCACCTGCGCGCAACATGCGATACATGTCGTCGACGGTGCGAATACCGCCACCGACTGTCAACGGGATAAAGACTTGCGCAGCAGTGCGTTCGACGACGTCGACCATGATGTTGCGCTCATCACTGCTGGCTGTGATGTCATAAAACACCAGCTCGTCAGCCCCACTTTCGTTGTAGAATCCCGCCAGCACCACGGGGTCGCCGGCGTCGCGATGATCCACGAACGATACTCCTTTGACGACCCGCCCTGCTTTGACATCGAGACACGGAATAATGCGCCGTTTGAGCATTAGCTACTCTTTCCGTCGCTGATTGTCGGCTTGATGCGGTCGAGCGACCCTTGCAACGTTTTGACGATGAGTGCCAGTAATTCCGCATCGCGTGTATTGATGTCACTGAGTTGGGTGACATGGTCGTGTTGCATGTTTTCCACGCGGTTGTGTGTGCGTGTGATGCGTTGTTCGAGTTCGCGCACGTAGGTATCGATACGCTCGATCCAGGTGGTGATTTGGCGGATATGGCGATCCTCGATGTCTTGGATGCCACTGATTTTGTCGTCTTGCTGTAGGCGAATTTCTTCGATGCGTTGCTGATTGGCCAAAAAGCGCTCGGTGGTGACTCGTTCGAGTTGCTTGTTCTCTTGCATCAATTCGGCAATACGATTGGAGAGGACGACGAGTTGCTCGGGGATTTCGTTGACTACGTTATCCATTTGTTTGCGGAAGTCGTCAAAGCGCAGCAAGCGACTCTGCTGTTCGCTCAAAATGAATTTGCTATCGGCCACCAGTTGCTGATTTTCGACGGCTTGACGGCGCAGCTGTTGCTTTTCGATTTGTACCTCTTCGAGGATTTTGCGCAGTTCGGCTCGGCGTGTGTCTTCAGATGACTGAAAGGTGTCGAGGCGTGCAACGAGCGTGCGGTGGCGTTCATCGGATTCACGCACGAGAGCCAACAGGGCGCCGATTTTTTGTTCGGTTTCGCCGAGGCGATTAATCCAACCAGCGACGGCGACGCGGTCGTCTTTGCGCGCATTCGCCAATTCTTGGATTTGCGATTGCATGTCACGGATGGGCTGAATGCTTTCTTCGACTTTGATGAGTGTGCTGGCATATTCTTTGCGCAGTGTGCTCATATCGCGGCGGAAGCCTTCGAGCGTCTGTTGGAGCTCGGTATTCTGGCGCGACAGCTGATTTTCAACTTCGTGATTGCGGTGTTCGAGTTTGCGCTGCTGCTCGGTCGCCAGCTGGTATTTCTGGGTTTGGTCGCGCAAGAGGCGGCGCAGTTCGTCAATCTGATTCTGCAGATTGGAGATTTGCGACTGCAAATTCGCTCGGGTGCGTTCTTCTTCGTAGCGTGCGCCCACGCTGTTGCTAGAATTGTCGCTCATATGGCCTCCTGGGCAAGCAATGCAAGAGTAGACTCGAGGTCGATGGCACCGGTATAGAGGGCTTTGCCGACGATGGCTCCATGCACGCCCAACTGGGCAAGTGTCACGAGCTGCGCCGCCTGGCTGACCCCACCCGATGCGATGATTTTGGGGCCAGTTGGATGCAACAAGGCCGCGGTGGCCGCATAATTGGGCTCGCTCAACGTCCCGTCACGACTGATATCGGTATAAATGATGCGCTGGACGCCGATGTCTCGCATCTGGGCGACTAAATCACTCGCCTGCACCTGCGATCCTGCCAGCCACCCGGCGGTGTGCACGAATCCGTCACGGGCATCGACCCCCACAATGATGGCAGCACCGTGCTGTTGCACGAGTTCACGCACAAACGCAGGATCCTGTACGGCCTTGGTGCCAATGATGACGCGCTGTACACCCAGCTGGCGCACGCTCGTCACATCGGCATGGGTGCGAATCCCACCCCCTAGTTGAATGGGCACGTCTACCGCCTGTGCGATGGCCGCAATTGCGGCCAGATTGACCGGGTGACCGGCCTTGGCCCCATCCAGATCTACTACGTGCAACTGGGTGGCACCAGCCGCAACCCAACGACGTGCCGCATTAGCAGGTGACTCGTCGTAGATATTGGCCGTGGCATAATCACCCTGGGTCAGCCGCACGGCTCGTCCTTCGTGGATGTCAATGGCCGGATACAGTTCAAACATGCGTTGCCTCGCACTTCAATTTGGCCATGTGTGTGACGAAATTTTGCATCAAGCGTAATCCTGCGGCGCCACTTTTTTCGGGATGAAACTGCACCGCAGCCAGATTTTTTTGCACCAAGACACTACTAAATAATAGCGCATAATCAGTGCGCCCCGCAACAATGCGTTGGTCAGTGACCGCACAATAATACGAATGCACGAAATAAAAATCTGTCCCGTCAGCGATGCCATCAAACAACGGATGATGCTGGTGCTGTGGCGTGTAGTGCACTTGATTCCAGCCGATTTGCGGCACTTTGAGACCCTCCGGGAAGCGTGTCACATCGCCACGTACGACACCGAGACAATCGTGGCGCCCGAATTCGTCGCTGTGATCGAGTAATACTTGCATGCCCACACAAATCCCCAAGAAGGGCACATCGCGGGCAATTGCATCACAAATCGCTTCGTCGAGCCCCGTGCTTGTCAGTGTGTTCATGGTGTCTCGCGTAGCACCAACTCCCGGGAGCACCACGGCTGGTGCCTTGGCCACCACCGCCGGATCGCGCGTGACTTCAAGTGCGACGCCGAGATGTTGGAGCGCACGTACCACATTTGGGAGATTCCCTGCACCATAATCGATCACCGCAAGTGCCATGACGCATCGCCTCCTTCTCGTCTATCCCACACACAATGGGTGGTGGTGTTGCAACCACTGAATCGTATCATCGCCGGCCCGTGCATCACTCTGCACACTGCCGAGTGTGTCTGGCAGTGGCGTCTCCCCTGCGAGTGTGCTGAGCGTGGCATGCACTCCCGCCGCCAACGCCTCGAGATTGTAGCCTCCTTCGAGGATGACTGCCATTCGCCCCGCACAACCCTGTTGGGCATACTGCCATAGTGCCTGCACGATGGTGGTGTAGCCAGCTACCGAAAGTGCACAGGTGCCAATTGGATCATCCCAGTGTGCATCATATCCTGCAGAGATTAACACGCATTCCGGCGCAAACCGTTGCAACGCGGGCACCACCAGGTCACGATAGACGCGCGCATATGCGGCATCGCCACTGCCGTGCGGCAAGGGGATATTGAGTGTGGCACCATGCCCTGCCCCCTGCCCCAGCGCATCCCGTGACCCACTAAATGGATAGAGTGGACTGGCATGACTCGAAATGAACAATACGTCGCCGTCCGCATAAAAACAATCATTGGTGCCGTTGCCGTGATGCACGTCGATATCAACGATGGCGATACGGCGTATGCCGTAGTGCTGCTGTGCGTAACGGGCGGCAATGGCGACATTGTTGAAAAAGCAGAACCCCATGTAGGCGGCGTGTACCGCATGGTGGCCAGGTGGTCGACCGATGCTCATCGCAGGCGTGCCCGTCATCATGGCGTCGACCGCCTGGCATGCCGCATATGCGGCATCACACGCCGCAGCAAAACTGCCACCACCGACATATGTATCAGCATCCAGGCGTAACTGACGCCCGCGCTGCTGGCTCTGTGTTTCTACGGAATTGACATAACTTTCGTCGTGTACTGCGTGAATCACACTGCGTGGGAATGGCTGCACCGCGTGGGTCGTCAATCCGGCAATGGGGTGCGATTCGAGGAGGTGCACAATCGCATCAATGCGCCCGGCATGTTCGGGGTGCTGTGGCAGGGTATGCTGGGCATGTTGTGGTGTGACAATCAACGAAACCGGCATGATGCTCGCTCAGTAGTGCAACTACGATATAGTATAGCACTCTCTGTTGAGCAATTAAGAATTACGAATTATGAATTACGAATTAAGCCACGCGTAGGGGCGAATGAAATACGCCCGTGCACGGGATGTGTGGTCGCTCGTAGGGGCGTGAGCAAATTAAGAATTAAGAATTATGAATGCAGCGATGCGTATCACTCTAGGCGCCGATGGATGTGGTCCAACACGCGTTGCAAATCATGGGGCAAGGGGCTGGTAAACGATACAGGCTGGCCAGTGCGCGGGTGGACAAATCCGAGTGTGTGGGCATGCAAAAATTGCCGCTTGAGGTGGATTGTCGTCAGTTGCGCACCATACACGGGATCACCGATAATCGGGTGGCGCATATGTTGGCAATGGACGCGAATTTGATGAGTCCGCCCGGTTTCGAGTGTCAAATCGAGCAGCGTCAGCTGTTGCAAGCGTTCACGGACGTGCCAGTGGGTGCGCGCCGGACGCCCACCGGGCACCACCGCCATGCGCATGCGGTCGCGGGGATGGCGCGCAATGGGCGCGTCGACGACACCGCTGTCGACGGCGAAGCCACCCTCGACCCGTGCTACGTACATTTTGTGCATTTGGCGCGCATATTGTTGCTGTTGCAGATGGTTGAGTGCAGCATCGTTGCGTGCCACCACCAAGACACCACTCGTATCGCGGTCGAGGCGATGCACGATGCCGGGGCGGATGCCACCACCAATTTCCATCCCTGGGAAGTGCCACAACAGGGCATTGACCAGCGTGCCACTCGTATGTCCGGGGGCAGGATGCACAACCATGCCGGCCGCTTTGTCGATGATGATGATGTCGTCATCGGCATAGAGCACTGTGATGGGTACATTCTCGGCTACCAAATCAGTGTCTGCAGCTGGGGGAATTTGCACCACGATGCGGTCGCCCAATTTCAGCGGCTCGGCGGCACGAGTCGGCTTGTCGTTGCGTGTGATATGCCCTTGCTCGATGAGGCGTTGCACCGCACTGCGGGTCAAATCTGCTACGCTATCGGCCACAAAGCGGTCGAGGCGTTGACCGACACCACTTGCGTCGACGACCACGAGTACACTATCGTCTTCATGCGTCACGGGCGGGCTCGCGTGATTCGTTGTACCAGGTAGTAATGGCCAGCAGGATGACGCACACCGTGATGGCACTATCGGCCACATTGAAAATCCCCGGGAACCAGGTCACATGCACGAAGTCGGTCACGTAGCCCTGCCGGATGCGGTCAATGATGTTGCCCACCGCACCACCCACAATGCCACCGACACAAATTTGTACGAGCGGTGTATGCGCCATCTGGGTGCGATACATGTAGAGTGCCCCGATGCTGATGATGATGTTGACGATGGTGAAAAAATGCGGAATGCCCTGGAACATGCCGAATGCCACCCCGGTATTGTGGATGTAGGTCAAATAGAGCCACGGTGGCAAGATGGGCATGCTTGTGCCTACCACTGGGCCGAGATTGGTCTCGATCCACCATTTGCTGAGGCGGTCGAGCACATTAATGATGACAAACACGAGTAACGGTACTCGCCAATAACGCGTAAATTCCTGCATGGATTGCGACTCCTTAGGCTGACTCGACCGTGCGGTATCCGCCCACACTTCCCGGACTAAAGGCTTCAGCCAAGGCCCGCAACAGACTCGCCACGACGAGCATTTCCTCGTGGAGCACGGTCCTGAGCATGTCGGCCGATTTGCTGATGAACAACTCGCTGATATCGCTACCGCCACTGGCATAAATCACGATGTGTTGCAATTCGCGTGTTTCTGCGGACTGGTAGCTCCGTCGGATTTCGACAGCGAGCATGTCGTGATCGGGGGCCTGCTGAAAGAGCTTGCGAATCGTCTGGTTGACGACTGTTGCAAACGCTTTGAGCAATTCGAGGTCGCTGCGTTTGTCATGCCCTGCCAGGGTAATCGTATAATTCCAGAGCAACTCGAGTGCGACCGGTGTATTGGCTGTACTGGCGCGCTGATGCTCTGCATCCCACACAAAGCTGAGTTCGACCCATGGCGGTATGTTTTGCTCTGTCAGTGGTTCCCCATGATCGGGGAAAATTTCCGCACGGAAGGTGCGTTCGAGTGTAGCCGGATTAATTGTTTCATTGACACCATGCTCATGGAGTCCGGCCTGTTCCCAGGCTTCTTCGATGGCATTGGCCAATTCTTCGTAACTTAGCAACGTGGTGTATCCCCTCTCAACATCCATATGTGTATTGTACTGTATTCAGCAGGTGTACACATGCAAATGTGGCAGTGTTATACTG
>CAZIKU010000055.1:0-17740 GCA_964539815.1 uncultured Klebsiella sp. | reverse complement strand
AGCTGCTGCAGCGCTGGAAAGTATTGCATGCGCAACGCAGCACACCGCGCCCAGCGCCAGCTGTGACACGGCGCACAGTGATACAACGCGTACGATCGCGTCGGTAGTCCACATGGGTGCATTAACACGCCCTTGTGCCAACCATGTGCGCGCCTGCGGGATTGTTCATGTAGTGCGCAATGCGGGAGACCACGTGTCGCTGGGGCGATACCAATACGTGTGGCTGTGGAGCATTTTCCATTTTCCATTGCTATCGTTAGTCGGCGGTGGGCAACGTGCACACAAACGTGGTCCCCACACCGACGGTGCTGGTGACCCAAATACGCCCGCCGTGGCCTTCGACGAGGTGGCGCGCAATAGCCAGTCCCAACCCGGTGCCCGATCCACGGGTGCGCGCTTGGTCGACTTTATAGAACCGTTCGAAGACGCGAGACAGATGTTCGGGGGGGATGCCGACGCCAGTATCGCGGACACGTAATACGACCCATGACCCGACGGGGTGATCGGCGGGAATACCATCGGGGAGTGCCGTATCACTGTGCGGTAGACTGATTGCAGTGGCCGTAATTGTGATTTCGCCCCCATCTGGTGTGAACTTGACAGCATTGTGGAGCAGGTTGAGTAATACTTGGTCGATGCGCCCCACGTCAACGAGCATGGGGGGCACATCATCGCAGGCATCAACGGTGACGGTGATTTGATGTGCGTCGGCTTGGGGTTGGATGCGTTCTCGGGCATGTCTGACCACCGCTGCCGGTGATACGGATGCCATCTGCAAGGCAATGCGTCCGGCTTCGATTTGCGACAAATCGTGCAAATCATTGACGAGGCGGATCAAGGCATCGACTTCGTCGGCAATGCGTCCCGCCATGCGATGCACAATTTCAGGTGGTGGATTACTATCAATGGTTTCGCTCAACAGCTTGAGTGATGCCAGTGGTGTGCGTAATTCGTGTGATACGCTGGCAATCATGTCGCGGCGGGCGCGTTCGAGCTGGCTGAGTTGCGTGATATCGCGGATGACCACGATGACAACGACTTCTTGGTTGGGTTGGATGATTGGTTGGGCATTGATGCGCAGGGTACGGGCCGGATTGCGTTGTGGCAACAACATTTCATCGGCTTCGCGGTGGTATGCCACGGCGCGTACGAATTCGTCGAATTGATGGTCGCGTACCACACTCATGATGGTACGCCCAACGGTCGTTTCTGGGAGTTGCAGGAGTGTGCTCGCGGCCGGATTGTGCATGAGGATAACGCCGTCTGGGCGCACAAACATGACCCCCACGTCGATGGCAGCAACGACGACTTCGGCAGGATTTTGCGGTGGTTCAGCGGGTGGCAGTGGCGTGGCAATAACCCGTCGCATGGGTGGCCGATTTTGCCACATGACGACGAGCCAAGTAATGGATGCGCCAGTGATAATCCATGGAATCAGCAAATCAAAGAGCATGGTTTGCCTGCGTTGCTAATTGTTGGGGACATCAAAACGATACCCGATGCCCCGTACGGTTTGCAGGTAGATGGGATTACTCGGGTCTTGTTCGATTTTTTCGCGGAGCCAGCGGATATGGACGTCGACGGTGCGTCCATCGCCTACATAATCAAAACCCCATACGCGTTCGAGGAGCACATCACGGGAGAGTGCCAGACCACGGTTGCGCATCAAACAGGCGAGGAGGTCGAATTCTTTCTGCGAAAGCTGGATTTCGCTGTCGTCGCGCCAGGTGCGCCGCGAACCGACATCGAGTTTGATGGTGCCGATGTGCAAAATATCGCGTTCGACGGTGGCAACGGTGCGATCACTGCGCCGCAAAATGGCACGGATGCGCGCCAGGAGTTCACCCACACTGAACGGCTTGGTCAAGTAGTCGTCGGCACCGAGTTCGAGTCCTGCGATGCGGTCGACTTCGTCTTGACGCGCAGTGAGCATGATAATCGGGATGCTGCTTTCTTTACGGAGCATGCGACACACCGAAAAGCCGTCGAGGCGCGGTAACATCACATCCAACACGACAATGTCGGGCTGGCGTTGACGTGCATATTCGAGTGCGGTGACGCCGTCACCCGCACTAATCACCACATATCCTTCTCGTTCAAGGTTGTAACGGAGTGTTTCTGCCAATGTGGCGTCGTCTTCAACGAGAAGGATAGTTGGCATGATAATCTCTTTCTTATGCAGAATCTGGCCGAATGCGACTGACGCCATCGGCAGCATGCGTCACATAAATGGTGGCACTTTTGCCAGTACTCGCCAAATAGGCGGCTGCGACCTCGTGGCGGAAGCGTTCGACGGCGTCTACATCTACAAGACTGACGGTACATCCCCCAAAGCCGGCCCCCGTCAGCCGTGACCCGTAGCAGCCACTCACCCGTTGGGCGGCAGCGACGAGTGCATCCATTTCGGGGATGCTGACGGCATAATCGTCCCGCAGACTGGCATGGGATGCATTCATGAGGCGGCCGAATTCGGCGATATCGTTGTGCGACAGCGCCTG
Source organism: uncultured Klebsiella sp. (assembly GCA_964539815.1). Lineage (GTDB taxonomy): Bacteria > Chloroflexota > Chloroflexia > Chloroflexales > Roseiflexaceae > UBA965. The sequence goes on along the minus strand of CAZIKU010000055.1, from coordinate 15,242 downwards.
CACGCTGGCAATGACGCGCTCGTTTTCGCTGACTACATGGCGCGCTCGTTGCAATACGACGGGTGACAACACGTGGCCGTGCTGGGCGAGTTGGGCACTGCTGACATCGCGCAGGGCCTTGATACCTGGGATAAACGGTTTGAGCAGTTCAACTGCCTGCTCACATTCAGCACGGCGCTGGTTGTAGGCAGATGCGGCCAAGCTGCGTTCGATGTGGCTATCGCAAATTACCACGGCCGCATTGGTGGGCATGGGGACTTCTTGGTAGTTGAGGTCGCGGCAATCGATGAGCAGGGCGTGATTGGCTTTGCCCAGCGTCACAATGAATTGATCCATGATGCCACAGTTGACACCGACGAATTTGTTTTCGGTGGCTTGTGCCATCAATGCCAACTCTTCGCCGAGAATGTTGAGGTTGTAAAAGAGCTGAAAGACATAGCCGGTGGCGACTTCGAGGGCAGCAGACGACGAAAGTCCGGCCCCACGTGGTACGCTGCTCGCTACCACCATGTCCGCACCATCAATCACGTGTCCTGCCGCTTGAAGCGCACGAATCATGCCACGGATGTAGTTGCTCCATGGACGCATACCGCTGCGCTCAATTTGGTCGATGCCAAATTCGTCACTTTCGTTGAGGTCGGCTGCAAAGACGCGTACACGGCGATCGGTGCGCGGGGATGCGGCTATAAATGTGGCCCGGTCAATGGCGGCCGGCAACACAAAACCATCATTGTAGTCGGTATGTTCACCAATCAGATTGACACGACCAGGTGCGCGCACAATCATCTGTGGCGCATGCCCGTATTGAGCGACATATTGTGAATGAATCCGAGCTGCATCAATCATGACCACGCGCTTCTCCCTCTGTAAACAGTATGCACTGTCTATTATAAGGAATTGTTATATTTCTGTGCGACTTTATTTAACACAACCATCAATCCGACGACGGCCATACCAACAAATCCTGCCAGTAGCGGTTGGCTCGTACTCAAATCACCGGCAAGTGTGAGTAATGCCAAGGCGGGTGTCACTCCCAGAATCGATGCCAGCATGTAGCGCCACCAGGCAATGTCGCTACAACCAGCAGCGAGTGACACCATGGTGTAGGCGGGTCCCGGGAGTACTCTGAGCAAGAGTACGCGGATGGGAGTAATCTGACGACACAGTTGATTAAACGCATCCTGCTCGGGCGCAGATAGACGATCGTACAAAGGATTGCGTCGCCCCCAGCGCCGTGCCACCACAAAACCAATCATGGCCCCGAGGATGTCGCCGGCCATCACCACTACAAAGCCGAGCCACGGCCCGTATAGTAATCCAGCGCCGACTTGGGCGATAGTGGCGGGGACGACTGGTACAACCAAGATGGCTGCAATAGACAGACTGAGCACGATGGCTCCCCACCAGCCCAAGGGTGCAATTACCAGGCGAATCCCGCTAGGAGTCAAATCAATATATTGGCGCAACCACCATAGGCCGGCCAAGATGCACACCCCTATCACCGATACAATGAGCAATCGGCGTGGTGTGAATAGGGTGCGTAGTGTTTGCCAAAGCGATGAGGGTGTACTCATATGTCTCCTTCGTCGAGGTGTTGGTAGCGATACCCCTGCGCCACCAAAAAGCGTTGGCGCTGCCACGCATCATCAACCTCGCGGCTTTGGGCACTGACGAGCGTATAAAACATGGCGACATGCTGCGCGGATTTGGGGCGCAAAATGCGCCCAAGGCGCTGGGCTTCTTCTTGGCGCGAGCCGTAACTGCCCGAAATCTGGATTAACACACTTGCCCCAGGCAAATCGATGGCTTGATTGCCCACGCGTGACACGATTAATTCGCTGATGGTGCCGGCCCGAAAGCTGGCGAAATACGCTTCACGCTGCTCGTGTGGTGTTTCGCCGGTGATGAGCGGCCATCCGGTGCGCGCCGCCAACGTATGCAATTGCGCCAAGTAGTGCCCAATAATCAAGATTGACTGGTTGGGATGACGTGCCACTAGCCGTTGTACAACCGCATATTTACCATCAATACAGGCTGCGAATTGGCCTTGCTGGCGCGGAAGCGCCTGCAAGTAGTTGTCTCGTTCACTGCGATTCATATGGACCGTGATTTCGACGCAGGTGGCTGGTGCAATGAATCCCTGTGTTTCGAGCGTGCGCCACGGCAGACTGTAGCGCTGTGGTCCGACCAAACTGTATACGTCACCAATATGGCCATCCTCGCGAATCAGCGTGGCACTGAGCCCGTAGCGGCGACGTGTGCTCAACTCAGCCGTGCTGCGAAAGACCGGCGCTGGCAACGTATGTACTTCATCATACACAATTAATCCCCAATCAGCAGCATGACAAAGCGCGGTGCGTGCAATCAACTGCTGATAGGTGGTAATGGTGACGGGTGCCAACGTGGCGTGAGTACCGCGATAAATGGCGACGTGTGCCGGGTCGCACGTGGTCGCTTGCAGTACGCTGTCGCGCCATTGATTGGCGGCAGCCCGGCTTGTGGTGATAATCAGGGTGTGGCGCTGGACGTGGGCAAGCAAGCCGACGCCAATGAATGTTTTGCCACTGCCTGGTGGCAGCGATACTACGCCGTGTGTGTATGCCAGACAGGCAGTGATTGCGTCTACTTGGTAGGGGCGTAGGGTGATACGGTTGTGCCACTGACACTGGAATTCCGTGCCAGTGACGACTGCTGCCTGGTCGTCGAGTGGCCAACCACTCCGCCACAGGGCGCGCGTCAGTGCCCCCCGTTGGAATCCATCAATGCGCCAGCCGTGTGGCGTGGGGTCACGTAAAAATTCTGCCAATGCGGGGATGTGGCGCAGTCGTTCGCGCATGGTGTCGTCAAGCACCACGAGGTACGGTGTCTGGGCGTCACCCTGGAGCACAATCTGCCCCCAGCGCTGCATCAGCGTGGTAATCGTGCGGGTAACGATGGGGTCGAGTGGCGGGGTGCTGTGTTGCTGTAAACACGCGATGATGTGTGCACTGGTATACCCACGGGCTGCGGCACTCCACAACGTGGTGCGGTGCATCCGACAACGCACAAAGCGCCCTGTGTATGCTTCGATGACACTAAATGGCTGGATGGACTGTAGGATAGCCACTGCATCAGCATGCTGGGTATCGACGATGAGTTGCCCGTTGGTCAGGATTTGTACGGCCGCTCCACTCATGAAGCCAACACCGCATGACGATGGCAGGTGACCACATGATCATTGACAAGCCCGGTCGCCTGCATCAGCGCATAGCACATCGTCGGCCCCACAAACGTGAATCCGTGCTGGCGCAGTGATGTGGCCATCTGGGTGGCTAACGGCGTCACTGCGGGAATATCGGCGTGCTGATGCCGGTGTGGTTGCAGTGGGACTCCATCCACGAATTCCCAGAAAAACGTGTCAACACTGCCTTTTTTACTCTGAAGTTCGAGAAAGGCATGCGCATTATGAATCATGGCCTTGATTTTGGCACGGTTGCGGATAATTCCCGCATCATTGGCGAGGCGCTCCACATCGGCATCGGTGTAACTGGCGACAATGTGCGGATCAAAGTTGTCACACACCTGGCGGTAATGGGCCCGCTTGCGCAACACGGTAATCCAACTCAAGCCAGCCTGCATTGTTTCGAGGACGATGCGCTCGTACCACCCGTGTTCGTGGTGCAGTGGCACGCCCCATTCCTGGTCGTGGTAGGCACAGTAGAGTGGGTCGTCGCCACACCACACGCAGCGTGCGTCATGCATGATACACCTCGAGGAGGCGGGTGAGTGCGTCGTCCACTGGTGCCATCTGGGTTGGCACGATGCTCGTGCACCAGACATTGGTCGCATACGGGGTGGCTAGGACCCCATGCGTGAGCGCGATAATCTGGTCGTTGACCATGATTTGCCAATGATTGCCAACCTGTTGCCAGGCCACGTGGGTGACGGATTGGGCGTTGGCCTGGTGTAGATCGGCGTGAATATCACGGATTGCCACAGCGACCGTACTGGTAGTGACAAGCACGGGGTCACCACAGGTCGCCGTCAACGCAGGGGCAATATCGTGAGTGATAGGTGGATTATGGCGCGTGAGTGTGGCAATTGGATAGTCGTCGAATTTGCGCCATTGGATGGCCGTAGCGGTGACGCGCATTTGCGCCGGACAGCCAAACGTCAGCGCATCGATGATGCAGTCAACTAGCCGGTGAATGATGGCGTGTCGGGTATCCGCACTTTGTGTGGCCAGGGTGATGGAGTCCTGCGCGCCACTTGCGACGAGGATGACATCTACGGCCTCGATGGGGTGGAGATTGATGTGCATGCGTAGCGAATTACGGTCAATGATGTTGACATCGGCAATATCACAGACGACGAGCGCCATCAACGCATGCTCGCTCCGGAATCCGATGGCATGCGCCCATACCGGAGACGTCGCTTCTAGGGATTTGCTCGCACTACCGATAAACCAATCTGCCATGGGAATTCCTAGCGTGTGACATCAAACTGAGGCAACCACGGTGCATTTGTTTCGAGGATATCGTGCCAGACACGCTCGACATGTGCCGCATCCGGTCCAAGTGGATTGGTGAGCAGGGCGCGCATGGCGCTTTCGTGATTGCCGGTGAGCGCTGCTTCGATGGTAAGGAGTTCGTAGGTCTTGACATGTGCCGCCAGGGCCTGCATTTCTGGGGCGAGTGGCTCATGAGCCAACGGCGTAATCCCGTGGCTGGTCACCTGGCTGGGAACTTCGACGACCACGTCATCTGCCAGATTGGGGAGCGACTGGTAGTTACGCACGTTGACGACATGTGTGGCCCCATCACCCAAATGGAGCGAGCAAATCAGAGCGGCTGCCGCCGTCGAGTAGTAGGCTCCGCCGCGTTCCATCAGCTCGGGAGGTTTTTCGCAGAGATGGACATCGGCGTAGCGTTCGAGCAAGCGTCGTTCGACATCCATCACTACTTCGGCCCGGGTTGGTCCGTGTTGCTGATGCGCCAGATGTGCCGCTGTCACATAAAAGTAGTCGAGATAGCCACTGGGAATGGCATGCAGTAGTTGAATCATGTGCGCCGGGATGTGGAGTGGGTTCTTTTGGCGCTCGATGTCATTCATGCTGGCTTGTAGGACGGTATCGGTGACATCGTGATCATCCACCCATACGCGGCGTATCCAGTTGAGGTGGTTGAGTCCCACTTGTTCGATGCGCACACTTTGTGCGTCCACGTTGAGTGCTTTGGCGATGCTACGCTGGGCGGTCATGGCGTTGTTGCACAAGCCCACACTGCGGATGCCGCCGTAACGCACTAATGCTTCGGTCACGATGCCGGCCGGATTAGTGAAGTTGACCAGGGTGGCGTTGGGGGCGTAGCGGGCGATATCGGCGGCAATCGAGAGCATCACGGGGACGGTGCGCAAGGCCTTGACGAAGCCGCCGACACCGGTGGTTTCTTGGCCGATGAGCCCATGGCGGCGCCCGAGTGATTCGTCTTGGTGGCGGGCATGTTGGCCGCCGACACGCAGTTGAGTGACGACGAAATCAGGGGCTTGCATCAGCGCAGTGGTGCGGTCGTGGCTCAGTTCTACAACAAATGGTGCACGGTGATGGGCCACCATGCGTTGTGCGAATGCACCGACGATGGCGAGGCGCTCGTGGTTGGGGTCGACGAGTGTGACTTTGGTCAGACCGAGGTCGTCGGCACGGGCGATGAGTCCATCTATCAATTCGGGTGTATAGGTGCTTGCTCCACCAATGACAACAATATGCATAATCGTCCATTTCATGAGAAAAGACTGATAATTTCATAAGTATTATTGCATACTTTTTTCAGTAAAAAACATACTAAATGTAGGCTAAAAAGTTGCAAAACAACACGATATATGGTATATTTACGCATGGTTAGGCGAACCGTAGGCGATAGAAAGTTGGTGTCGCGTGGATAAGCCAAATACTCCACCCCAGCTCAGTTCTTCACGCGTCGATACCACTCATGCACACACCGAATCGAACACAAACAACAAATATCTTGTGAATCGTTCGATGGATGTTGCTGATGAATATCACGACCTCGAAGGTATAGATGACTACAACGAACTTCACCGCATCGAACTCGAAACAGTCACACCAGACGATAGTGACGTCGATGATTCGGTGCGTTTATATTTGCGTGACATTGGGCGTATTGATCGCCTAAAATCCATTGTCGAAGAAATCAATCTCGCCTATCAAATCGAGCTCGGTTTACTCGTCGAGAAGCTTGTCCGTGGTAACACGCGTTTCGAGTATACACCTGACCGTGCGTCGCATCTCGTCACCAAGCTGACGTCTGCTGCTGCTGTAGTATGGCATGCGACGAATGCGTACCTCGACCATGCACGTGGGCAAACTGGCTGGGACCACATTCTCAATGACGATATTCGCAATCTGGCTATCAGCGTAGACAGTGCGTACGGCTACCACCTCAAATCTCTCCCTGATACCACACGCAAGACGATGGTGATGGGGCTGATGTGCGTAGAAGCCTGCGACCGTGTGGCCGGTGGCACGGGTGATTTCTCGCTCTATGGCTTGGTGGTGACGCATTGTGTGATGTCATGCATTGATCAGCCGTATGAACCAGATAGCGCCGTAGTAGTGCGCTGTTTAGCCGACCTGCAAAACCGTGAATTGCTCGATAGCCTGTACTGGTTTGTCATTGATGCAGACGCCGTAGCGGTGCGTCCAGCCGCGACGACGAAACGCCAGCCCGATGCCTTCCCCAATGCGCTGTGGTTGCGTACTGTCATCCTCAAAGGACGCGATGCGCGCGAGCAGCTGATTTCTGCCAACTTGCGCCTCGTGGTGTCGAATGCCAAAAAATACCTCGGCCGCGGCATGTCGATGCTCGACCTCATCCAAGAGGGTAGCATTGGTTTGATGCGCGCCACCGAGAAGTTCGATCATCGCCGCGGCTTCAAGTTTTCCACCTACGCCACCTGGTGGATTCGCCAAGCGATTACACGGGCGGTCGCCGACCAGAGTCGCACCATCCGCCTCCCCGTGCACGTGGGTGAGACGATTAACCGGCTGATGCGCATGGCTTCGCGCATCCAACAAGAGACGGGCCGCGATGCCACCCCCGACGATATCGCCGATGCACTCAACATGCCCAGCGACAAGGTGCGAAAAATCCTCGACGCCTCGCGCCAGACGCTATCGCTCGAGACGCCGGTGGGTAGCGATGGTGACGCCAATTTAGCCGACTTCATCGAAGACTACCACGGCATGACACCCGCCGAGTCCGCCACCCACATGCTCCTGCGCGAGCGCCTGAGTGAGGCCTTGACGCGCCTGCCTGAGCGCGAGCGCCGCATCATCCAGCTGCGCTACGGCCTCGAAGATGGTCGCTCACGCACCCTCGAAGAAGTCGGCCGTGAGTTCGGCATCACGCGTGAACGCACACGCCAAATCGAAGGCGAAGCCCTGCGCAAGTTGCGCCACCCGGGGGTTGCCCGTGGGCTGCGGAGCTTCCTCGAATAAACGATCATCATGTATGCATGACGCCGAGCAGTGGGGAATACCCTGCTGCTCGGTTTTTTGTGCAGTGTGGCATGTAGTACAATGCGTAGTATCAAATACATTCATGGTATGGCGTCGCAACCCGACACGCATCCACATACGATGAGGAGTGTACTATGGCCATGTCACCCGATGATTTGCGCGCCCGTGTTTCTCGTGGCGAAATCGACACAATCTTGGTGGTATTCCCTGATCTGTACGGTCGCCTGATGGGCAAACGCGTCACTGGCCATCATTTTGTTGAATCAGTGCTGGGCGATGGCATGCACGCCTGTGATTACCTGTTGACCTGTGACATGGAAATGGATGTGGTCAGTGGGTATTCATTTGCTACCTGGGAACAAGGCTACGGCGACATGCATGCAGTCCCCGACATGAATACGTTGCGCGTGGCTGCCTGGCTCCCAAAAACGGCCATGGTGCTGTGTGATCTCTACCGCGATGGGCACGCACCTGTGACCGTCTCACCCCGGCAAATCCTGCGCGAACAAATCGATGCTGCTGCTGCCATGGGGTATAGCGTCTTTGGTGCGAGCGAAATCGAGTTGTACCTCTTTGAAGATTCCTACGCCCAGGCTCATGCCAAACACTACCACGACCTCAAACCAGCCGGCTACTACAACGAGGACTACCACATCCTGCAGGGCACCCGCGAAGAACCCGTGATTGGGGCAATTCGTCGCGCCCTCGATGCCAGCGATATTCCCGTCGAAGCCAGTAAAGGCGAAGCAGGCATCGGTCAACAAGAAATCAACTTGCGCTATGGCCCCGTGCTGACGCAGTGTGACGCCAATGTCATCTACAAACATGCAGCCAAAGAAATCGCCGATAGCATGGGCAAAAGTGTCACCTTTATGGCCAAATGGCACGAAAAGCATACGGGATCGTCGGCACATATTCACATGAGTTTGCGCACCGCTGATGGCCGCCCCGTGTTTGCCGGGAATCAGCCATTTGGGACGCTCTACACCTCCAACGAGTTTCGCTGGTTTCTGGGGGGATGGTTGCGCTACGCCGCAGACTTTGCCTTGTGTTTTGCCCCCTATCCGACATCCTACAAACGCTACCAATCACGGTCATGGGCGCCGACAGCGTTGGCATGGAGCTACGACAACCGCACGGCGGGATTCCGCGTGGTGGGGCATGATGCCTCCTTGCGCATTGAGTGTCGCATCCCGGGGGCTGATGCCAATCCATACATCTCCTATGCGGCTGGGATTGCGGCCGGATTAGAAGGCATCCGTGAACGCATCGAGCCAGGTGATATGTTTGAGGGCGATATCTATGCAGCCCGCAACCTCCCGCAAATTCCATCCACGTTGCGCAAGGCGATTACGCGTTTCGGCAAAAGTGAAGTCGCACAACGCACCTTTGGCGCCGACGTCCATGCCCACTTGCTGCGATTTGCACAGTACGAGCAAGAAGCATTCGATGCGGTGGTGACCAGTTGGGAGCGGGCCCGCTATTTTGAACGAGCATAATCGACAAGTAGTACACACGTACAGGAGAATACGCATATGCGTTTGGCCAACAAAGTCGCCCTCATTACCGGGGCAGGTCAAGGAATCGGCCGTGAAACAGCCCTGTTGTTTGCCCGCGAAGGCGCCAAAGTCGCGGTGGTGGATATCAACCTGGCAGCAGCACAGGCGGTGGTTGACGAAATCGGTGCCACACACGCCATCGCCATTCGTGCCGATGTCGCCAAGGCTGCTGACAGTGCGGCCATGATTGCCCAAACCGAAGCGGCGTTCGGGGCACTGCACATTTTGTTCAACAATGCGGGCATCATGCATAGTCAAGACGACAATGCGATGACTACCGAGGAAGACATCTGGGATTTGACGATGAACATCAATCTCAAAGGGGTCTTTTTTGGGTGTAAATATGGCATCCCAGCATTGTTGCGCGCGGGTGGTGGCTCCATCATCAATACGGCATCGTTTGTGGCACTGTTGGGTGCAGCCACGCCGCAAATCGCCTATACCGCATCCAAAGGCGGGGTGTTGGCGATGACCCGTGAACTTGCCGTGGTCCACGCCCGCCAGAATATTCGTGTAAATGCCATTTGTCCGGGACCACTCCGTACCGAACTGTTGATGAAGTTTCTTGATACAGATGCCAAAAAACAGCGCCGTTTGGTACATATCCCCATGGGACGATTCGGTGAAGCCCACGAAATCGCCAAAGCCGCACTCTTTTTGGCATCCGACGAGTCATCGTTTACCACGGGTGCCACATTTACCGTCGACGGTGGGATTACTGCGGCATACGTGACCCCAGAATAGGCGAACCATGCGGAGCTATCGCGCAGCAATTTGGTCGGTGTGCATCGTAGTGATGGCTGCAGTCATCGTGGTTGTGGCATTCATGACGCAACCGCGCAGTGTGACCATTGATGTGGGTGATCCACTCATCGTACAAGGCGCCCAAGGGCGCGATGGTGAGGGTGTGTGGTTTAGCGGTGATGCGACGATTGCGAGCGACCGCTTCATCGATACACCGTGGCGCATCATGGCGTGGCGCTGGCGCCAAGCGCCGGGTGACTCGTTACCTGTCACGCTGCGTATCGGTGACCAGGCGTGGCAGACGTCGACCACGTTGCAGTGGCGGCGGGTGCAGTTGCTCGTCCCGGCATCGCTGCAACACACATCACTCCAGGTGAGTAGTCCGACGCTACAGGTTGCTGGTGATACGCGCCAACTGGGTGTGATGATGGCATATCTGCGCATCATGCACCTCGATGTGGCCTGGTGGTGGTGGCCACTAGTCGTCGCCGATTACCTGCTGCCGCTGGTGGCTGCTGCTGTCTGGCTGTGGCGTGGGCGGCTCCTGGGTGCGAGTGCCTTGTTGGCGTTGACCGGCATTCATCTGGTCACGCTGTGGTTGGAAACACGCGTCGGCTATGCACATCCGTCGCTCCTTGTTGACCGCGGCAGTCGCTATGCACTGAGTGCGTTGATGCTGGCCTGGGCTTGGTGGCAACAGCGCCGTCCAGAATTCAGCGGCATTCCCAGTGGGCGACGCTTTGGGTTGGACGTCTTCCGTGCAATTGCCGTGCTGTGTGTGGCGGTGACGCATTTTACACCACTGGTCATCGAGCCGTGGTTCATGAACAAAGACTTCGTGCGCTGGGAGCGCTATATTGGTGCACTCGGCGTAGACATCTTTTTTGCATTGAGTGGCTACCTGATTGGCGTGATTCTGCTGCGCATGATTCCTGCGCTCAACGACATGGCGTTAGTGAAGCGCTTCTGGATGCGCCGTTGGCTGCGTACCTTGCCGGCCGCATATGTATCGGCAGTGGTGGTACTCGTGTTTGCGACGCCCGTCAACTGGATTGACTACCTGATGCGCATCACCTTTGTGTCGTCGTTGACCCCCTACTACCATAGCGACGAAATGCGTGTGTGGTGGAGTCTGGCATCGGAAGAATACTTCTATCTCATCTTCCCCGTGCTGTTGCTCATCTGGGTGCGCGCTGGCTGGCGTCATTGGGCATTTGGCCTGACGTTGGTGAGTATTGCCCTGCTGAGTGTCGGTGCGCGGGTAGGCTGGTTGACTCAACTCGACTACTTGTCCATGGGGAGTGTGGAATTGGTGCCGTATGCGCGCCTCGATCCGATGATTTTTGGCGCGATTATCGCCTATATCCGCCTCAAACACGCAGACTGGTTCGCCAAACTCAACACCATCGGCTATGCCCCAGGCATGGTCTTTTTGTGGGTTGGATTCATGCTGTTACTCGACAAACTACGCTGGATGCCGTGGGCAGTGGGTCTGGGGCATACGGCGATTGGACTTGGCGCGGCGCTGATTATCCCGGCAGTGGAAACGATGCGGACGACCCACGTGCGTTGGCTCGACCGCACATTGGTGTGGATTGCCGCCGTCAGCTATTCGATGTACCTCTATCATGACATCTTTGCGACGTTTCTGTTGCGTCAATTTGGGCATGCGCAAACCGCACTGCACATGATGCCGTTGTTTGCGGCCTACTGTGCACTCACTCTGGTGGCGTCGTGGCTGAGTTATCGTTTTGTTGAGCAACCGGTGTTGGCATGGCGTGACCGGCACATGCCAGACCCACACCACTAAGGAGTCACATGCGTCGTCTCTTGCCAGCCATCATCATGAGCGCAATCACCGTGGCCACCGGCGTGTGGCTGTGGTATGCCGTGGTGACCATGCCCCAGCTGGTCACCATCCCACTTGATGCACCGCAGGTAGTGGGGATTTGGGGGCAAGAGGAGACGGGGGCATGGTCAAATGGTGACACGCACATACAGATCAATGCCCTATCCGATGTGCCGTGGCGTCGCGTTGCGTGGAGATGGCGCCAACAAGCTGGGACGCCACTTGAGGCCACGATTTCGACCCCCGAACGTACGCTGGCAGTGACGCAGACGGTGCCGGTATGGCGCACGGTGCACCTGTTGATTCCTGCGCATACGACGCAGGTCATCATCCAAAGTACGACGATGCGCGTCGCTGGTGACCGCCGCGATTTGGGGCCATTGCTGAATGCGCCCACGGTTTCTGCGTTGGGCGCAACGTCATGGTTTGCGGGTTTATTCAGTCTCGATTTATGGTTGCCGTGTGTGGCGGTGTTGTGGTGGTTGTGGCGCGGCCGCTGGTGGGGCGTGGGTGCCTGTGCGGCCATCATGCCCGTGTACGGTGCCCTGGTCTGGATCGAGAGCCGCACTGGCATGCAGCATACCACGCTGTGGCTCGATGCCACGGGGCGGTATCTTTCTACCATCCTCATCGGTATCTGGGCATGGCGCAGTCGGCACCGGCAGATTGCTGATACTCCTGCGCATGGGCGGCGGCTGGGTCTCGATATGATGCGGGCGATAGCGGTGCTGTGCGTGGTGTTCGCCCATTTTACCCCACTCATGTTCGTGGAATGGTCACGCTCCGCCGATATTTTTCGCTGGACGCTCTACCTGGGTGCGGTAGGGGTCGACATTTTTTTTGCGTTGAGTGGGTATCTCATCGGTGGGATTTTGTGGCGTATCCTCCCTCACATGCATGAGCGTGCCATATTGCACCGCTTCTGGGTGCGACGCTGGCTACGTACGTTGCCAGCTGCCTATGTATCGGCAGTGGTGATATGGCTGGTGGCCGCACCACTGCACTTCGATCAGTATTTGGCAAGTATTTTGATGGTTGGCAACTTTCACCCCTGGTTCCCATCGAGTGAAAACGCGCAATGGTGGAGTTTGAGTACCGAGGAACTCTTTTACCTCATCTTTCCGTTCTTGCTCTATCTCGCAGCGCGTCGTTGGCCGACGCAGGCCCTGTTTATAGGTACACTGGGCGTCTTTACCGGTATGATGGTGCTGGTGCGCCTCTGGATGCTGTGGGCGTTGCCCATTACCGTGGTCGGCAATATCGAGATCGTGAGCTATGCACGGCTTGATTCGATGGTATGGGGTGCCCTGGTGTTATGGATGCGCCGCCAATACCCAGCGCTGTTTACACAACTGGCACAGATAGGCTATGCGCCGGGATTGGTGATGATGGCTGCTGGTATCATGCTGATGCTTGATAGTACGCGCTGGTACTATGTGGCACTTGCACTCGGCCATACGCTGATTACGGCGGGGGCGGCATTGCTCATCCCGGCGTTTGAATATGTCTATACCAGTGGTTGGAAACGCCTCGATGCCGTGGTTGTTGGCATTGCCGTGGTGAGTTACTCTGCGTATCTGTACCATCCTATGATGGAACAGTTTTTGATACGGCAGTTTGGTGTAGCCACATCGTGGCAGATGCTGGGTGGGCTCCTACTGGCATACCTCGCATTGACATTTGTGAGTGCATGGCTGAGTTATCGGCTGGTCGAACTCCCCGTGTTGCGCTGGCGCGATCAACGTTACCCTGATACCAGGTAAGTGTGATGCGACGATAGAGGATAGGTGCAGATGCGGAATACACGTGCACCGTGGTACATCATGAGCATGTTTGTGGTGGTGACCATCATTGGTGGTGCCTGGGCATGGTATGTGCTTGCACACCAGCCACTGCAGGTTACCATCGAATTACGTGACCCTACACAGGTGAATGGGACGCAAGGTGTTGATCCTGACGGCATTTGGTTCGACGGTAACACGCACATCACCACACAGCGCTTTCTGGATGTGCCGTGGCGGATTGCGCATTGGCGCTGGCGACAACCGCCCGGCGAACTGTTGCCAATCACCTTGACTGCAGGTGGTACAACATGGCAGGATGCCACCACCGAGAAATGGCGTGTGGTCCACCTGTTGTTGCCTTCCCACGCTACCGATCTGCATGTCCGCAGCGATACGCGTACTGTCAGTGGTGATGTGCGCAAGCTAGGTGTGATGATGTCGTCATTGACCATCACGCGCCTCCCGTTGACAGGGGCGAATTTGCTCGTGTTGACACTAGACTACTGGCTGTTCGTTGTGGTGGCTGCCCTCTGGTTATGGCGGGCGCGCTGGGTAGGGCTACTCGTGCTAAGTACATGTACGAGCGTATACGGCATGTTGCTGACTCAGGAAGCAGCGAGTGGGTTTGCGCATGCCACATTGTTGGCAGATCGGACCAGTCGTGTCATCGCGTGTGTGGTGATGCTGGTATGGGCATGGATGCAACGCCAGCGGCAAGTGGACACGGTGGTCATCACGGGGCGTCGATTTGGGCTCGATGTGTTGCGTGCGGTCGCCATCATGAGTGTGTTTATGGCCCATTTCACGCCGCTCGTCTTTGAGGAATGGTCGAGTAATCAGGCCGTATTCCGCTGGTTTGTGCTCTTTGGTGCGCTGGGAGTCAACATCTTTTTCGCCCTGAGTGGTTACCTGATTGGGGTGATTTTGTTGCGTCAGGTGGATGGCATCCATCAATTTGCCGTGGTGAAACGCTTCTGGGCCCGGCGCTGGTTGCGCACGTTGCCAGCTGCCTATGTATCTGCAGCAGTGTTATGGCTCGTGGCTGCGCCGAGTAATATCCGCGACTATTTGGCGAGTATTTTGTTTGTGGGGACGATTAATCCGCTGCAGGTCTCGTCAGAAATCCCCTTTTGGTGGAGCCTCGGAGCCGAAGAGCTCTTTTATTTCATCATCCCACTCGTGTTGTTTGCCCTGGCACAACGTCTGGCGCGCCCCTGGATTATGGGTGTGGCATTGACTGGTATCGTGCTGTGGTCATTTGCCAGTCGTGCATGGTTGGTATGGCATATCCCTGCAAATAGTTGGGAAGCCATCGAATACGTCACCTATACGCGCCTTGATTCGATGGTGTGGGGGATTTTGGTTGCGTGGATGCGCATCGATCGCCCCGCCTGGTTCCAACGCCTCGCCCACATCGGCTATGCCCCCGGGCTGATGATGGTAGCGGTGGGTGTGATGCTCTTTGCTGATAATCAGCGCTGGCCGATGCTGGCAGTGATGGTGAGTCATGTGTGTATGACGGTGGGCACCGCTCTGCTCATCCCAGCCGGTGAATCGTTGGTGACCCTGGGTTGGCGGGTATTGGATCGTGTGATTGCCTGGATTGCCGTGATTAGTTATTCGCTTTATCTCTACCACGTCATGGTCATGTTGCGCATTACCCGTGACATTGGTGCAGCCACGTCGTGGCCGATGCTCGCAGGCAATGCACTCATTTACATAGTCGCATCATTTGGTTTGGCGGCGATTAGCTATTATTTCGTCGAAAAACCCGTCTTGGCGTGGCGTGA
>CAZIKU010000054.1:0-17843 GCA_964539815.1 uncultured Klebsiella sp. | reverse complement strand
GCACTGCCTGGACCACTGCAAGTCCAGCTCCGCACCGCACTCCACCAGTACCCTACGGCTACGTGGAGTGCGGCAGCGCAATCATTGAGTCAGCGCTACCGTGCCCCGCGTGATGGCACCCCGCTTGTCCGCGACGCCCTCGATGCCTTCGCATATGCCGCATTCATCATGCCGGCAACGTATGCCCAACTCTACGGCGCCTGCGCACAGCTGAGTACGCACCATCAGTGGCAAGGGACATCACTCCTCGACCTCGGGAGTGGGCCGGGCACTGCTAGCTGGGTAACCCATCACTTCTGTCCGTCTTTGCAACACATTACCGCTGTCGAACGTGACCCGCATCTACAACATGTAGCGCGCACATTGGCACAGGGCTCCACGTTACCACCAACGACCTATATCCAGGGCGATATTACGAGCGACATCCCCTGGCAACCCCACGACATCGTCGTGATTGGGCACGTGCTCAACGAACTCTCTAACAGTCAACGCGCCAGCGTCATTACGCGGGCATGGCAGGCGACACGCCAGCTACTTTTGATTGTCGAGCCCGGCGCTCCCGCGTTTTTCCCGATTATCACCAGCGCCCGTCAGCAACTCATACATGCTGGCGGCCATATTGTGGCGCCCTGTACGCATCACCATCACTGCCCAATGCCTGCCGGTCAGTGGTGTCACTTTGGTCAAAAAGTCGCCCGCCCTGACGTACAACGCACTGCCAAGGCTGCCGAGCTTGGCTGGGAAGAGGCCAAATACACATTTGTGGCCTGTCAACGCACCCCTATTACACACACGGGAATGCGCATCATGCACGATCCCATGCGTGCCAAAGGGTACATTGATGTGGTAGGATGTGACAAGACTGGGATGCACACCCATCGAATCCAGAAACGTGACACCCAACGCTATGCGCAGGTGCGGCGCGCGCATTGGGGAGGTTTCATTGATGAAGCAAAGGACAACTCATGACCACCACCATCGGGATTATCGGATGCGGCAATATTAGCAGCATCTACCTCAAAAACTGTCACCAACGCTTCCGTGGCTTGACTGTTGCTGCAGTGGCTGACATCAATTTGGCCAGTGCCAAAGCCCGCGCCGAAGAATTCGGTATCGCCAAAGCATGTAGCGTCGAAGAATTACTGGCCGATCCAAGCATCGATATCGTCATCAACCTGACGATTCCTGCTGCCCACGGTGAAGTCGCCCTCAAGGCTATTGCTGCTGGCAAATCCGTCTACAACGAAAAGCCGCTGGCAGTAGCCCGCGCCGATGCTCAACAGATGCTGGCTAATGCCAAAGCCAAGGGCGTACGTGTCGGTGGCGCCCCCGACACCTTCCTCGGCGCAGGACTCCAGACCTGCCGCAAACTCATCGACGACGGCTGGATTGGTCGCCCCATCGGCGCCACCGCATTCATGATGGGCCGTGGGCCCGAAGGCTGGCACCCCAATCCGAATTTCTTCTATCAGCCGGGTGCCGGCCCCATGTTTGACATGGGTCCCTATTACCTGACGGCACTCACCACGCTGCTGGGACCGGTCAACCGCGTCAGCGGCTCGGCGCAGATTTCGTTTGCAGAGCGCACCATCACCAACAACATTCAATACGGCCAAAAAATCACCGTTAATACGCCAACGCACGTCGTCGGTGTGCTCGACTTCGCCAAAGGCGCCGTAGCGAGCATCATCACTAGCTTCGATGTCTGGCACAGCACGTTACCGTGGCTTGAGATTTATGGCAGCGAAGGTACATTGCTCGTCCCCGATCCCAACAACTTCGGTGGCGCAGTCAAAGTGCGCCGTGCCGGTGACGAACACTGGCGCGAAATGCCCCTCAGCCACAGTTTTGCCGAAAATAGTCGTGGACTAGGTGTACTCGACATGGCTGTCGCCATCAAAGAAAACCGCCCCCACCGTGCTTCAGGCGAACTGGCCTACCACGTCCTCGACATCATGCACGCCATCCACGATGCCTCGCGTGAAGGCAAACACATCCAGCTCAGCAGTGGCCCCGAACGCCCCGCCCCCATGCCCATGGGTCTCGACGATCGCGGCTTCTAGTTCCCGCTGGGAGTGCGTCGACCATGGGTCGACGCACTCCCTCACAGAGAAACAATCCGCCCATGATGCTGCACCACATCACCATGCACGTCAGCAATCTGGCACATACCATTGAGTTGCTCGACGCTTTTGGGTTCACCTGTGTCGTCCGGGATGCACACGAAGCGTGGGTACAAGCACCCAACGCTTACCTGCACCTCTGTCACGATCACACCATCACTCCCAACGACCATAATTTCACCGACGCTGGCATCAGTCACATCTGCATTCAGACACCCGATATGCGGCAGGCGCTACGGACGCTGCGCGCACACGGTGCCCGACCATTGTCACAACCGATCAATCTCGGTACTGGGCATTGGTACCTGTATGTGCGCCTGCCGGATGGTGACATCATCGAAATCGAAGGTGTACCCTATGCACCCACCGATGCCACACCATGGCTGGCACATGTGGCCTTGGTGAGCACCGATCTGCCGCGCATCAGCACTTTTTATCAACAACTAACAGCGACAACCCTGCGTAACGGCCAGCGCATCGGTCCCAATCCACGCTTCGACACTGGCATGCAACTGCACGACGTGCAGATGATACCGGCATGGGTGGTTGGCGCTAATCTGACCATCGAATGCTGGCAGTTTTTCCAGCCACAGACACACGCCATACCACACACCCCGTACGCCTATCGTGCCATTGGACTGGTGGTGGCCGATGTGGCCACCGCTTGTCATACCGCCGTCACACTCGGGGCAGAGCGCATCGCGGAGTCTCCCCATGCAGCAACACTCCGTGATCCCGATGGGAATACGCTGACACTCACGCACCCGACGGCACTTCCGCCTGCGCTCACCACCTATGCGGATGCCACTATCATTGCCCGCATCAACAGCGCCTGGCGTCCGCTCGATGCCACCATTCGTTGGGAGGACGTATCATGACCAATCTCGCCGGACAAGTGGCGCTCGTCACTGGGGCAGCCCGTGGCATCGGTGCCGCCATTGCCCGCATGCTCGATAGTCGTGGCGCACAGGTCGTGATTGTCGACCTACCAGGGAGTCAGCCGCAGTGCGATGACTTTGTGACGCCACCCATCATCTGCACCGGTGATGTCAGCAGTGCCACCGATTGGCAGCAGTGGCTAGCCCACGTCGAACAGCAGGTCGGACACCTCGACATCGTAGTCAACAATGCGGGAATCAGTGGTCCTATCGCCCCATTGTACGAATACCCCGACGATGATTTCGTACGGGTGATGCAGGTCAACTGTACCGGCGTGTTTTTGGGCATAAAATATCCGAGTCAACTGATGCGTACCCAACAGCGCCCTGGATCGATCATCAACATCGCATCCAATGTGGGGCTGATGGGCAGTCCCAACGTGATTGGCTATGCAACCAGCAAACATGCCGTCATTGGGCTAACCAAGTCAGCTGCCAAAGGCCTGGCGCAGTTCGGCATTCGCGTCAATGCCGTCTGCCCGGCTCCTACAGACACCGAAATGGTGTGGCAACTCGAACGCCGCAGTACGCAGCCTGCAGCGGTCAAACAGGCACTCGTGGCCAATACACCGATGCAACGCTATGCTGACCCCAACGAAATTGCCGCAGCCGTCTGCTTCCTGGCCAGTGCCGATGCTAGTTTTATCACAGGTGTCAGTTTGCCTGTCGATGGGGGCTCGGTGGCATAGCCGTCCCACAGATGTGGTACACTGCGTGCACCGCATCTGTTGCTATCACACACTCGCTCACGCAGTACGGAGAAACGGCATACCCTCATGATGACCACGGATGTCCTTATCATTGGATGTGGGATTGCTGGGGCTGCAGCCGCACTCAAATTGGCGCAAAATCCCCACCACCGCATCATCGTCATTACCCGGGAACCCGATGCCCATGAATCCAACACACGCTGGGCGCAAGGTGGCATCATCCACCTCGGCCCCGATGACGATGCTGATTTATTGACCAACGATATATTGGCCGCCGGGGCCGGCGCCACGCTCCCTGCAGCTGCACGCATTTTGGCCGAAGAAGGCTCGCCGCGGCTCGAGCATCTATTGATGCACATTGCCCCCGTCGATTTTGACCGTAATACCGATGGCTCACTCATCTACGGCAAAGAAGCAGTTCATTCACGGCGCCGCATTTTGCATGTGGGCGATCACACCGGACAGAGCATCATGCAGGCACTAGTAGCCGCCATGCGACGCATGCCCAACATCGAGTTGATTACCAATATGACTGCCGTCGACCTTATCACCTACCCGCATCATTCGCGCAACCCCCTCGACACCTATCAGGCAGTACGCTGTTATGGGGCATATGTCTTTAATCGTGATAAACAGACCACGCACCGCATCATCGCCAAAAGCACCATTCTGGCAACTGGTGGACTCGGGCGCATCTTTCGCCATACATCCAATCCGGTGGGGGCACGTGGTGATGGCTTGGCCATGGCCAGTCGCGCCGGGGCACGCATCATCAACAGCGAATACATTCAATTCCACCCCACCACATTGGCCGCACCCGGCGCCGAGGGATTCTTGATTAGCGAGGCGGTGCGTGGCGAAGGTGGCAAATTACTCACACCCCACGGCGAACCGTTCATGCAGCGCTATGACCCGCAATGGAAAGAACTCGCCCCCCGTGACGTGGTATCACGCGCCATCCACCACGAAATGGAGAGCAACGGGTATCCCTTTGTACTCCTCGATATTGCCAGCGTCATGCCCACAGACAAACTCAAGGCGCGCTTCCCCACAATTTATACGACGTGCCTCAATGCGGGCATCGACATCACGCGCGAACCCATTCCCGTTGTCCCTGCCGTACATTATTCATGTGGCGGTGTCGCCGTATCGACCTGGGGCGAAAGCACCATACACAATCTCTATGCCGTCGGCGAAGTCGCCTGTACCGGACTCCACGGCGCGAATCGACTCGCAAGCACATCGCTCCTCGAAGGGGTCGTATTTGGTGAACGCACCGCCGAACACATCGCCACACACATCACCCAGGTCATCACACCCAGCCCCAGCGATATTCCCGTCTGGGATGAGTCGAATTTGAGTCAAGATGCCGATCCTGCACTCATTCACGGCGACATGCAGGCCATCCAAAACATCATGTGGCATTATGTCGGGTTGGTACGCTCGGGTAAACGGCTATCACGCGCCGTACGCGAGTTACGCCACATGCAAAACGAAATCGAAACGTTTTATCGCACATCCAAACTCAACGACGCCTTGATTGGTTTGCGCAACGCCGTCGAAACAGGGCTGGTGGTCGCGCAGGCGGCCCGCCACAATCACCAAAGTCGTGGATGCCACTACCGCATCGATGCCACGGACACCTCCCGCTAAACACAGACACCCGCCACTGCGCGACGGCAGTGGCGGGTGCGACATCGTGTACGCTATATTCCGGCAATCCCCAGTTCGCGGGCACGGGCACTCAGGGCGGCGATCACATCTGCAATGAGCACGTCAACATCCACACCGAGTCCCGCAGCACCGTTGACGATGTCATCACGGTTGACGGCACGAGCAAAGCCTTTGTCTTTCATTTTTTTCTTGACGGCAGCCACGTCCACATCAGCAATGTTCTTGCTCGGACGCACCAATGCCACTGCCACCACAAAACTCGACAATTCGTCGACCGCAAAGAGCGCCTTTTCCATCATGCTATCACGACTGACGCCGGTGTAGTCGGCATGGGAAAGAATGCCACGGCAGATTTCTTCGCTCCAGCCATGCTCGCGTAGCCAGCGCACCCCCACATAGGGATGGGCGTTATCGGCGACTTCAAGCGACGGATGGCGTTCGTAGTCCATGTCGTGCAAGATGCCTGTTGCCTCCCAGACATCGGCATCACCACCATAGCGCGGTGCCAGATAGGCCATCGAGGCAGCCACGGCACCACAGTGTTTGCGCAACACGTCTGATGTGACCCATTCAGCCAAAATAAGGCGTGCTTGTGCGGTCAAGCTCATGGCAAGTCTCTTTCTCTGTTATGCGGTATGGCGGCGGGCATGCAAGGCATGGTACAACACCACGGATCCCGCCACTGCCACATTGAGCGATTGAATATGTCCACGTTGCGGTAACTTGATGAGAAAGTCGCATCGTTCTCGCGTCAGGCGCGCCATGCCTGTGCCCTCGGACCCAAGCACCAGCGCAATGGGCATATCGAGGTCGACGTCGTCGTACGTCTTGGCACTAGCGTCGTCTTCGACACCGACAACCCATACGCCGTTTTTCTGCAGACGTTCGATGCTTTGTGCCAAGTTAGAAACTACGGCAATCTGTAGGTGCTCGACGGCACCCGACGATGCATTGACAACAGCCGGCGTCACTTCTGCCGCACGTCGTCCCGGGATAACCACCCCATGCACCCCCACAATTTCGGCGGTGCGCAACAACGTGCCTAAGTTTTGCGGGTCTTGTAGGTGGTCGAGCATCAACAAAAAGGGCATCTCGTTGCGCTCTTTGGCAACTGCCAACATGGTGTCGATATCGCTATACGGATATTCACCGCATTCGAGTGCCACACCCTGATGGTTGAGTCCATGGAGTTTTTGCTCGAGGATACGCCGATCAATCATTTCCACGGGCACCTGTTGTGCCGTTGCCAGTGCCATGGCATCGCCGAGTGTCCCCGTTTGCTGAGCACCATTGGCCACAATCAGGCGCTTCAAACCACGACGATTCGCACGCAACGCCTCACGTACCGCATTGCGGCCATAAATCATCTCGCTCATGATGTTATAGTCCTAACGCACTTTTGATGCGATCAAAAAACCCTTCATCTTGGGGATTACTACCACCCGCACCACCATTCATTTCCCCTTGCGGGTTAAAGGTGCGCGCCAAGGCTTGGAACAACAGGCGCTGTTCTTCGCTCAGTGTATCGGGAATCACGACCCGCGTCACCACCACCTGGTCACCTCGGCCATTGCCACGCAGGTAGGGCACCCCTTTGCCACGCAAGCGGAAGGTGGTTCCGTTTTGGATACCCGCATTGATACGTACCGTGTCGTAGCCTTCCAACGTAGGGACTTGGACTTCGGCGCCGAGGGCTGCTTGCGCCACGTTGACGGGTAATTCGAGGATGATATCGTTGTCTTGTCGCCGGAAAAACTCATGTGGTTGGATGTCAAAGACCACATACAAATTGCCGTTGGGGCCACCACGCGGACCAGCCTCACCTTCGCCCGTCATGCGGATTTGCGCCTTGCTGTCAATACCAGCCGGCACTGCAATCGTCAGCATGTGACTCTGGCGTGTACGCCCTTCACCACGGCAGTCGCGGCATGGAATCGCGATGACCGTCCCTTCACCACGACAGGCATCACAGACGGTGACGGTGACCATGTTAAAAATGGCACGCTGGCGCACTTCACCCGTACCGCCGCACTTGGTACAGCGCACCGGCTCCGTCCCTGCCTGTGCACCGCTTCCTTGACACGACAGACACGATTCGAGGCGGCGGTATTCGATTTCTTTCGACGTTCCAAAGACCGATTCCTCAAATGTCAAGCGCAACGCATATTTGAGGTCAGCACCACGCTGCGGCCCACGACGACCACCACCGGCGGCACCACCGAAAAACGTTTCAAAAATACTCGAGAACGGATCATCGCCCCCAAAGGGATCCCCCCCTGCATAGCCACCACCCCCCATCGACGGCCCACTATGCCCGAAGCGGTCATAGATGGCACGTTTTTCGGGGTCTGACAGCACGCTGTTGGCCTCGTTGATTTCTTTGAATCTGGTTTCAGCATCTGCCTCTTTATTCACATCGGGGTGATACTTACGCGCCAACGCACGATACGCCTTGCGAATATCATCTGGCGACGCATCGCGCGAGACACCCAGTACCTCGTAGTAGTCACGTTTATCTGTCATGTCCACACCTTATTTTGCACGTTCGCAATCATTTCTCCTGATCTTTTTTACGACCTAATCGCAACATATCACGCAATCCCGACTTTTTGACCGTTTGCTCGGTGGATTCTTCATCACCCTGCGGTACTGATGCACCATCACCCTGCAGTACTGATGCACCATCACCATCACCAGGCACGCTGCCTGGGGCTGGGCGATGTTTATTGGTGACGTCATGTGCTACCATTGTCAATTCCACAATGGCATTGTTAATCGCATCGTGATCACCACTATCGATAGCTTTCTGTGCCACACGCATGCCTGCCTCGGCAGCACCACGGCGCTCCGCACTAATGGTCTCGTCGTTGCGCAACGCACGTTGAATATTGTACATCAGCGAATCAATCTGATGCTGTAGTGAGAGGACATCGCGCTTGCGGCGATCTTCGTCGGCATACAGCTCGGCTTCACGCACCATGGCGTCGACTTCAGACTGCGTCAGCCCCGACGAGGCGGTAATCGTCACTGTCTGCTCGCGGTCAGTGGCCTTGTCGCGCGCACTGACATGGATGAGTCCATCGGCATCGATATCGAACATGACTTCGATTTGCGGGATGCCCCGTGGCGCAGGAGGAATGCCATCCAGCACAAACGTCCCAAGTGATTTGTTGTGGCGCGCTTCGGCACGTTCCCCCTGCAGGACATGAATTTCCACGGCATCTTGATTATCAGCAGCCGTCGAAAAGACTTGACTTTTGTAGGTGGGCAACGTCGTGTTACGGGGAATCAACGGCGTCATCACGCCACCCGACGTCTCAATGCCCAAGGTGAGGGGAGTCACGTCTAGCAACAAAATATCAGCAATTTCGCCCGAGAGGACGCCGGCTTGGATGGCCGCACCAATCGCCACTACTTCGTCTGGGTTAATTCCTTTTTGTGGGTCTTTGCCAAAGAAGTTCCGTACGGCAGCCTGGATGGCGGGCATGCGCGTCTGTCCACCCACCAACACCACAGAATTAATTTCGCTGGCACGCATCCCTGCATCAATCAAGGCTTGGCGCACCGGTGTCAACGACCGATCGACCAAATCCGCCGTAATCGACTCAAACTTCGCACGTGTCAATTCCATCGTGAGGTGTTTGGGGCCGGTCGCATCTGCCGTGATAAACGGCAGATTAATCTCTGTTTTGATGAGAGTAGAGAGCTCCATTTTGGCTTTTTCGGAGGCTTCACGCAGGCGCTGGAGCGCAGTGCGATCCCCCGACAAGTCCAGCCCCGTCTCTTTTTTAAAGACTTCGAGCAAAAGATGCACGATGCGCTCGTCAAAGTCATCGCCACCGAGGTGTGTATCACCGTTGGTCGATTTGACTTCGTATACGTCGTCACTTAGCTCGAGAATCGAGACGTCGAAGGTGCCACCACCCATGTCGTAGACCACAATCGTCTGATTGTTGGCCTGTGTTTCAATACCATAGGCCAATGCAGATGCAGTGGGCTCGTTGATGATGCGCAACACTTCGAGTCCGGCTATGCGCCCTGCATCTTTGGTCGATTGGCGTTGCGCATCGTTGAAGTAAGCAGGCACCGTAATCACCGCTTGCGTGACTGGTTCGCCGAGGTATGTTTCTGCATCGGCTTTGAGCTTCTGCAGTACCATCGCCGAAATTTCGGGAATCGCATAGTTACGGCCAGCAAGTGAGACCATCACATCGCCATTATCTGCAGCCACCAGATGGTACGGGATGAAGGCTCTGTCGCGCTGTACCGCACTATCACTCAGTTTGCGTCCCATAAACCGCTTTGCCGAGAAGACTGTTTGCTCGGGATTCACGACGGCCTGCCGTTTGGCGACTTGTCCGACCAGTCTATCGCCCGACTTGCTAAAGGCGACCACAGATGGGGTCAAGCGTTGCCCTTCGGCACTCGGAATAATCGTCGGTTCGCCACCTTCGATTACTGCGACCACTGAATTTGTCGTACCGAGATCGATTCCAATGACTTTACCCATATGCCATCCTTCACATACCTAGCGTTGTGTATTTACTGAGCTTGTCCTACTTTAACCATGGCAGGACGCAGGACTTTGTCGCGCAACAT
This sequence comes from uncultured Klebsiella sp., assembly GCA_964539815.1. Taxonomy (GTDB): domain Bacteria; phylum Chloroflexota; class Chloroflexia; order Chloroflexales; family Roseiflexaceae; genus UBA965. Next base: position 7,799 of record CAZIKU010000054.1, on the reverse strand, counting down.
GTACCCGCGTTGTAATTCTGCAACGACTTTGCCATCGAGTTCTGCATCGCATGGCTCATAGGCGATTGCTTCGTGGATGTTGGGGTCAAAGGGTTGACCTTCGACAACAAGTGCCGTCACTCCTTCGCTGTCGAGGAGTTGTTGCAGTTTGTGGGGAATCAGTTTGTATCCGCCATACCAGGCCGTGCTCTCGAGTTCTGGGGTCACACTGTCGGCTGCCCGGCGCATATCGTCGACCACGGGCAACAATTTCATCAACACTGTTGCTGCGGCACGACCAACCAACTCAATGCGTTCGGTATCATACCGGCGTTTGAGGTTGCGATAATCTGCGGTTGCGCGCAAGTAGGCATCCTTGTGCTCGGCAACCTCTTTCTCGAGCGCTTCGATACGGGACTGCAATGCTGCGACGTCAGTGACGTTCTCAGCTTGTGGTTGTTCATTTGCTGATGCATTCGCATCGGACATTGGTTACCTCCCTATGTCGCACACCTACGAAAGCGATGTGCGCTCATCACTATGTGCATGGTCGTCACGCTCGCTACGTGTATCACCATGGAGCTCACTTACCAAATCACTCATCACCGCCGCAATCGCACGCACCGTCGCAATCGCACGGGCATACGGCATGCGTGTCGGCCCCACAACCCCCAACACACCCACAATATCATCATCGACACCATAGCGTGCTAGCACCATGCTCATATCACGCATTTCGGGATGTTGATGCTCTGTGCCAATAATCACCTGTACACCGTCGCTACGCGTCACCTGTGGAATCAGCGGCGCCAAAACATTCCCCGTCTGCACCAATTCCAGCATCTGCTTGATGCGGTCTGTCTGTGCGAACTCCGGATGATTGAACATTTCGAGCAGGCCGTCAGCCCGCACCTCGCTGTTCAAGGCTTCTTCGTACTGGCGCATCGTGCTACACGCCAATTCACCAACTGCCCGCACCAACGGGTCTGCCACTGTCTCGAGATGGTCAAGGCGCTCACGCAATTGCGGCGTACTCGCATCATGTCCCAACTCGTTGACCATGTGCGCCACCCGCGTCAGCTCGTCTTGGCTATACGCACTATCGAGCACCAACGTCTGCTGCCGCACCATGCCATCATGCATGACGACGACGACGAGCGCCAACGTATCGTGCACCGCAATCAAATGCACATTGCGCAACCGCGCCAACGCCACACGTGGCGGCAAGACGACGGAGACATTTTGGGCACGACGTGCCATCACAGACCCCGCCAAATTGAGCCACTGATCAAGCGTCGTCTGCACTTGAGCAAACTGATGCCGGATGGTGCGCTCCTCGTGCACCGGCAAAATCGGCTGTTCCATCAGATTCTCGACGAAAAAGCGATACCCGGCATCCGTGGGAATCCGCCCTGCCGACGTATGCAGATGCGTCAAAAATCCGAGCTCCTCGAGTGTGGCCAATTCATTGCGAATCGTGGCCGATGACACATTCAAACCATGACGGCGTAGTAAGTGCTCAGACGCCACCGGTGCCGATGTGGTTACATACTCTTGGATTAACAGCTTCAACAGCTGCCGTCGTCGTTCGGTCATCTCTAGTTGCATCAAGCACCCCTTGGGACGCACTGTGGACACAAGCAACTGACATGCGCGGAAAATGAACCCCGTTGAGCATTATTGTAGCATAGACTCACGTTATGATGAAGGAAAATTCAATTATGTAAATACACTTCAAATACAATGTTAATAGATGACGGAATCACAGTATACTTGATGCATATCATGCCACCCGAGGACACCCATGTCACATCCGGTCACGCCACCAATCGCCGTTACCACCGATGTTGTGCTGCTCTGCATGCATCAGCATGCACTCCACATCCTACTGGTACAGCGCAAATATCCTCCATTTGCCGGGCAATGGGCGTTGCCTGGTGGCTTCGTCGATGCCAACGAATCCTTGGCACACGCCGCCCAACGCGAACTCTGCGAAGAAACCGGCGTCCACGACATCTACGTGACCCAAATCGGCGCATTTGGTGACCCACACCGCGATCCACGGCGCCAAACCGTCAGCATCGCATTTCTCGGTTTCTGTGCAACCGCACTCACCCTCACGCCATCCGACGAAACACCACGGGTTGCCTGGTTTCCACTCGCACACCTCCCGGTGCCACTGGCATTCGACCATGCGCAAATCATCAACCACGCGCACACTCATCTCGCCCATGCCATCATCACGCAGCCATTCGCATTGCAGCTCGTGGGAGAAGCGTTTCACATTGATACACTCTGGCACATCTATCAGCACATCACCACACAACACCTCGATCATACCCAGTTCACCCAGCGCTTGATAGCCACTGGCGCAGTGACACCGTTGCCTACTCCAGGCATCTACCAACACACGGCGTCCTATGACACACGGACGTTTTTCATGCCGTGGCCTGATTGGTGTACCTAACACGGAAAGGATGCAGTATGTACGACATTGCCATCATCGGATGTGGCCCTATCGGGAGTGGTGCCGCCCGCCACGCCAGTCGGGCTGGGCTGACAACCTGTATCATTGGGCCACACGAAGCGCCCCGTGCCACCCACCAAGTGTGGAGTAGTCACTACGACTGTGGCCGGATTACCCACCGTTCCGCCCGCAATATCCAACTCGCCTTGTGGGCCAACGAAGCGCTCGCCACGTATGCTGATATTGAACAACAAAGTGGTATTCCATTTCATGTGGCATGTGGGACGCTCTCGATTAGTCACAATCTGGCAAATTTCAGTTATACCGCCATCCGCACACAGCTTGAATCCCAACTCGGGTTCAACTACGAGGATTTCACGACAGCAGAACTCAGTACCCGCTTCCCCATGCTCAATCCGCATCTCGGCATGAACGGAATCTACGACGCTGCACCATCAGGCTACATCGACCCCCGTGCCATGGTACGGGCACAATTACTCTGTGCACAACAACAAGGGGCGACACTCGTGCGCGACATCGTCACCCAGCTCATCCCTCACGACGATTATGTGGTCATCCAGACACAGGACGGGCAGACCATTCACGCCGCCCAGGTCATCGTCGCAGCCGGCGCCTATAGTGGACTCTGTGGACTGCTCCCCACGCCCGTGCCACACACCATCAAAACCGAAACGGTGGTGCTGGGTGAAATCAGCGCGGATACGGCCACAGCGCTAGCCGGCATGCCCAGCATGATGGTGGATTGTGTCTCCGATGTCATAAGCGATGCCTACCTGACACCACCCATCTGCTACCCCGATGGCAAGTGGTACATCAAGTTGGGCAGCAACAGCGTGCACGATGTGTTTGTGGAAAGTCTGCCGCAACTCCAGCAGTGGATTCGCAATGACGCCATGCCCGCAGTGCATGCAGCGCAAGTTGCCCTGCTCAAAGCGCTTTTCCCCACCATTCCATTCCTCGGCTTCACCAGTTTACCGTGTGTCATCACCCGCTCGCCATCCGGCGTACCACAAATCGTGCGCACACACCCACGCATCACGGCCGTGGTCGGATGTAACGGGTCGCTGGCAAAAAGTGGTGATGTAGTCGGCAAACACGCAGTCGCACTTAGTATCGCCTAGAGTTGCGCATCGGTATGCGGCAGGAGTTGGATAATCAACTCCTCGATGTGGACCTGGCGTGCCGCATGCTGAGCCAATGTGCGGAATTTGGCGTCGAGTGCGGCCAGCACCATGGCTGGGCATTCGTAGGGCTGGTCGTAGACCACCCCTGTATTGACGTATGCGTCACCGACTTCGGTCACCGAGTGCCACGGATATGCGCGGCACTGCGCCGGATAAAAATCCTCGCTGTGAATCGTACAACGCCCATCGTCTGCTTGGAAAATGCAGTGTCGATCGCGGACGGCCGTGCGCCAATATCCTTTTTCATCGCGGTACACGACATCATCACCAAAACGTGCCGTAATGGCCTCTTTTTCGACCTGACTTATTGTCACACCATAGGAGCAACAAACCCCACCATAGGGGCAGTCGTTACACGGCAACGTGTGCTGGTCAACCTGCATGAATGGTGCCATTGTGCGCCTCCTGGCTACTGATATGGGCGATACGGAGCGTTGTCGGCGGATGCGTATAGTACCAGGCCACATACAGCGGGTCTGGTGTCAGCGTACTCGCGTTTTCCTTAAAAAGAACGACCAAGGCATCGATCATGTCTGTGGCATTGGTATGCGCCACCGCAAAGGCATCAGCTTCGTATTCATGGCGCCGCGACAGCCAGTGTTGGATTGGGTCACACCAGAACATCAGTACCGGACTGACCAGCAAAAATGTCAAAATGGTGCTGGCACTCGTTGCCGAGACTGGTCCAATACCAGCGAAAAAATCGGGGTGGCGGAGCAGCCAATCCATCCCCACAAACCCGATCAACGATATGCCAAATGACCCAGCAATCATTTTGGGGATGTGCTGGAGTTTGTAGTGACCCAATTCATGCGCCAACACGGCTTCGATTTGGCCGTGACTCAGCTGCGCCAGCAATGTATCAAAGAAGACGATGCGTTTTTGGTTGCCAATACCCGTAAAATAGGCGTTGCCATGCCCCGACCGTCGCGACGCATCCATCACAAAAACCCCCGAACTGGCGAAGCCAACCCGTTGCAACAATGCGTCAATACGCTGGGTGAGTACTGTGTCGCTCAGCGGCGTAAACCGATTAAATAACGGAGCAATGAGCGTAGGCACCGCCCAAATGGCCAACAACTGAAAGAGACAAAAGGCTATCCATGCCCATACCCACCACCACACCCCCAGTGACTGCAGAATCCAGAGCAATCCGTAGATGAGTGGCACGGCAATCACGAGTCCAATAACTGCAGATAACAAGAGATCTTTGATGAATATTGCTACCGTTGTTTTGTTGAAGCCAAAGCGCTCCTCGATGACAAAGATGCGATAGATGCGCAACGGCAATGCCACCAATGTGTCAATGACTACCCACGACACGAAAAGTGCCGCACCTGCATACAGTGGCGATAGTTGCCAGGTGTCCCACCACTGCATCACTATCGTAATCCCCCCACCAACCGTCCACCACAGCGTCATAACAGCCTCGAGCGCAATGGCGACGGCAGTGATACGCCCACGCGCCTGCGTGTAATCAGCCGCTTTGTGGTGATCAGTGAGTGTTATCCGACTCGCAAATGGCACTGGTACCACACTGCGATGCATCTGGACATGGCGCAACTGGCGGTACAACAACCACCATCTGACAGCACTGGTGATGATAACGGTGATGATGAAAAGTTCGCGCATCGGATTTGCTCTCTCACTTCATGGTGTTGCATCTATCATACGCTAATTCTCACAAAAAACCACCCTCTTGGGCAAGCCCAAGAGGGTGATGAATCGACGCTGTGCTATCGCGTATTTGTGACGTGGGCATCGCTGTCAAAAATCGATCCCGGTTGTGATGGTGTGCCAATCATGGGCAACAAGAAGCGGTCAAGACCATACCAACCTGCGTTGCGCCATGCCAACACCAAGAAGATTGCAGGAATGGCCAAAATCGGGTTCGTGCTCACCGTACCTGCCAACAGGAAGTTCGTATTCATCACAATACCGAAGAAGGCTGCAATCCCGGTCAGGACACCCAGCATCAAACCAAGCCCAACGGCAACTTCACCAAAGGCCACGACGTAGCTGAATGGCACGACATTGGGCAATACGAAGTTCGCCAAAAAGTCGGCATACCAGCCTTGGACTGCAGGATGATCGCCACTGGCCTTCTCGAGTGCACCCTTCACGAAGCCTGCCAATGCCACTCCCGCATTCTCACCAATCCAAACCCCTTTGGGGTTGGATATTTTGCCGTAGCCAGCCTCAATCCACTGATACCCCACCCAGATGCGGACGACCAACCACAAAATGCTCGCCCGTGGATCCGCAAACAAGAAATGGGCTAACCGCAACTCGCGCAACTGGACAGGGCTTGTAATGCGCTGACTCATACTCCGCTCCTTCCGACTTCTATCCCACTTCACTTCCCGCTTGTGTGGACTTTCACACATTCAACGGTATGCCCCCACAATACCACGCATTTTTTGTTTGTCAAGTATTTATCAAGATATCTTTGCCATTTATTTTCTTTATTTCGATACTTTTTATGAGTAAAAAATTAAAACATATATTGCATATTAATCAATTAAATAAGTGATTTATGTTTTTAATAATCAACTCAATCTGACGTCATTTACTGCAGTATAATTCAATCGTTTATCATTTACATATCTTACAATATTGGTGTAATAACAATATGTACGCCAATCGCGACAGCACGTTGGTTATGTGGCTATACAGTAGGTGCAATTGAACATGCAGTATTGAATTATGTCCCACAGTCTCGCAAGGGCGTATTATATTCGCCCGGTCACAAACGCACGCACAAGCACACACAGAGCTAGATGATGGTGATAACACATGTTCTATATATGCATCATTTTCTCGTACAATAGCAATACTGCAATCGATGGAGGAGCATAGGATGGTGACACTGACCTATCACGACCTTGTGCAGCGCTTGACCGATCTACCCCGCCTTGCCACGCCACCCAGCGCCGGTGAGCGGAGTGGCACTTTTTCGAGTTATGACCGCCGTTCGCGCTACGATGCCGAGCACCAACAATACGTGGACTGGGATGCCAACGACGACGGCACCGGGTTTATTCGCCGCGAGGATGAGTACATCGTCGTATTTGAGCAGACGGGACCAGGCGTCATTTGGCGCGTCTGGTCAGCATTTGCGGCACACGGACATATCCAAATATTCATCGACGAGGGTCAGGCACCTGTGGTGGACATGCCATTCACCGACTTTTTTGGGCGGCACCCGGCACCACTCAACCCGATGGGCATCACCAACGTGCCCGAGTTGACACCCACGTTGTCACGTGGGCGCAACCGCTTCTTGCCCATTCCCTTTCAGCGTTCATGCAAAATCCGCTTTGCCCCACACTGGGGCATGTACTATCACTTCACCTACACCACATTCCCTGCAGACACCCAGGTGCCACGCTATGACGGCACATACGATAGCGCTACGTGGAAAGCCATCGCCCACGCAGATCGCACGCTGGCGCAACGAGGGCACATACCACCACACGGTGAGCGCGCCCATCTACAGGGCACGGTGGGGAGCACGCCGGTGACCCATGTCATCGCGGGAAATCGTGCTATCACCGGCATCTACGTCAAATCTGATGCGTTGCATGCCACACAGAGTGCCGCGTTGCTGCGCGACATCGTGCTCGAAATCCGCTGGGATGATGATGCCCAGGCCAGCGTATCCGTGCCTCTGGGGCATTTGTTTGGCAGTGCACCTGGTGTCCATTACCATCGCACACTGCCCATGGGGATGACCACCGGGTATGGCTACTGTCACTGGTACATGCCGTTCCATAGCCAGGCACAGATTACGCTCCGCAATCGTGGGGACGTGCCACATCAGGTGGACATGCACATCACCCACGACGCAGTGTCGCATGATGCACGATCACTGCTCCGGTTCCACGCCAAATGGCACGGCGATCAATTCGTCGACGAAGTCCAGCAGCACGGGCGCGACATTGACTGGCCCATCCTGCTCACACAGGGGATGGGGCGCTTTTGTGGCATGTATCTGCATGTGCACAACGCGTGGCAGGAGCCAACAGCACCCGCATCCAGCTGGTGGTATGGTGCCTGGGACCAGAAAAACATCGACTGGTGGTGGGGCGAGGGGGATGAGAAATTTTTCGTGGATGGCGAGAAATTCCCCTCCACATTCGGCACTG
>CAZIKU010000053.1:16385-17857 GCA_964539815.1 uncultured Klebsiella sp. | reverse complement strand
GTCGGCGTATTGGTGCGTGTATTGGTTGCTGTGCGTGTTGCAGTGGGAGTCGGTGTATCGGCGTTTTCGGTGATGGAGTAGACCACGCCATCGCTCTTGAACGAGTTATCACATACCGGATCTGCGAGTTCCCAATTCCCCGTCGTCGTACCGTAGTCGCTGCTGTAATAGGGACTTGAGCCATCTTTGGTGGGGCGTGCGACTTCAAACCAGGCCCACTCGGTACCTTCACTTGCACTGTCATTCACATAAGTTATAGGGACGGTCAAGCCACCCTTATTGTTGGCTGGTACCAAGCCACCGTCATAATCGCCCGGAGGAATGGTAATGAGCCATAAATCTGTGCCCGTGGTGTGTGCGACACTCGCATTCCCATATGCACCAGCGGTGACTGTGCCTAGTGTGAAGTCGGTATCGCTGGTGGCTGGTCCTGGATTATCGAGTTTGCGCCGCAGGGCGATGACAGTGCCGGTGCTGACACGACCGTTGATGCGGATGTTCATGGCGGTAGGACTTGCACCTTCCAGAGCGGTTTTGTCGCGTGATGTGCCCATATCGATAAAGGGAGCGAGACCGACAGTAATCCCATCGAGGAAGTTACCACCGGTATCACTTGGGCCATCGATGGCGGCGAAGCCGAGATTTTTCACCCCATCCCACCCTGTCGATGGCAACGTGTGTGATCCGGAGTACTTGCCCCACTTGTTGACTACCGATGCTGCAGGATTCGAAGTACCTGGAGGAGTGGTGTAGTTGACACTGTTGAACGTGAATCCCGTATATTCGGCTGAAGTTGCATCTTTACACGACCCACCACATGCTGATGTGGTTTTGGCATACATCATGGGTCGGTTGTAAGAATCACCTGGTAACGAGGCACCATAACTACTCGATGGGAGTCCACTTGGAATCCCGAATCGGAAGACCGAAATATCGGCACGACCCGCATTAATACCTTTGTGATAAAAGGTGAAATCAATTACGTCACTATCTGCAACGCACATCTGCTGATAGATAAACGTCTTCCAGTTGGCATTTAATTCGGCATATTTACTGCCGTCGTACGCATTGGTTCCTTGAAGCCCAGACCGCTGGATTTCGATAATGCGTACGTTGGTCTGATTCCCAGGCGGATTACAATTCGTTTCGTCCCACGGTGGGTGAGCTGTCAGCCAGCCACGCATCTTGCTCTGATTAATATAGGCCCATCCGCTTGGTAACGAATAACAGGAAAAATCAGAATCCTCGAATGATGTATTCGCATACGTGCGTCCTCCCTTGGTGCCGTTCCCCACAGGATTACTTGTGGTCGGGACGACTTGTGGCGCAGTGATACCTGACGATTGTGCAACTGGCTTGGCAAAGCGTGCCAGGAGTTGTTGTGGATTCTGCCATATCGAGACTGCAACAATACACCCGATCACCACTGCCACAAGGTACAACACGTATGATTGCTTGAAATGTGCCATTTG
>CAZIKU010000053.1:0-16285 GCA_964539815.1 uncultured Klebsiella sp. | reverse complement strand
TCGGTGCTTTTATGGCGAAAGGTGTCGAGTGCGGCTGCGGCTGCGACGACGGATGTGCTTTCAATGTATCCAGTGACGCCGTCACTACGCATATGTAGCGACGAACATATGACATCGGGATGAAGTTGGCCGAGTTGTCGCCAACTTTCACCAATCATGCGCAGATACAGCCCACCCCGGAGCATGGGGAATTCGGCGGTGAAATCGAGCGAAACGCGCCAGCGTTGCATTGTTTCCATGAATGACCTCCATACGACGCATACCACATGAGTGATACCGTCGCATGGAGGCCAAAAGGTCCGCATGTATTGATGCAATTATTCGGTGGTGAAAAAATACGGTGGGCGGGCACGCCATTCTGGTGCCAGGATACTCATCATCACATCATCACCACGCACGCCGTCACGAAAGTCGTTGTCGCGCATAATTCCTTCAACCTGGAATCCGACACGCTCGTACAGCTGTCTGGCCGACGTATTGCGTGCCAGCACGGTGAGTGCGACGCGGTGCAGATTGAGTTCGTGGAATGCATAGCGGAGTATCAATTCCATGCCGTCACGCCCATAGCCACGCCCACGATCGGCAGGGTCGCCAATGGCAATGCCCATACTTGCCACCTGCAGATTCCAGTAGATGTCGTAGAGCACCACATAGCCGACGAGTCGATCATCGACCAACGTGCGCAATCTGAAGTGGATGTAGTTGGATCCACTCGAGCCACCCAAATATGTCTGCGGAATTTCGTCAATGCTGAAGGGGCGGACATAGTTGAGCTGCAGCCGGCGTAAAAATTCAGCATCGTCACTCCAATGCCGTACCACAGCATGGTCACTGGCATCTGGGGCTGCGAGACGAAGCATGCGCCCACGGAAGAGATTCATGCCTAGTGCCCTTTGGTGCTACTGTTGCGCAAGAACCACGTAAGTGCAGCGATGACAAGCGCAATTGATGCACCAATGTTGAGAATATCGCTACTCCCATCCCAGCTGACAATTTTGCCAAGGAACACGACGCCGAGGACAACGACCACCACACTGGTCAGCTTGTTTTTCAAGTCATCGAGTGACGTGATGTTGAGCCATGCGGGTAACTCGAGTGCATCATCGATGAACAATTCATACAGCCCGAGTGAAGTGATATAACAGACGGTGGCAATCAGGAAGGTGTCAATGACTTCGATAAAGGCAAAGGTGAGTTGTTTGCCGATATCTTTTTGTTCGTGACTTGATACGGTCAGTGCCAAGATGTTGTAGATTTCCCACAGACCAAATACCATCAACGCAATCATTCCCACGAGGGTGCCGAGTACAGCCATCAAAATAAGATAACGACTTTTGCTGAGTATGGCATTCATATGCATGCTTTCTTGATAGAGACGATTCACGAAGAAATACGCCGTGCCAGGCGTTGTTGGATGTGTGCCTTGACTGCTGGCCATTCGCTGTCGATGATTGAATAAAAGAGTGAATCGCGCACCGTACCATCATGCAGAATGTAGTGGTTGCGAAAGTGCCCCTCGTATGTGGCCCCAAGTGCCACCAGCGAACGCTGAGCCGCCTGGTTATTGGCATTAGTTTTGATTTGTACGCGGATGCACCCCAGCACTTCAAATGCGTATTGGAGCATCAGATACTTGATTTCAATGTTGCTACCATCCCCATGTACCTGTGGATTGAGCCATGTAGCGAGTTCGAGTCCTTTGTGGGCTGGTTGTAGCTCGATGAACCGGGTAATCCCCACAATCGTGTTGCTCGCCTGCTGGATGACCACATAGGGTACCTCTACGCCGGCATCGCGCCGCCGTACGAGCTCTGCAATATGCGCATCCATGCCCGCTGGTGTATCTGCAGGGAGGAAGCGCATATACGTCCAAATACGACTATCTGCCCCTGCACCCACCAGCCCATCGCGATGGAGGTTTGGCTCCAGTGCCACGAGCCGTATGCGTTGGCCATCGAATTGTGTCTGCGTAATCCAGCTACTCCGCGGCATAGCGCACTCTTTCGTCACGTGATCGTTATTGCCCGTGTTGTGCCATCTGATCAGGCGTATGTCCACGGTCGTGGATATCCTGCTGGTAGGGCCGCAGCTCGATCCACGGTGCAGGGACTGGGTCTGGGCGACGTGGCATGACCCGCCCATTGAGAATGGTCCGTTCACAGCGCAAGAGGTGAGTCCCTTTACGACTGGCCATGGCGATGTCATAGAAATGAAATTCACCGGCGCGCAACTGCATCAGCGCGACATCAGCATACGCACCTACCTGCAACGTCCCTACATCGCGCAAGCCGAGAATTTGCGCGGGGCGCGCCGTGGTCGCATTGACAACGGTGTCTAGATCGACACCCATTGCCAAGAATTTGCTCATGCAGGTGGGCATGTCAAACATGGGACCGTGGACGCTGAGTTGATGCATGTCCGTCGAAATGACGTCGGGGGCTAGTCCCGCACGCAGCATCCCCTCGGCAACGGCGAAGTCGAATGAGCCAGCACCATGCCCCACATCCAAAATGACGCCACGCTGTGCTGCCCTGATGATGCTAGGGTGGGGGCGATCGTCACCGGCAGTGACGCGCATCGTGCCACCGGTAAAACAATGGGTCAGGATGTCGCCGGCACGCATGTGGTCGAGCACTTCGTCGAGTTGCGGTGGCCCTGAGCCGATGTGTACCATCAGGGGCAGTCCAGTACGGTCAGCAGCAATACGGGCACGACGCAGTGGCTCGAGGCCGTTGTCACCGACGGTTTTGCCTTCGATACGTGCTTTGACGCCGATGATAATATCACGATGTTGGTCGATGATGCGACAGCACAAGTCGACATCACAGTTCTCGAGATTGACGTGTTCGCCAAATGGGGCAGTAAGACCGATACCCGATATATTGAGGAAGGTGGCGATACGCACATCGCACTGCCGCATCACAAATTCCCGCAGTCCAACGAAGTTGTAGGCACCAGCAGATCCCACGTCAATCCAGGTGGTGACGCCACTGCGTGCCGCAATGGCGTCGGGGGCGATGCCCCAATACGTGACCCCGTGGTAGACGTGTGTGTGTACATCAATCAGCCCAGGCAACACGAGGAGTCCAGTTGCGTCGATGTGGGTGCGCGCCTGGTCATGGGCAATGTGCGGTGCCACTGCTGCCACGCGGTTGCGGGTAATCGCCACATCGAAGCGTCCATGCAAATGTGCTGCAGGGTCGATGAGTGTGCCGCCATGGATGAGCAAGTCGTACATGGCTAGGCTCCTACGTAGGCAATCACATCGATTTCGACCATGAAGCCGTCGAGTTGACTCCCGACGGTGGTACGGACTGGTTTGGGATCGGGGAAGTAGCTGGCATAGACCGCATTGTAGCGGTCAAAGAGCGCCATGTCAGAGAGGTGAACCGTCGCTTTGACCACATCACTCATCGTCGCGCCTGCGGCACTCAGCAGGATTTTGATGTTTTCGAGAGTGCGTGCTGTCTGGGCTTCGATGGTGTCGCCCACGATTTCGTTGGTTGTGGGATCAATGGGTGCTTGGCCCGATACAAAGATGAAATCGCCGACGCGTAACACGGGTGAATATGCACCACCAGGTTGGGGGCCATTCTTGACGGTAATTGCGTGCTTGGGCATAACAAATCCTTTGGTGTGTGCGACTGGTATCAACGCCATTATACCAGTCACCATACACAGGATGTCGCCTAGAGCAGTACGACCATCGGTGTCCCATCTGCAGCAATTGCTGCATATTCGGGGAAGAAACCAGCGCGCTGCCAGACGGCCAATGCCGACAAATGCCAGCTCGGGATAGTGACCCGTAGGCGCTTGTGTGGGTAGAGCATGCGTGCATGGCTCACGACATCGCTGACGAGTGCGTACCCACGATAGTATCCGATGAGGTCGGGGCGTAAGCCGGCAATCATGTCGATGGCGTCACCCGTATAGTTGATGCCTGCTGTTTGGGCGTTTGGGCCAACAATGGCAAAGCCGATGAGTTCACGGTCGCGATTGCGCACCTGCCAATAGCCACTCTGTGGGCGACAGGCCCACTGTTGCTCGAATGGATCACTGCTGAACATATACCGTGCCATGATGCCCTTGTAGCGCCATGTTTGAATTTCGAGCATGGCGGTTGGTTCCATGACGTGGCATGTGGCGATTGTGTGTGGCGATTGTGTTTGTACTGACATAATGCACTGCACCTAACTACGTGATTCATTTCCTTGACCATACTGTATCATCCGTATACGTAAAAAACAGCGTCAAACCGTTACATACCGCTAACTACAAGATGAAAAAGTGGCTACACGCAGATTACAAATCGCCAACAATCGCGGAAAGATTACACCACCATGACAAAAATTTCCCTAAATTTATCTTTGATAGCGTATTGATGACACCACATATCGATTTTTCGATATTTTCGACGTGTATAATACCCAGGTGATTCAGTGATTGCAATTGTCGATATATATCTACGCTGTCATGCACACATCGTGGGAACATTTGATGTGTGCTCGACGTCGTCTACAGTAGCGATTTCAATACATGTAAGGAATACAACATGGGAATTCGAATGAATCGGCGCCTCTCTGTCGTCATTGCGTGGGTACTCCTCATCGGACTACTCATGCCGACAGTGGTATCGGCCCAAGAAAGTCCCGTTGCTGTAGACGCGAATACCGCAGTTACCGACCAGATGATTGTGTACCTCAAAAGTACTGCGTCGCGGTCTGCTGCTGACACGCTCTTTTGGCGTCAATTCAGTGACAGTGCGGCACGAAGTGGACTTGCACGAGGGACCTACAAACGTGCAGTGGGCGAGAATGGCCATGTGCTCAAACTCGAACGATTCGTCGGCCAAAACGAAGTTCTGCAACTCCAGGGTGCCTGGAAAAATATCGCCGATGTGGCCACTGTCGAGCCAGACGTGATTGCTACGATTAGCGTCAATCCCAATGACCCGCGTTATCCCGATCAATGGCACTACGTTGCTCCTGGTTCATCTGGCTATTACGGCATGAACGCCATTGGTGCGTGGGATGCTGGTGCACGTGGCGCCGGAGCAGTGGTCGCAGTACTCGACACCGGGATTGCGCCACACCCTGATTTGGGGTATGTGGCAGCCACGGGCACGTACAACCCCGATAAAATTGCCGGTCAATACGATTTCATCTCCGACGCGAACATGGCGGGCGATGGCAATGGCCGCGATGCAAGTGCCCGCGACGAAGGTGATGGAAATTTCTCAACAGGGTCGTTGAGTTCGTGGCACGGTACGCACGTAGCTGGGACGATTGCAGCCTACACCAACAATGGTGTAGGTGTGGCTGGTGTCGCCGGTGATGCACGATTGATGATTGGGCGCGTGCTGGGACGTGGTGGCGGGTATAGCTCGGATATTGCTGATGGCATGCGTTGGGCTGCGCAAATCGCTGTAGCCGGTGTGCCGACTTCCCCTATTCGCGCCAACGTGATTAGTATGAGTTTGGGTGGATCCGCACCCTTTGATGGCACGAACTTTTATTGCCCGACCGTTTATGCGAGTGTGATTACTGCAGCTAAACAAAAGGGCACCATGGTGGTTGTGGCGGCTGGCAATAGCAACAGCGAAGCCCAAATGTTTACGCCGGCCAACTGTAGCGATGCAGTGACGGTCGCGTCGACGGGCCCAACCGGCAAACGAGCCTACTACAGTAACTACGGTGCAGTGGTCGATGTGGCATCCCCCGGTGGAGACGCCAATTACAGCGGTTCCTTGTCTGCAGGTCGTGTCTTGTCGACCTGGTACACCAGTGCCTACACAATCCCTGCCACCAACCCCGAGCTTTCTGCGGGGTACGGTAATATGCAGGGCACAAGCATGGCCACGCCACATGTGGCAGGTGTCGCAGCGTTGTTGTACGGGTTGCTCCCGAATGCATCGGTGGATACGATTGCCACGTACATGACCAAACTCGCCAACGTGACGACCTTCCCGACAGACACCAACGGGAATCCATGTACCACTGCGGGGAAGTGTGGGTTGGGCATCATTGATGCCGGTAAAGCAGTGGCTGATGCCATGGCAGTCGCGCCTACGATGACGATTTCACCGACGCCGAGCATCACGTTGACACCCTCCCAAACATTGACACCCAGCCTGACGCTCACGCCCAGTAATACGACTACCCCCGTGACGCCATCATCGACGGCGACGACGACAAGTACGCGGACGGTATCTGCGACACGCAGCATAACGGCCACACGTACGGCATCAGTAACTCGTTCGCAAACAATCACACGCTCGCCGACACTGTCACGCACGGTCACGCCGCTGATGCGCAACAGTCAACTCATCAAAGCGACATTCGATAGCAGCACCGTGTATAATCCAAGCGTCTGGTTACCCTCGAATCCACTGCGGTGCCAGGTGCGAGTGCTCTGTGTTGATGCAGTTAGTGATGGCATCCAATCAGGTGCGTTGCGCTTCGACGCAAGTCGTGCCAATGCGCTGGTGAGTACCGGATTCCTGTTTAATCGCATTCCCAGCAATGTGCTCGTCAGTATGTGGGTGCGTACGAGCAGTGATACCCCACTGCTCCAGAGTTTTGCTGGGTTTGTGGGGTTCAATATGTCTGTGGATGCCGGCAAACTCGTGTGTAGTATCACCATCGGTGGCACCAAGTTTGCCACCACCATCGGTGGCAATATTGCCGACGGGCAATGGCATCAGGTCGCCTGTGTGGTATCACCGGGCGCCGGTGTAACCGGCACGCTCCGGAGTTACGTCGATGGGCGTGAAATTGACCGCGTGACGGGTGCGATTACCACCAGCTTTCTCCCCGCACGCATCGCAATTGGCCAAGTGGCGAGTACCTACGGAACGTTTGATGCCGATGAACTCATGATTGCTGGTGGGAATGTCGGCGCAAACGAGGTGTTGTACCTCTATAACAGTCAAGTCCCGGTGGGTACTCCACAAGTGGAAACACCCACACTCACGCCATCGATGACGCCGACGAGTTCGCGGACTGCCACCAACACGATGACACCATCAAATACGGCAACACCTTCGAATACGTTGACCCCATCGAATACGCGGACCGTGTCGCCGACACGGACTATGACTCCATCGCTCACACCGTCGATGACTCCATCAATTACCCCAACATTTGCGGGTGGTGGCGTCGTGAATGGCGACTTCGAACAAAACACGCTGGGCTGGACGCAACGCTCGTCACTCGGCTTCCCATTCATTGGGCGTTGGACAGGTCGTCCCAATCGACCAGTCTGGTTGGGCAACTATTTTGCCTGGATTGGCGGTGTGTTCAACGAAAATGCGCAACTCGAACAGATCATGACCGTCCCATCGGATAACACGTCCATGGCAGTGCGCATGGCAATCTACTCATTTGAATCATCGTCGAGTTGTACGAGTGATACGGCACGCATACTCGTCAATGGTACGCTGTTGGCTAGCTGGGACGTCTGTAACAAGAGTCGCTGGAGCCCGGTATGGCTCTACAGCAATGCCGTCGTCGATATGAGTGCCTATGCCGGTCAGACGGTGTCAGTCATCTTCGAGTTAGTCAACGACTACAAGGCAGTCAGTTCGTGGGATATTGATACGGTCAGCTTTGTCCCACCACAGACCAATACCACCGTCCTGAATGCAGACTTTGCCAGTGGTGGCAATGGCGATTGGGCAGAGACCGGAATGAGTGGCATGGTTGCTGGTCAGTATATCGCCAGTGGTGTCGCCAAACTAGGCAGCAAAGCCCCACCACGGAATCTGGTGAGTGATCGCATCAGCCAATATGTGACGCTCCCGGCAGATGCACGCCGCCTGCTCTTTGATATGACGGCAGATTCGGCTGAAACGTGTGGTGCATTCTTTGATGTCCTCAACGTCGAAATCGATTCTACGATTGTTGGTGTAGCTGATGTCTGCCGTGGTACGGTGAATGGGCGCAAAAGTGTCGATATCACGGCCTTTGCTGGCAGACGCGTACGCATCAGCTTCTTCTTGACGACGGACTCATCGGTGGGAAGTGAAGTGCGCATCGACAACGTCGCATTGAGCAACACCGCAAGTGCCGTGAATGTCGCACGTGTCACGCTCAGTGCAATCAAGCCGAATGCAGACATGAGTAGCATGATGAAACGCTAGACGCAGATACACAAATCCCGCTCTTCATGGATTGCACCATGAAGAGCGGGGCTTTTTTATGGCTGTTGTAGGTATTGTGTCAGGTATGATTTTGATTCATTACAGCTGTTGTATTCTGCACTCAAATCACGTGGAGGAGTGGCCTGTGAAGTCGCCGTGCGCACTTCTTCAAAAATAGCGATGCACGGCTCCATCAGTTGTTCGAGTTGATCGTACAATTGCGCATCACTACTACTTACATCGGGTAACGAGCGTTTATCTGCCACAATTGTGCGCAACTGTTCGATTACCTGGTTGCGGCGGTCTTCACGTGGGGTGATCATATAGGTCGACACGTGCTCATCAACCGGCAAACCGCGCTCTATCCAGGGGCGGATTTCGTTGCACAGATTTGTCAATTCAGTAAACAACGTATGGATCTTGCTGATGGTGTTTTTGTCGGAACCCAGCGATGGCAAGGGTTCGGCCGTCGCCATGCTATCGATGGTGGCTGTCGCCTGGGGGATCTGACTATCGCCCGTTGTCAATGTGGGCGTCAATTCAGCCACACCTGGTGTATCGCTGGTAGTTGGTGATGGCTCGGATACAAGCTGCGTGGTCGTGTCCGTGCGTGTCATATGAACCAGCCCACGAAACAACGGAATCAGGACAATCGTGGCACCAATCAAGGCGGCAGCCACAATCGTTGTCCCCATGTTGTTGATTTGGGGAGTGTAGGGCAGTCCGGGGCGAATAGTAGCGATGAGACTACGGGGGAGGAGCGATGCGCCTGCGTCAGCGTACACCGCAATAATCACGCCACTACAGGGTGCAGTGACAACCCGGCGTATACTGCCATCTTGGATAATTGCAATCGACTCACCCATATTAACAAACGTATCGCGGGGCCGTAACCAGGCCACAAGTGTGTATTTGGCACGTTGGTCAAAACTGGCATCGAGATAAATATGCTGATCCTGCATCCGTTGTCCTCACCACCAAGTATTTATGTGCATCATAACACGGAGCGGTTGACGCGTGTATATCGGCGTGGTATTATTTCACGTGGTGCCGACGTAGCTCAGTTGGTAGAGCAGCTGTCTTGTAAACAGCAGGTCACGAGTTCGAGTCTCGTTGTCGGCTCCAATACACATCCCCCCGCACAGGGGGGATGTATTTTTGTGTTTTACAGAGTGATGCGGCGACCGGTTTTGGCTGATTCAATCGCCCCAAAGACCATCGCCAGACTATGGATGTTGTCGCAGCAATCACCCATGGGGGTATGTCCTGTACGATAGCTGTGGATGAAGTCTTTGAGCGAACCTGCAATGCCATGGGCAATATCGGCAGCGGCGTGGGCGGTGAGCTGATGACACTTGGCGTGGAATCCACCCTGCTCGACAACGACATCGGCAACAATCCGGTCATGCCCATCCCACGTCGCACTCCCTTGTGCGCCGACGGCACGCCATGTTGATTCCCACGAGGTGTGTTGCCCGTCAGCAGCCCAACAGCCGCGATAGGTGAAGCGTGCGCCATTGGCCATCTCAAACAGTGCGACTGCTCCTGCGGCACCCTTGTACCAGCTCCAGGGTGGATTGTATTCTTCGCAGTAGACGGAGACAGGCGTCGTGTCGCCGAGTAGATAGCGCGCCGCATCAAAGGTATGGATGGCCATATCGAGCAGGAGCACGTTGTCCATTACATCGCGAAAGCCACCAAAATGCGCCCCAATATAAAAGTCTGCATCGAGCACCCCTATGCTCCCCACCTGCTGAATCAACTGGCGATACGCCCACAAGCGCGCATCATAGCGCCGACTCTGGCTGACCATGTAGCGCACTCCGGTACGTTCGGCAGTGGCAACCATGGCACGCGCTTGCTCCATCGAGACCGCCATCGGTTTTTCGCCGATGACGGGAATTCCTGCATTGAGACAGGTGAGCGTGACATCGTGATGTGCCTCAGGAATAGTCACATCAACAACGAAATCGGGTCGTACCGTATCCAGTGCAACCTCGAGCGTATCGCCGTAGTAATCAGCTGTAATCCCGAGATCGTGACCTGCCTGTGCTGCGGCACCTGGGCGAATATCAATCCATCCAGCCAACCGAACATCACTGTTATTGACAAGGTTTTTGGCCCAGGTGCGTCCCATGCCTCCTGCTCCAACCAATAGTGCGCGTAACGGTTGCATCGTGTGGACCTTTCTGTGTGTGCTGTCTTGCGCCATTATAACGCAACGACTTTTCGTACACGTCCGTCTGCAACAAATACACCAATCCCAACGTCTACTCTGACAATGTGACAGCTACTATTGCGAGGAGATTACAGCGTCCTTAAAAAATGCACATTTGTGGACATGTCAATTGCTATACTAAAGATGTGCCCACAAAGTGAAAGGATGCCTATGTCAGTCCAAGCGGCAGGGGTAAACGCAGTATTAGAAGAGTCACGGCTGTGGTTGCGGGGGCAACAACAGCAACTAGAAGCAAAGTACGAGTTAGGTAGTTGTGATTGGGAAATTTCGCAGACGGATGGATTGGTGACGTATCGGCGCCACGGACGGATCGTGATGCGTGCGACATACGTGATGCTTGGGTCGTACTGTTCGGCCAATGACACATGGTTGTGGGCCTGGGCAAATCCGACCGTCAATCGTGCGTATGCCATTGCACCAAATCAAACGATTGCGAGTGCCCAGCAGGTAGGCGTGATGGGATTGGCGCAACCGTTGGTGACAATTCAGCACGTGCCAGCACTATGGCGCGACGATGAATCAGCGGTGGAGCGCAGACACGCAACGCATACCGTGATTGGCCAGCTGGTCGGTCTGATGACGCGTATAGCTGGTGGTGTGGGGGTGCAGTACTACCTCAACCCTGTAACCAAGACGATTGGATGGGTGGCACTCCGGCGCATTTATGCACCGGTAGAGAGTGTGTAGTAGTGGTATGACGGCGGCAGACGAGACGCTCGTTGCGCAGTTACAAGCGAATGATGATTGCGTGCGCATTGCTGCCATGCATGCAATTACCGCAGGTGATGTATCGCCTGCGGTAATTGCACATCTACGTATGGCCATCTTGTCGCCGTGTGCCGAGATTCGGCTGGCAGCCATTGCGTGTTGGCAGCGTTGTTGTTGTGCACCACACGATGACGTGATTCAGGCGACATATGATCGGGTGGATGTGGTGCGTGCGGCTGCATATGCGTTGGTCTTGCAGTGGCCGACGGTCGATGTACTGGCATTGTGTCATCGAGGGCTGATTGATCGCAGTGCCTTGGTGCGCATGGCCGTATTACAGGCGAATATTGCGATTCCGACGACGTTGTTGCATGATCGTCTGCATGATAGTGATCGCACTGTGGCCTATTATGTAGCGGAGCGCCTTGCCAGACAGCACGATGCACAGGCGTTGGCATGGCTGTTTGAGAGTGAATCACGTGGTATTACGCACAAGCGTCTCGCTATTCGTATATTTGGCCGTGTGGGTGTGATAGCGGCGGTGCCAATGCTCATGCAGGAAGTCCAACAGCGCACGCCGTGCATGTTGTGTAGCATTGATGCGCTCGGCAAGCTTGCGCATCCCGATAGCCTGCGTTTGCTCATGGTGCTGATTGCCGATGTCAGTCACGAAGTCCGCCTTGCTGCTATCAAGGCTTTGGTTACGTTTAACGCTCCAGCTGAGATTATTCCAGTCATGCGGCAAGCATTTGCACGCGATGAGCGCAAACATGTGCGGGTGGCGGCGGTGGATGTCCTCAACGGATACAACGTGTCCCCAGCATATACCGAGTTTTTGCATTATGCCACTCATGTCAAAAAAATTCCACGTATGTGGTTTGCTGCGTTGGCTGACGGTGCAGTAGACGACGTCATCATTCGTCTGCAGCATCTCTATGATCACCAGGCGGAAGTGTTGTTTCCGGGATTCACGGGACGTCTGTTTGGGGTAATGATTGCACGTGACAATGCGGTTGCGCTGTTGCAGGCATGTGCACATGCGAATCAACCCTACCTGGTGTTATTGGGATTGATGGGCTACGAGACGCATCGTACGCCGATGAGCAACGAGGCCATTGCCCTGCTCCTTACGCATGCTGATACGTGGGTGCGCGAGGCGAGTACCCTCGTTGTCCGGACGACTATGCATCACAACGACGTCTTGCTCCGCATGATATGGCAGGGAGGAGATGACCACTGTAAACGACTCCTAATTGCCCCAATGCTCAGGCATGATGCTGAGATGCGTGCACTGGTATGGCAGAGTACGTGTAGTCTCATACGTCACCAGGTTATTTCGGCACTTCATGCGGACATGCGTGGTGAGTGTCTCATAATTGCATGCTTGTCTGAGGACGAAATCATGTACCTCGAAGGCTGGTTCCATGATACCCGCCTGCAAAATCGTTTCCAGGTCAATGATGTGATTGGGATGTGGCAACATCTCTCCCGTGCCTCGGCATGAGTCACAGCTAGCGCACAACATGGTAGTATAGTGATGTATCGGTGGTGCGAGCGCTGAAAGAGACGAGTATTTTGCATGGCACGCACATTTTCTGCCAGTGATGCCTATCTGCGTGTTGCGAGCGCCTGTCCGCAGGTGCGCGTGGCAGATGTGACACATAATCTCAGCCAAATCAGTGCGTTGTATACTGCGGCAGTGGCTGCCGATGTGGCTGTGGTGGTATTCCCCGAGTTGTGTATTACGGGATATAGCCTCGGCGATTTGGTGCAGCACGCGACACTGCTTGCGCAGGCGCAACAGGCGTTGCTGACACTCGCGCAGCAGACGCAGACACACCACACGGTCATGGTGGTCGGCTTGCCGATGGCTTGGGGCAATGCCATCTACAACGTGGCCGCCATACTGGCCGAGGGGCGTGTCGTGGGCATTGTCCCCAAACAGCATTTACCCAGCTATGGTGAATTCTACGAAAAACGTTGGTACCAGACGTGGCCACACGCCAATAGCGGTATGTCACTGGAGGGGACTTTTGTGCCCTTTGGGACACAGTTACTCTTTGATGTGGCGGGGATTCCCATCGGCATCGAAATATGCGAAGATTTGTGGGTCAATCATGCACCGAGTGCAACACTCGTCGATCACGGGGCACTAGTCATCGTGAATCCATCGGCGTCGCCTGAGTTGGTCGCCAAAGCCAGCTACCGGCGCAACTTGGTCACGATGCAATCGGCCACGTTGGTATGTGGCTACGTGTATGCGGGGTGCGATTGGAGTGAATCGACGATGGATGTGGTGATGAGTGGCCATCAGCTGATTGCCAGCAATGGTCGCGTACTCGCCGAGCGGGCACCCTTTGCCCGTGATAGTCGCCTGTTGTGTGCCGATGTCGACGTCGAGCATCTGCGCTACGATCGCCGGCGTGACACCAATCGTGCCAATGCGCTGCAGTACGTGGTCATCCCGACCACGACCACGCGCCCAGCAATGGTGCCACAGCCACAGGTACAGGCACATCCGTTTTTGCCGGCAGGAGAAAGTCCGCAGGCGCGTACCGAGCGCTTGACGCATATTCTGCAGATACAGGCCCACGGGTTGGCGCAACGCATGCTGGCGACACGCGCACCACGGGTGCATCTCGGGTTGTCGGGGGGCTTGGATTCCACATTGGCATTTGTGGTGGCGTGCCACACGGCACAGATTCTGGGGCGACCTGTCGCCGATGTGCTATCGACGTATACGATGCCGGCAGCTGCGAGCTCGGAGCGCACGCAGCGCAATGCCACGCTATTGGCCGAATTACACGGTGTGCCACATCAGATTATTCCGATTGGTGCATTGGTGACGCAACAGCTCCAGGCATTAGGGCATGATGGTGTGACGCAGGATGTGACCTACGAAAATGTGCAGGCGCGCTTGCGCACCAGCATTTTGCTCAATAAAGCCAATCAACGGGGTGGTTTGGTGCTGGGGACAGGGGATTTGAGCGAGATTGCCTTGGGCTGGTGTACGTTCAATGGAGACCACATCAGCCACTACCATGTCAATGCGGGAGTCCCCAAAACGCTGGTACGTCATTTGGTGCGCTGTGTGGCAGACCAGGTGAGTGATGCGATTGCTGCGGTACTCATCGATATTCTGGATACGCCGGTATCGCCCGAATTGACGACGGCTCATACGGGTGATGTGAGCCAGAAAACCGAAGATATCATTGGTCCGTATGAATTGCATGATTTCTTTTTGTATCATTTGGTGCGCTGGGGCGATAGTCCGCGCAAAATTGCCTTTTTGGCGGCACATGCGTTTGCAGGCGTCTATGATGAGCCGACCATCCACACGTGGTTGCAACTATTCATACGCCGCTTTGTGGGGAGTCAATTCAAACGGTCGGTGATGCCTGATGGCCCCAAGGTGGGGAGTGTGGCACTGAGTCCCCGTGGTGATTGGCGCATGCCGGCAGATTTGCACAATGCGGCGTTGTGGCAGGACGGATAGGTGGAGTGATGACGTATACGGCACCGATTCTCACCGTCGATACGGTAGTGTTTCAAATCATTGACGGGCGTTTATGTGTGCTCGTAATTACCCGCACGAATCCCCCGTTCCAAGATTGGCCGGCATTGCCGGGTGGCTATATTTCTCTCGGCGAAACGACACATGTGGCGTTACAACGCGTCCTCGCCGACAAGGCAGGCACCCAAAGCACGGCGTTCCCCTTGATCGAACAACTCTACACCTTCGATACCGTGGCACGTGATCCACGTGGACATGCGGTGTCGGTGACATACATGGCACTCGGGCGCGATGTGATGCTCGCAGACAGTGCATCGCCACATCAACCCCGCTTTGTGCCGGTGGATGCCTTGCCGGATCTGGCCTTTGACCATGCGCAGATTGTGGCCTATGCCGGCGAACGCCTCAAAAACAAAATAAGCTACACTAATGCGATTTATGCGCTATTGCCGGATGTCTTTACGCTGTCGCAACTGCAACAGGCGTATGAAGCCATCTTGGCCCGGCCTCTGGACAAACGCAACTTTCGCAAAAAAATCATGAGCCTCGATATGATTGCCGAAACACCGCAAATGTACCGCGATGGGGCGCACCGCCCGGCGCGGCTCTACCGCTTTGTGCATACGACACTCACCGACACGGCGATGTTCTAAACGACGCTGCATCATGCTGTGGCGGCCCCTTGGGATGCATCCAAATGCACAGAACCGCCTAGCTGCCAGTACCGCTACCGGTGCCTGGTGGGATATTTTTTTCCCGCATGATGAAAAAAGCAGGCGATAGCGCATTCCGCCATGACCATCACCGCGCTGCCACTGTTGTATTGATTTGACATAAAATAATATGAGATATTGTCAAACATACACTATTGACAAATCTAGCAATACCCACTACTATATTCATCAATACATAGTAAGTGTAAATTTTACAATTACTAATACAAAGTGAGGGGCACATGGCGACGCATGCATTGGGAATTGTGGATGTGCAATGTGGGTTCATGGCGTTGGCGGAGGGTGAGCGTTTGGGGGTAGCCGGATTTGGTGAGTTGCCGTTACCGACGGGTGCGCAGGTCGTGGCACCGTGTAATCGCTTGTTGGCGGCTGCAGCGGATCGGGGCTGGGTGACATTCACGACGCAGGACTGGCATCCGGCCCAGACGGCGCACTTTGGTACACCGCCCAACTACAGCACGACCTGGCCGGTGCATTGTGTGGCGGGGACGCCGGGATCGCAGTTGCATCCCGAGTTGGATGTACCGCAGGGTGCGTTGACCATTCACAAGGGCATGGAAGTATTGCGCAACGGTGCCGATGACACCAGTTATAGCGCGTGCAACGGATTCGATGCGGCGGGGGTCGGCTTGGCCGATGCCTTGCGCACGGCTGGGGTCACGCACGTCTATTTGGCAGGATTAGCATTTGATTATTGTGTCGGCTATACTGCGCTTGATTTGCGCAAGGCGGGGTTCGCGGTGACGGTGCTCGAGGATGCTACGGAGTCAATTGGTGAGGTATCGCGGGTGCAGATGCGGGCGCGCATGTTGGAGATGGGCGTGGTATTGGCACCGAGCACGAGTGTGGCATAACCAAAGGACGAGGCATGAACCGCGATATCCCCGTGCTCACGAGTGGGCTCGATTATTACAAACTCACCATGAGTCAGCTGCAGTATGAGCATCATC
>CAZIKU010000052.1:16747-18021 GCA_964539815.1 uncultured Klebsiella sp. | reverse complement strand
TGTGGCAGGTCGCCAGCACCATCACCTACCTCACCAATCACGATGATTTGCACTATACGCAGATTCTCGGATTGATAGAGTTGTGATGGACGATTTTGTGTTCAATGTGGCCAGACTCAGTGCATTTCCAGCGCGGGTACAAACACTCGTCGCATCACTCACTGTTGCGCAGTGTACGTTTCGCAGACAGGACAGCGACTGGTCCATCCTCGAACATATCGGGCATCTTATTGACATTGATCGTATGTACATGGAGCGTATCGCGCTTATTTGTACCAAAGAGTATCAGCCATTCGCACTCTTTAGTATTGACGGCATCCATCAACAGGGCAACTATAATGCTCAATCCATCAATACACTCATTGCATTATTGCGCACGACGCGTCACACTACAGTCACAGCGTTGCACGCATTGACTGCACATGACATCGTGCGCATCGGCATCGATTCGTATTTTGGTGAAATTACGCTGGCACGCTTGATAGAAATCCTTGCAAATCATGAAGATGAACACTATGATGCCATGTGTCACATCATTACACATGTGGCCACATCAGCGGCTGCGTCCGACACATAGGTTTTGTACGGAGAAAAATCATGGATGAATTTACGGCACACATCGCCAAACTCAGCGCCTTTCCTGCCCGTTTACAGGCGTTTGTTGCACCACTCACCGACGTACAGCTGCGTTTTCGTCCCCAAGACAAAGAATGGTCGATTCTGGAAAACATCGGGCATCTGATAGACATCGATCGCCTCTATGTGGAGCGTGTCGACCTCATCCTTAGTAGCGAGCGTCCTCAATTTGCCCCGTTTAACCCTGACGAGCAGGTCAATGCGGGCAATTATCACACCAAGTCGTTGGCCGAACTCCTGCCAACATACATCGAACTCCGCCAAGCGACCGTCGCAGGGCTCAGCACAATCGCAGCGGATGAATTAACCCGTGTAGGCATTCATGCCCGTTTTGGTGAGATCACGGTGGCACGCCTCGTCGAAATCCTGGCCAACCACGACGAAGTGCACTACACACAGATGAGCAACAATCTGACTCAATGATGCACTACACGACACGACCGGCGCACCCTGATGATGCGCCGGCACTCACCACCATCTACAACCAGGGGATTAGTGATCGCATCGCCACCTTCGAGACGCGCTTGCGTACCCCAGACGAACTCCTCGCCACCATCACCAACCCGCGCTACCCATGTGTGGTCGCGTGTGTGGCAGACGAGGTGGTGGCGTTTGCAAGTACGTCGTCGTACCGAGCG
>CAZIKU010000052.1:0-16737 GCA_964539815.1 uncultured Klebsiella sp. | reverse complement strand
GACGTGGCGCAGGGACGGTGGTGATGCAGGCGTTGCTCCAGGCAGCCCACACGGCTGGATTTTGGAAGGTGTTGTCACGTGTGTTTGTGGAAAATACGGCCAGCCGGCGCATGTTGGCGCGGGTCGGCTTCCGCGAAGTAGGGATTTACGAGGCCCATGCCCAACTCGATGGTATCTGGCGCGACGTGGTGATTGTCGAACAACGCCTCACCAATTAACCAATACATCCAAATCATTGTCTCCAACCGTATAAATCAATGTGATTGTTTGAAAAAGTAACTGTCCGTTTCGTCACAGAGGTTTATCATGCACATTCCAGAGGGATATCTTAGTCCAAGTACCTGTGTTGCGCTCTATGCTGCGGCAACGCCGTTTTGGTACGTTGCCGGACAGCGCGTCAAACGGATGCTCAGCGCGCGTATGGTACCCATGTTGTCCGTATTCGCTGCATTCTCGTTCGTCATCATGATGTTCAACCTACCGTTGCCTGGTGGTACTACGGGGCACGCCACCGGGGCTGCCATCGCCGCCATCGTTCTCGGGCCGTGGGGTGCCATGATTGCGGTCTCAATTGCACTTGCCATTCAGGCCATCTTTTTTGGTGATGGTGGTATTTTGGCCATTGGTGCAAATGCCTTCAATATCGCCATTGTCGGTTCGTTGGTCGCCCACTGGGTATATCAGTTGGTTGCCGGCAAAAGTGAGCTAACGACCACTCGACGGGTGATTGCCGCGGGTGCTGCTGGGTACATCTCCATCAACGTAGCCGCATTCGTCACTGCACTCCAGTTCGGCATTCAGCCCATGTTGTTCACGGATGCAAGCGGCACACCGCTCTACGCACCGTACGGACTCGAAGTCGCAATTCCCGCCATGATGATTGGCCATCTCGGAATTGCCGGGTTAGCAGAAATGATTGTCTCTGCAGGTGTCATCGCATACTTGCAACGCAACGATATCTCACTCCTCGCATGGCAAGGCAATAGCACACCTACCACTACCCAAACCAGCTGGGCCGGAGCACGACGCATGTGGGTGATTGTGGCGGTATTGATGCTGCTGTCACCGCTTGGACTGATTGCTGCGGGTACCGCCTGGGGAGAGTGGGGCGCCAGCGATTTTGCTGATCCCACAGCGCGTCAGGCCATCACCGACGCATCCATGGGTGCACCGGCACCAGCAACTACACCAGATGGCTTGGCCAAATGGGGCGAGTTATGGACGGCGCCCGTCCACGATTATGTCGTACCATTCATTTCCAACGAACAACTGGGCTATATCTTCTCGGCGTTCATGGGGACTGGTTTGGTCATCTTGGTGATTACTCTGTTCGGATTTATTACCGAGCGCATGCGCCGCAACCACTCTGTCACCGGGTAGCGTCGTTGCTCAGGTACACCATTGTCCGACTAGGGGCACTCGCGTGACCATTTGGTTTACGTTGATTGCCCCGGTTTTTTCTCATTTTGGCGACCCAAAGGAGCATCCACATGGCTGGCGAAGCACATCATGGCAAAAAACGTGGCAACTTTGTGCAACGCACCATCGACGGTCTGGCCGAGACCATGGAGCGATCGTTGTATGCCGAACAATTATCCGA
The DNA here is from genome assembly GCA_964539815.1 of uncultured Klebsiella sp. Taxonomy (GTDB): domain Bacteria; phylum Chloroflexota; class Chloroflexia; order Chloroflexales; family Roseiflexaceae; genus UBA965. The sequence goes on along the minus strand of CAZIKU010000052.1, from coordinate 15,137 downwards.
ACAACAAGGCATGCTCCAGCTACTTGATCCACGTGTCAAGTTCATCGGCACGCTCAGCATCATCATGGTGGCCGCCACCGCGCGGCGCCTCGATGTGATTATAGTAGTGGCGTTAGTCGCCGTGTTGCTTGCACTCTGGTCACGGGTGCCCTTGCGTGCCTTTGCCAATATTTGGATTGGCATGGCCGTATTCAGTGGCATGATCGCCGCTCCTGCTATTTTTATCACACCAGGACCTACGGTGGTCACACTTCCCGTTGTCAACTGGGTGATGACGAGCACTGGGCTGCGTAGTGCCGCATTTTTGCTGTTGCGCTCTGAGGTGAGTATCACGCTTTCGTTTCTTTTGATTATGACCACACCGTGGATGCACGTACTCAAGTCGATGCGCAGTATTGGTATTCCGGCGCTGGTTGTCGTTATCTTGGGTATGACATACCGCTATATATTCATGATGGTGCAAACGGCTAGCGACATGTTCGAAGCACGCCAAAGCCGCATCGTCGGGCGACTCCAAGATGCGGATGCACGACGCTTGGCCACTGCGACCGTTGGTGTCTTGCTCAGCAAAAGCATGCAACTCAGCAATGACGTCTATCTGGCCATGCAGTCACGTGGCTACCGGGGCGACGTCTATACACTCGACACGTTTCAGCTCGGGCGACGTGATCTCATTGCCATTGTCTGCTTAGTCGTCCTGGTTACCGCAGGATTGGCCGTTGGAACTGGTTTACTTGGTTAGGAGTATATCTATGCAACCCGTTTTTTCCGTACGCGATATTGTCTACACCTATGCGAATACGGCAACACCTGCACTCAATCACGTCTCTTTGACGATTCATGAAGGACAGCGAGTGGCCATCATGGGTGCCAACGGTTCAGGCAAATCGACCCTTCTGCGCGTCTTGGATGGACTATACTTCCCTCAATCGGGTCACGTCGAAGCCTTTGGACACACCCTCGATGAACACCACCTCATCGAGGAAAGCTATGCACACGCCTTTCGCCGGCGCGTAGCTTTTGTCTTTCAGAATCCCGATATTCAACTCTTTAATCCGACGGTATTCGACGAAGTCGCATTTGGGCCATTGCAGATGCGCTGGGACAAGTCGACCATCATTCAGAAAGTCGCAGAGACACTTGATCTGCTCGAAATCAGCCATTTGCGTGATCGTGCCCCACACCGCCTATCTGGTGGCGAAAAAAAGCGTGTGGCCATCGCATCTGTCCTAATTCTCGACCCCGAGGTCATCCTGCTCGATGAGCCAACTGCCGCACTCGACCCCCGTAGCCAGAGCAAAATGGTCGACTTTTTGGTCTCGTGGGGGGGTGGCAAAAAAACTGTCGTTGTAGCAACACACGATCTCGACACACTGACCGAAGTGGCCGACGATGCCTATGTCTTTCAACAGGGGAAAATCGTCGCACATGATACGCCTCAGGCACTATTAGCCAACCAACAACTCTTACGAGATGCAAATCTGATTCACGAACACGTCCATCATCATGATGGGGAAACACACGCGCACCCGCATTTACACTTTAGCCATCACCACCATACGATGCAATAACTTGTTGTTTTGTCTCGTTTTTGTGCCGAATCATGGTATGATACAGACGGTATCGTATCTGCATTCGATTGGAGCCACATGGCAAAGCGACCGATTTCGTGGTCTGTCATTATTGGCACAATCCTTGTCGCCATCGTTATATTTCTCGTCTACACGACCCGCGCAGAAATATATGAAGCCTGGGGGTTACTGCAGACCGCCGATATCCCCTTTGTCTTAGCCGCGTTTGCGACAATATTGCTCGGGTTTTTGTGTGCGGGATTCATCTACGGTGCTGTCCTGCAGGCACTCGATCAGCACGCCCCCTTGCCGTGGCTGATTGCCACCGCACTTGTCGCCATAATTCTCAACCAGACGGTCCCCATGGGGAGTGTTGCCGCATATGCGTTTTTGGTGGCGGCACTGCGGATTCGTGGCTTCCCCACGAGTAGTGTGGCCGTCGTAGCAGGCACCGAGCTCCTCAGTTGGAATGGTGCCGCCTTGCTGATGTTTAGTTTAGGTATCCTCTACCTGACACTGACAGCCAATTATGTGGCATCAGTAACAATGATCACCGCTATCGGCGCCACCATCATCATGGTCATCGTCGTCGTCACCATCATCACTCGCCCTGCCGCGACCGTGCACCGCTGGCTTGCACGCATCCAACGTGCCATCAGCCGGGTGGGCATCGACTGGAATACGCGCTCTGCCGAGTTGTTGGTCGATGAAATCGCCAAAAGTCGCTCCATCTTTGCGGCACGCCCGTGGCGCTTTGTGCGTATCATCGTGCTGCAAATGCTGATTTTTGCACTCCACGCACTCGCGCTGACGTTCCTGCTCCACAGCATGCGCTTGGATGTATCGTACATCGATGTATTAGCCGCATATGGCATGTCGCTGATTGCCAGCTTGTTTACCTTTTTGCCCAGTGGGGGTGGTGCGGTCGAAGCGGCACTCTCGTTTACATTGCACCTCCAAAACGTCCCGTTACAAGGGGCACTTGGGGGGGCTATTCTGTTTCGCTTGATGAGTTATTGGTTGTTTTTGCCAATTGGGGGCATTCTCTATCGTGTGCTGACACGGTCACAAGCGGGGGATAAATAATGTTGCTTGGCACAATCATTACAATCGGCGCCGCAGTCGCATTCGCAGCCATCGCACTTGGCGTCATCGTGGGCATTCCCTACACCATCCGTACACGCATGGCGTCACGCTTCCGGATTACCCATGCCCCCGTGTATACGCGTGTCGGGAGCATCGTTTATGTGCTGTGCGCGGCCGCACTCCCGACACTCCTGGCACTGCTGACCACATACGAGTTGTGGCAGATGCTCAGCCGCATCTGGGATTAGCGCCAGCAACGGTCGACCCACAGCATGGTTTCGCTTAAATCGAGTTGCTGGGCGACATCCACTAGATAGCCGACACGGGCCACGTCGTCGAGTGCCACATCGGTCCCTGCTGGGAATACTGGATTCAAGCGCCAATAGCGGTCACGCAAAAACTGCCGACACTGATAATCGGCGACCCCCATCACCCCGTTAATCAGGATGTTCACCAGTGGACGTGCCCATTGTGCGTATCCCCAATCAAGGCGCTCACCCGTAATATAGCGCAGTGAATGACCGACCCCTAACGAACAAAGTGCAATATCGTCGATGCGTGGTGCTGCTGGATTTTTGCGCGTATCAATGGCATGCGCGATGGCCGCCACACTCGGATTATTGGCAACGACACCACCGTCGATGTACCCCTCGTACACAGGGAAATACGTCGGAGCCGCACTCGTGTACATGCCGACTTTGAAGGCGGGTACTTCTCGGTCAGCATATATACCACCCATATTCGAGAAAAACTTCGCTTGCCAGCTACGTCGTTGCGGGTCGTGTGCGGCATTGTCGAGATCGAACGCTGGCACAAGTACGGATTTGGGGATATCGCCAAGTGTGGTATTGCCGAATATCTGACGGAGTTCATGTTCGAGACCGCGATTGTCGTAATTTGCGCCAATCATATTCCCGATATCAATGGCATCGTCCAGCCACGAATCACGGAAAATCAGCGAGCCTTTTTGTTCGTACAATACACGAATATCTCGCGGGTGCATACCATTCGCCAATCCCAAGGCGATAATTCCCCCCGTTGACGTCCCTGCAAAAAGATCCACTTTAGTCAAAAAGTCGGGAAATTCTTGCAAGATGCGTTCAATGATAACTAGCGTCAATACGCCGGCAATGCCACCACCGTCGCATGATAATATTCGGTATCGTGGCATGCCATCCCTCAGCTCTGAACCATCGTGTGTCGTTATTATACCAAGTCATGCAACCGGCAACACTACGACAGACGCCGCCAACTTCGTCCCGACGAGCCGATGAATTCATGCGACGCATCCGGCCCCCAACTCCCCCCCACATACTCGTGAATGGGTGAGCCGAGCAGCTGCCAGCCTTCGAGGATGGGAGTCATCAGCCCCCACGATGTTTCTACTTCGTCACTACGCGTAAACAGCGTGCTATCACCGATCATCGCATCCAAAAGCAGGCGTTCGTAGGCTTCGGGGGATTCACCACCAAATGCTTCGACATAGCTGAAGTTCATCGTCACCGGGCGAATATCCCCGGCTTGACCAGGGACCTTCGAATTAAAGCGCAGTGATATGCCCTCGTTGGGCTGGATGCGAATGGCTAGCTCGTTGGGTGCAGTGCGTGACATGGGACTATCCTGGAAAAGAATCAACGGTGCATTGCGAAACGTCACCGAAATCTCACTCGCACGCACTGGCATACGTTTACCTGTCCGCAGATAAAACGGTACACCCGCCCAACGCCAACTCTCGATTTCGAAGCGCATGGCGACATATGTCTCAGTCGTGGAATGTGGCTCCACGCCCGTTTCGTCGAGGTATGCAGGTGCGGTGCCTGGGCCTGCCGTGTAGCGGCCACGCACCGTATGGCGGTTGACTTCTTCGCGGGCGATAGGGCGCACCGCACGCAACACTTTGACCTTTTCGTCGCGCACCGCATCCGCACTCGCCCCACCCACCGGCGGCTCCATAGCGGTGAGCGACAAGAGTTGCATCATGTGATTCTGCACCATGTCGCGCAGGGCCCCCGCCTGCTCGTAGTAACCACCACGTCCCTCGACACCGATGCTCTCAGCCACCGTGATTTGCACGCTGTCAATGTAGCGGCGATTCCACAACGGCTCAAAAATTCCATTGGCAAAGCGGAACACCAACAGGTTCTGCACCGTTTCTTTGCCCAAATAATGGTCAATACGGTAGATTTGGCGTTCGTCAAAGACGTCGTGGAGCACGTTGTTGAGGTGGCGGGCACTGGCCAAATCATGGCCAAACGGTTTTTCGACGATGATGCGTGTCCAGCCGTTGGATTGCGCTAATCCGGCCGCACCGAGTTGCTTGATGATGTCTTCGTACGATTCTGGCGGGGTAGCCAAATAAAAGAGGCGATTCCCACTCGTGCCGTGCTGGGCGTCTATTTCGTCTAGGCGTTGGGCAAGTGCCTCATAGCCGGCAGGATCCTCGAACGTGGAACGCACGTAGTTGATGCGTTGGGCAAATTCCGGCCACAACATATCGGACATGCCCGTGCGCGAGTGTTTGCTCCCCTCATCAAAAAGCAACGAGCGGAAGTAGTCATCACTCCAGTCACGTCGCGCAAACCCGAGAATCGTCGTATTGGCATGCAACAAGCCTTCACGACGCAAGTTGTAGAGGGCAGGGACGAGTTTGCGGCGGGTCAGGTCACCGGTGGCACCAAAGATGACGATGGTGCATGGGTCAGAGATGCGCACCACATTGGGGTTGCGCTCAGCGCCTCGCATGGTCATGGGGATACTCCTACGGCTGTGTCACAACAGTGGCAGTCGGGAGTACGACGCTGTCTACCCGCTGATTAAAGGGCAATGGTGGCTCCGGCAGTGGTGCCTTGTATACAACATCACGATTCGCCATGTAAATGACGGGTCGTGCGCCTGTTTCGTCGATTGCAAGTGCCGTCAAGTCATCAAACGACAACGTGCTTTCTGGTGGGAGCATAATCTGTTGGATAAACTTGCCCGTGCGCTTTTCGACTTGAATAATACGTGAAAAATAGCTATCCAACAAGAAAAACGACCCAGCATCACCTTCACCGGTGACTACCATACGGCTAATCGTCTGGATCGGTGGCACGACGTTCTGTAATTCGATGCTTTTCTCGTAACCACGTTCGCCATCAGGGGGCGCAAAGTAGACGTGAATCATCCCATTGGGCATCAGCAAGTAGATGCGCCCATCAATGCCCATATCCACTGCGGCAGTGGCATCGACTCCCCCATCGTTTTGAATCCATGGGGTGGGGAAGTCGGCAATCTGCGCCGACAAAAACCGCAGAATGTTGTTGGGTGTAACACCCCAAATATACAAATTCCCGCTATAGCTGTGGAGGCGCATGTCGTGCTCGGCGAGTTGCCATTCCAAGCTGCCCGCCAAAATACTGTAATTCCAATTCTCACCATTGCGGAAGAGATAGACAAACGCACCGTTGTTGCTACTCTGCGCCACGGCTACCACGCCGTCAATACGCCAAGCAATATCGTGGACTTTGGCGATTTGCACGTCACCCATCATGTCGTTGGGTTTGAGCATGGCCGTCAACGTCCCTCCACCCTGTGGCATCTGGTAGAGCACGCCGAGGTTTTTGTCGAGTAGATAGATCGAATTAAATGGGATGGGGTCTTCGTTGCCCGTCGGAACTGGAGGAATGATAATCGACGAAAAACTGCCATTTGGGTAGGGATTCGCCACGACTTGTGTGATATTCGTCAGGTATGAGCGACGTTGAATCACGCGTTCGGCTTGGGAAATGCGATCTTGCATCACCAAATAGCGCTGGCGATAGTCGACTGTGGCAGTTATAATCCCGATTTGCTGCAAATTATCAAGGAGTGACTGGGCGATTTGGATGCGTTGCGCGGCTTCCATTTCGTCGACTGAATCATAAATCGCTTGTACCGAACGTTCAGCATTGAGAATGCTATCTTCACCGCGTTGCAAACGATGTTCGGTGGCGACGTTTCGCCCATAGAAAAAGAGCACCAATACGACCATGGCCATCAGTGACAACATCGCCCACGGGAATGGCGGGCGCTGCTTGCGGTACGACAAGCCGTTGCCTTGTGACGCCGATTGCATGCGCCGTGAATCCGTGTTGCGTTTGGGCAACATGCGCCACACAAACAGCCCCTGGAGCACAGAACCCACCAAATCGCTGTAGCGAATCGGCTCGGTCACGCGAATATGCACGCCACCATAGCGTTGTTTGTAGTCGGTATCGATGGGGGTCGACGGCACTTCGACATCTACGGCCTCGATGACGCGCTGTGGTGCCGGGTTGCGCGTGCCGGCGCGTGGGGCACGGGCATCAGTAGACTGTTGGACTTGCTGTTCAATCGAGTCACCGATATCGATGGGCACAGGGCGTGGAATCGGATTGGGCGTGTACGGCACCTCTGGCGGCGGGCGCGTGACACGGTTTTGTTCCTCGCGCGTGATATTGCGCCAGCGTTTGGCCGACGCCGTAAAGCGTGATTCTTCGCTGCCAAGCAAGAGGCTTCTGCCCCATTTGACCGCTTTCCCAAACCATAGACTGGTCGATCCACTCGCCAGCATCAACTGCTGAGTAATACTCGAAAAACTCCCCGTTACCTGCTTGACTTCCTCGGCCACATCCGCATCCAGCAGCATCGCCAGACCGTGTGCACTGCTGACATTCACCTGCTGGCAAGTGTCACGCAAGGCCTGGACCATTTTGTTGGGATGCGTCAGCCGCAGTATCTGAGAGACGGATTCGCGGTCGAGCACGGGATTGAGCGAACTCGTTGTCAGGATGAGTGTTTCGCCGGGTTGCCAGACCGCCCGATAAAATTCCGGGTCGACGGTCAAGCTACTCCCCATCATGCTGCCGATGTTCACGGGCACTGCCACGTGATGCACGGTGCGCCACAACGCACTCGAGGGGATGGCACGGACTGCACCCTCGCTCAAAATGTATACCTGCGATGGTGCAATCTGCGCAATATAGAGGTCGACGCCTTTGACAACCACACACGTGATGCCCAAATGCACGCGCCGCGAGACGTCTTGGGTCATGTTGTAGTCGTATAACACGCGGTTGGCCGAAATAATCGCACGGCGCAACGCCGATTGCACGCTGAATGAGCTGTTTTCGTAGAACAGCTTGCGGATAGCACGCATCACCAGTTGGATGGGTTGCCGCTGGCGCTGTGAGTCTTGTTGACTCTCCACCACCACGAACAACTCACCCTTGCGCGCTTCGACAGACATGGGGTCGTTGGCCTCGCATACGAGTACCGTGTCGTGGGGAAGTGGATTGTCATCATGATTGATACTAAAAAGCACGTGGCGTGTGCGCATGCGCCCCATGAAAACCCCTACCACTACACCGTTATCGTGACTAAATTATACCACCTGGATATACATAGGGTGCGATTTCGTCTTTTTTTCTCATGAATATCACACAATCAGGTGATAAAACTTTCGTTTATAATGGGATATGTTATCAGGTGTGACAAAATTATCAATACTAAAGGGGTACCATCATGCGACGATCGTTGGTTACACTATTGCTCACATCACTCATCATCAGTGCGTGTAGCAGTACCAGTACCAAAAATGATACAGCAACTCCCACGCCACGCCCGCCCGCGCCCGCACTCGAAAAGCAGACGTATACCGTCGCCAAGGGGGAAGTGGTCGACGAAATTAAAGTCAGTGGTACTGTCGCTGCAGTCAAACAAGAAGATTTGTCATTCGAGCAGAGCGGCTTCGTCAAAGTCGTCAATGTGCAACGCAACGATGTCATCACCAAAGGCATGGTGCTCGCCGAGCTCGATTTAGGTGATTTACCCAATCAACTGCGTCAGGCCGAAGTCAACTACGAGCAGGTCAAAATCCAATATGACCGCAGTGCAACGACCCGCGACTTGTCACGGCAACGTGCCAAACTCGACCTCGAAGAAGCACAGGCCAACCTCGACCGCCTGATTAACCCCAGGCCCGAAGATATTGCCCGTGCCCGTGCCGCCCTCGAAGGCGCGCGCGCCAATCTCGCTAGCGTGACGGCATCCGCCAACAACGCTATCGACGATCAGCAAGCCGCACTCAACTCGGCACAACGCTCGTTGCCGTTGGTACAGCAGGAGTTTTCACAGGCCTTGTATGATTGGGACTCAGTCAAAAACGACCCCAAACACCCACGCTACGACCAATATCGTGCCGCATACGTCGATGCCCAGAACAGACTAGACGTCGCCACTGCAGCCATGAACACCGCGTATCAGAACCTGCAGGCGGCCAAAGCCAATCGCCAACCCTTGATTGATGCGGCCCAAGCCACCCTTGATACCGCCCAAATCGCCTACGACCAGCTCACCAAATCACCGGATGCCGATGAAGTGGCTGCTGCAAAACGTGCGGTCAAGCGTGCCGAACTCGCCGTCCAAGAAGCATCGCAGACGGGTGACCCCGAACTCGAGAAACAACTCTCGGCAGCGACACTTCAACTCGAGAACATCAAGTCGGCAATTGCTGGCGGCCAGTTAATTGCACCGTTTGATGGCAAAATCGCCGAAGTCACCACGGGTCCTGGCAAACAGGTCGAAGCGTATCGTGCCGTGATTACGGTGATGGACGATGCGCAAAAGGAATTGCTCATCCAAAACGTCTCCACCGAAGATTCAAGCCGCATCGGTGTGGGTATGACCTTGGATATCTTTTTTGCGCGCGCCCCAGCGGTGGCTGTCCCCGGTACTATTGTCAAACTGCCCACCAAAGCCACCTCATCGTCGGCTACCATCAACCCGGATCCAGCCTATCACGTAGAATTCTCAGCACCCAGTGACATGAAGCTCACCGTTGGTGACTTGGCGTCGGTCGTGATTACGCTGAAACGCCAGAAAGATGCGTTGTGGTTGCCACCACAAGCCGTCCGCACCTTTGAGGGACGGCGCTTTGTGGTCGTCAAAGACGGCACCAAGCAGCGGCGCCAAGATGTGCGCATCGGTATCGTCAATTCCGAAAAAGTCGAAATTCTGGAAGGTCTCAAAGAAGGCGATATCGTCGTCGGTCAATAAACTTGTAGCGAGGAGCTCGCATGTCCTCACGTTCTCTTGACTCATCTGCGGCAAACGCACCGCGCGCATGGCGCGCGGTGCCGTGGGCATGGCTCGCCGGTATCATTGTGGTGGTTAGTCGGCGCTTGTGGAGCAATCTATCGCTGATTTTGGCCATCGCTGCTGGGTTCACCGTTGCCGTGGCCATTGTCGTCAGTATTCCCGTCTATGCCGAAGCCGTCGGTTACCGCATCCTACGCGAAGAGCTGACCAGCACTGTCAACGGCACCAAACGCCCGCCATTTGCCTTCATGTACCGCTATTTGGGGAGTATGTCGGGGGCAATTGCACCTGACAAGCTGTCGGCCATCGATACGTTTTTTGCCGAACAACTTCCCAATCGCCTCGGTTTGAATATCACCGGACAGACCCGCTTTATTTCTACCGACAAAATCCCGCTCAAGTTGACTGCTGCGGGGGGTGGTCAACCACTCGGCTGGGTATCGATGGCCTATGCCGACAAGATTGCCGACCACATCGATATTTTTGAGGGTCGCATGCCGCAGGCAACATCCATCGATGAACCGATGGAAGTGCTCCTCTCTGCCGAATTCGCATACGGCCTCGGACTCCAACCGGGTGAAGTCTATTACGTGTTTGCCCAACGCGACGCCCCCGAAAAGAGCATGATTCCCATTCGGGTGGCGGGTATTTGGCAACCCAAAGACCCTGGCGATGATTATTGGTTCTACTCACCCGATGTCCTGCGCGAGACACTCTTCACCGCCGAGGAATCATTCACTACCCAACTCCTCGCCGCCAACGAAAAACCCGTCCACGTGGCCTTGTGGTATGTGGTCGCCGATGGCTCCGTGTTGCGCTCGAGCGACGTGCCCGCCTTTGGGGCGCGCATCGATCGTGCCACCGCCGAAGCCAACAAAATCCTCAAAGGGGTACGCCTTGACGTGTCGCCGATTGACGCATTGTTGCGCCATATTACCCGCGTCAAGCAACTCACCACTACACTGACGATTTTTAGTATTCCCGTGCTCGGTTTGATTGCCTACTTCGTTGTGTTGGTGGCAGGGCTGGTCGTGCAACGCCAAAGCAACGAAATCGCCGTCCTGCGCAGTCGTGGCGCCTCACGCGGGCAGGTGCTCGGAATCTATTTAATCGAATGGGTGATTATCGGGCTTGTGGCAATCAGTGTTGGTGTCGGTGTCGGGCAACTTTCGGCCATTGCCATGACATGGACACGCTCGTTCCTCGACTTCCGTCCCATCGATGAATTCCTGCCCATCGGGATGTCGCAAGACGCCTGGTCACGTGCCGTGCAGATTGTCGGCCTGATGCTGATTGCTGCACTCATCCCCGCCTTTTTCACCTCCAAATTCACCATTGTGTCGTTCAAAAGTGAACGCGCCCGTGCCACCCAAAAACCCTTTTGGCAACGCGCCTACCTCGACATTTTGTTGATGATTCCCATCGGGTATGGCTGGTGGATGCTCAAACAGCAGGGATCCCTGGGGATGATCAACGGGGCTGGCGTCGTCGACCCCTTTAATAACCCACTCTTGCTGATTGCACCGAGCCTCTTCATCTTTGCGTCGGCACTCATCGCCGTGCGCATTTTTCCGATGCTGATGCAATTCCTTGAGTTCTTTACGCGCTATCTGCCCGGTATCGCAGGCATTACCGCACTGCGCTACCTGTCACGCACCCCACGTGCCTACTCGGGGCCAGTGCTGTTGTTGATTGTGACCCTCAGCCTCGCTGGTTTTACCGCGTCGATGGCCAAATCACTCGACACCAACTTGCTCGAGCGCAATCGCTATATTGCGGGTGGCGATGTGATGTTGTTCGACATGGGGCAGGACACGGGCGGTGGGAATGCGGCAGCCCCGGGGAGCGTCGAGGCTGCCATGGTGGAGACAACAACCACTGAGGATGCCAAACTCACCGGGCCCAAGTACTTCTTTTTGCCGGTGACCGACTATCTCTCCATTCCTGGTGTGGCACATGCTACACGCGTCGCCAATACCAAGGCGCGCATCGTCGTCAACTCCAAGACGCTCGATGCACACTACTACGGCATTGACCGCCTCGAATTCCCACAAGTCGCCTATTGGCGGGCAGACTTTGCGGACCAATCCCTGGGCGAATTGATGAATCTCCTTGCCGATGATCCGAGCTCCGTGTTGGTCGACAAAGCCTATGCCAAAATGGTCAATTTGCGCATCGGAGATAGTTTTTTCATTCAAATGAATAATCTCGACTCTACGGTAAATGTGCCTGTCGTCGTCAAGGGTTACATCAACCTCTTCCCTACTGCGTATCCATCCGAGGGTCCAGTGGTGGTCGGGAATCTCGAGTATTCATTTGACATGCAGGGAGGGCAATACCCCTACGACGTATGGTTGCGCCTCACCGACGAGGATACGGTCAGCGATGATGATATCTACCGTGGCAGCATCACCCTCGGCATGCGCACCTTCATGCGCGAATTTGCCCCCAAAGTCATCAAAGCCGAACGCCTGCGCCCCGAGCGCCAAGGATTCTTTGGGTTGCTGTCCGTGGGCTTCATCGCTGCTGCGTTTTTGTCGATGCTGGGATTCTTGTTCTACTCGATTCTCGCATTCCAACGCCGTTTCGTCGAACTAGGCATGTTACGTGCCATCGGTCTTTCGACGGCACAACTCGGTACCCTGCTGGCCATCGAGCAGACGTTCATCATCGGGGTGGCTGTCATCACGGGGACATTCATCAGCGTGTCCGCCAGCAACCTGTTTATTCCATTCTTGCAGTTGCCTTCATATGAGCGGGATCTCTTCCCACCATTCGCCGTACAAATCGCCACCGAGCAGATTCTCATCATCTATGCCGTCTTCGGTATTCTGCTGGTAGCCACTGTGGCGATTACGGTAGTATTGCTCCGCCGCATGAAGCTCTTCCAAGCTGTCAAACTCGGAGAAGCCATATGACCACCAATGACGCAATTGTCACCTGTGAAAATCTGGTCAAAATCTATCGCATCGACGACCTCGAGGTCATGGCGTTGCAGGGTCTCGACATCACTATCCGCCGTGGCGAAGTGATGGCACTGGTCGGCTCATCGGGCTCCGGCAAGACGACCCTCCTCAACGTGATTGGTGGCCTCGACCGCCCGACTGCCGGCAAATTGGTGGTCGCAGACAACGATTTGCTCAAGTTGAGCGATGGGTCACTCGACGCCTATCGACGCCGGTACGTGGGCTTTATTTGGCAACAAAAAGCGCGTAACCTCATCCCCTACCTCGATGTCGAACAAAACATCGAGTTGCCCATGATTATGAGTGGCATCCCCCCCAAGCAACGCAAAGAGTGGATCGGCGAACTGATCGACGCGGTACGCCTCAATCATCGCCGTGGCCACAAATTGGCCCAGTTGTCCGGTGGTGAGCAACAGCGTGTCGCTATTGCAATTGCCCTCGCCAACCGTCCTGCGCTGTTGCTGGGTGACGAGCCGACGGGTGAGCTCGACTCACAGACGGCCGAAATCGTCTTCAACATCTTCCATGAACTCAATCGGCGCTTTGCGCTGACCGTCATCATCGTGTCGCACGACCCCAACATTGCCCATTTTGTCAATCGCGTGGTCGCCATCCGTGACGGCAAAACCAGCAGCGAAACCTACAAACGCCCCAATGTGAGCAACGACACCTCGACACCGGCCGTCCTCGAAGAATTACACATGCTCGACTCGGCAGGGCGCCTGCAAATCCCCAAAGAGATGCGCCAGCGCTACAACATTCGTGATCGCTTGGTGCTCGAAGAGCAGGATGCTGGGATTTTCATCAAGCCACCCGAAGGCGACGCCCAAGCTGAACTCGATGCGGACCGTGAACGCCGCTTGACGGATGCTGATGCCCCGCCCGAGTTGCGCCCGAACATGTTTGATCGCATGATGTCATCGGTGAGGAGACGGATCAAATGAGCAACCCACGAAACGCAGTCCGCATTGTGAATGCGACCCGCGCCTATACCGTCAACAACGAACAAGTCCTGGCGTTGCGTGGCATCAACATGACCATCGCCCGTGGCTCGTTTACCGCATTCATGGGCCGCTCTGGCTCGGGCAAAACGACGCTGCTCAACATGATTGGCGGACTCGATACCCCCACATCAGGCAGCATCGAATTCCTGGGCAACGACCTGAGCAAACTCTCACCCGACGAACTGACGCTGATTCGGCGCAACCAGATTGGGTTCATCTTTCAGGCCTTTGCATTGTTGCCCATTTTGTCGGCCTGGGAAAACGTGGAACTCCCGTTGCGCATCACTGGCGTCGCCTCTGGCGCCGAGCGACGCAAACGCGCCCTCGAAGCCTTGACGCTGGTCGGCCTGGAAAAATGGAGCGATCACCGCCCATCCGAAATGTCGGGCGGGCAACAACAACGTGTCGCCATTGCCCGAGCCCTGGTCACCCGCCCCCCCGTCCTCATCGCTGACGAACCAACCGGTGAACTCGACTCGACCACCGGGCGCAACCTGCTCACCCTGATGCGCAATATTGTCAAACACGAAGGGGTGACACTCATCATGGCCACCCACGATCAATCGGTACACCAATACGCCGACGTCATCCACCACATGCGCGACGGGCAAGTCTACGAAACCGTGCAGGGACAACCTGCCGAAACAGCCACCCCCACCACGTAGCACATACGACGTCTATCCCTCAGCGTGTCATGCGCTGAGGGATATTTTGTGCCGTGCGCCATGAATGGTATACTTACGGGCGATGGAACCGAAGGAGTCTGTTATGCACGAATCATCTTTGCCTACGCTTGCACCAACCAGCCGTGCAGTCCCGTTTTTTACCGTACTGGCACTTGCCATGCTGGTCGTCTCTCCCGTGATTCCAGTGAATGCCACGCTCATCAGCGTCTGCACCGTGCTGGCCATGGTGTTGGCGTGGGTCTATACCGCGCCGTTGCGTTGGCCGTCGGTCATCGCCGCAGTCGCCGGTATCCCGCTGCTACTCTGGCCCGATCTGCCTATTGGGCGCATCGCCGTAATCATCACCACGAGTTATCTCCTGGCCGTCAGCCGCATCCCCACCCTACCCACACAGTTATTGGGTGGCAAACGCGCCCAAGCCCGCCAGCGCTACAGCATCCTGCTGGCAGGTACCGTCGCCGTGTTGGCGTTCGTGGACGTAATCGGGCTGGTGGGCACCAGTGGGTGTACCACCTTGCCGTTGTGTGGCGAGAATGGCATATTTGCGCAACTGCAAAACAGCCATCGCATTTACACTGTGATGGCCGGGCTACTCTGCGCACTCGCTATCACCTCCACACTGCGCACCTTTACTACGCGCCTCCCCCGCATCCTCGGTATCGGTTTGGCTAGCTTGATTGGCATCCAAGTGGTGGTGGGCATCCTGACCGCCCAAGGGTGGCAGCTGAG
>CAZIKU010000051.1:0-18110 GCA_964539815.1 uncultured Klebsiella sp. | reverse complement strand
GCA
Source organism: uncultured Klebsiella sp. (assembly GCA_964539815.1). Lineage (GTDB taxonomy): Bacteria > Chloroflexota > Chloroflexia > Chloroflexales > Roseiflexaceae > UBA965. Next base: position 18,107 of record CAZIKU010000051.1, on the reverse strand, counting down.
TTCACACTTGCTGGTGTCGCCAACAACTGTGCCGCCATGCGATAGAGCGCCTGTGTCGCCAAATATCCTACGGTGGCAGTATCAAGCTCAACCCCGGCTTGTTGGGCGGTATCGACCAATCTGCGCAATTCAACCGTATTGGGTACGGGTTCCGACAGCAATACCCGGATATCTGCTTGTACTGCCAGCGCTGCCACAGCCTGAAGTTCAGGGGGGAGTGGCACCGCCATCCGTTGCAGAAATCGCATCAATGTAGCATGTTCGGCATACATCGTATGGAATTGATCCACCACCGTATCAATGACCGTGTGGAGCATTCGCGTCATAATGGTTCGTTGTTCATCTCTGAAAATCGAGCGCAACGAATAATCGAAACGGCCCAATTCCGCATGCATCACCGCCAAGAGTTGATCGCGGTTATCGTTCTGCACTGCGCGCACGACCTGGGTACGCAAACGCTCGTAACGATGGGTCTCAGGTGACACACCGCCCGCCAAGACTTGCTCACCCGTGAGTACCACGCCATAGAGAAAGCTCGCTTTTTCACCGGTCAGTAATGCGGCTACTTCCGAGGTGCCCACCACCACACGTGTCTGCCCAAACGACCATGTCTGGCGACTGAGTCGCGTTATCTGATGCAAATAGATTTCATGGGCTGGTGATGAATCAATAAAAATCCCCGTCAATGCGTCGTGGGCACAAATGTCCGCCAACGTGAGTGACAACGACTTCGCTTGTTCGGTATAGAGGGCCGCAGCAGTCACCCCCGTATTCCCAATCACCTGTTCGAGTTGTTCGTTGAAGCCTTCTTCGATATCAAGTCCCATGGTCTGATGTGCGAGTTGGATGGTGCGTGCTGCGTACCGCAGCACCTGCACGGTTTCAATGCCCGTAATATCATTAAAAAACCAGGCGCAGCTCGTATAACATTGCATCAGCTGTCGTTGTAATTCGAGAAGTGCTAACGCTGGATGGCGCTCATTGGTACGTGCATATGTCTCCATAAAGTGCGTAATCGTTGGTGCACTCGGGTCATTGATGACATCAATATATGCATCGCGTGCCTGCCATGGCTGATGAAACACGGCTCCCGCTGTTTTTTCCCACTGGAGTTCTATTTGTACCCGCATCCAGTCCAGTGCTGCGCGTAGTGGTGTACGCCATGCCTGGTTCCAGCCCAAAACACCACCCGTATGACATCCACAGTCACTCCGCCAGCGTTCGACTCCATGGGCACAACTCCACGAACTCTGCTCGACAATGCGCACTTCGTGTGTGGGTGGATACAGTGCCAAAAATTCGCCATAGACGGTTGTGCGCGCCAGGCCGGTGCGTTCGATGTAGTGCAACGCATATGCGAGGGCCATTTCCCCATGTTGATGGTGGTGTCCATATGTTTCGCCATCGGTGGCCACATGCGACAGTTGTGGTCGTGAGGAATCAGCGGGCACACCCGCCAGCAATTCTTCGGCCAACGCCTCGCCACTATTCAGGAGTCCCTGAAAGGCAATCGTCTGTGACACGCTCCCGTTATAAAAAAAGACGGCAATGCTTCGCCCTGATGGGAGTGTGACGAGATACGGCATCGTCGTGTCGATGGGTGTCGTCGCAGTATCGACCCATTCCCCATGACCTATTGGGCGGAATGCTGCTGCTTGATGCGGCGCGAGCACCGTAAAGCGAATGCCATACTCTGCGAGCGCTTCTAGCGAATCGGTACACACTGCCGCCTCAGCCAACCACATTCCTTCAGGATCACGGCCATAGTGATGACGGAAATCCGCCACGCCCCAGGCCACCTGGGTGCGCCGATCACGTGGCGTCGCCAGCGGCATGATGAGATGACCATATACCTGTGCCATGGCGGGCCCATGTCCACCAAAACGCTGCTGACCTTCTTTGTCAGCTGCCACAATGCCCGCATACGTTGCTGGTTCGTGTTGTGCCAACCAACGCATCAACGTGGGTCCCACATTAAAACTCATACGGGCATAGTTGTTGATGATGTGCTGAATGCGCCCAGCCTCATCCAAAATGCGGGCCGCCGTATTGGGGGCATAGCACTCGGCAGTGATGCGCGCATTCCAGTCATGGTAAGGAGCCGCACTCGGCTGCACATCAATCGCATCAAGCCACGGATTTTCTCGCGGGGGCTGATAAAAATGTCCATGTACACAGACAAATCGGGGCACTGATTTCCTCATTCATGTATCGCAGGTATCATCACGTGGTGTGATACAGTGCTTGGTCGTTGTGAACACGCGTTATTGCGTTAACGCGACATAGACCACTGCCAGCGGTGGCAATGTGACCAACGCCGAGACAGGCATCCCGTGCGCAGGGACCGATTCGACAGTCAAATCAACGGTCACACCGCTGCCACCATACTGCGTATCGTCACTATTCAAGAGCACCTGCCAGTTGCCTGCATATGGCAAACCAATACGGTAACGGTAGCGGGGCACCGGCGTGAAGTTACACAACACGGCCACATTGCGCGTCCCTTCGCCACCGCGACGCAAAATCGCCACCACACTCTGGTCTGCATCATCACAGGCAATCCAGTGGAATCCCCACGGATCAAAGTCAAGTTGGTGCAGGGCGGGTTCGTGCACATGGAGTGCATTCAAGTCGCGTACCCAGTGTTGCACACCACGGTGCATGGGGTCGTTGAGCACAAACCAATCCAATTCGCGCTCGTACGACCATTCGCGCCACTGACCGATTTCGCCACCCATGAAGAGTAGTTTTTTCCCGGATTGCGCATACATGTAGCCATACAATGCACGGATATTTGCAAACTGCTGCCAACGATCCCCCGGCATCTTGGCCAACAGCGAGCCCTTGCCGTGGACGACTTCGTCGTGTGACAACGCCAGCGTAAATGCCTCACTGAAGGAGTAGAGCGAACGGAACGTGAGCATGTTGTGGTGATAACGACGATGAATGGGGTCGTGTTGCATGTACTTGAGTGTGTCGTGCATCCAGCCCATGTCCCACTTCATGGCGAAGCCCAGCCCACCCCAATCGGTGGGGCGTGATACCATCGGCCATGCCGTTGATTCCTCGGCAATCATTACGGCTCCGGCGTGGCGCTGGCGTACGGCGTCGTTGAGGCGGCGCATAAAGACAATCGCATCAATATTCTCACGCCCGCCGTAGGCATTGGGAATCCATTCGCCATCTTTGCGCGAATAATCGAGATAGAGCATCGAGGCCACTGCATCGACACGAATGCCGTCAATGTGATATTTTTCAAGCCACAACATGGCACTGCTAATCAAAAAACTGCGCACCTCGTGGCGCCCATAGTTGAAAATGTAGCTCCCCCAATCGGGGTGATACCCCTGGCGTGGATCGGCATGTTCGTAGAGGTGGGTGCCATCAAACTGTGCCAGCCCATGCGCATCTACCGCAAAATGTGATGGCACCCAATCCAAAATCACACCAATACCCTGCTGGTGCAGGTAATCCACAAATCCCATGAAATCACGCGGGCTGCCGTACCGGCTAGTGGGACAATAGAGACCGATCGTCTGATACCCCCATGACCCATCGAATGGATACTCCATCACCGGCAAGAGTTCGACGTGCGTGTAGTGCATGGATTTGAGGTACTCGGCCAACTTGCGCGCCGCATCAAAGTATCCCAACCACGAGCCATCGGCGTTGCGCATCCACGACCCGAGATGCACTTCGTAGATACTCATCGGTTGCTGATTGACATCGTAGTGCTGACGCTGTTGCATCCAGGCATCATCCTGCCATTGATGGACGCTCAAATCGGTGACAACCGACCCCGTCCGCGGACGCACTTCGCTGCCAAACCCACACGGATCGGCTTTCTCAAGCCACTGACCACCCTGTGTTTCAATGGCGTATTTGTAACAACTCCCGAGCGGGATATCGGCGAAAAAGTTGGCCCAAAGACCCGATGCACCCTGCGGATAGAGCATGGTTTGCCCGCGCTGCCAGCCATTCCAATCACCGATGACATGTACGGCGCGCGCACTCGGTGCCCATACGGCGAAATGCACACCAGATGTGCCATTGTTGACACACGGAATCGCCCCCAAACGCTCGTACAACGCGAAGTGTGAACCCTCGTTGAAGAGATAGAGGTCATCCTGACTGAGTAAGGTGTTTCCGTGTAATGCAACAGGCATCATTCCCTCCACATAGCGGACACATCGACCTGCAGATACCACATCATGTCAATCCACAACGGGCGTATCACTGCAGTGCTAAATCGTACCACAAAACGACCGTTGCATGTATGTTAGCGCCCTACCACCGCATCACGCACCGCCGCATAAAATGGATCGACATTAGCCACCGTCTGTAAATCGGTAATCCCCGCGGGATCACGTGGGTTTTTCAGTGTGCGGGCCCAGCCACGCATAAACAGGACACTCGTGTCCTTGGGGTCTTGGGCGAGGGCCATGTCAGCAAAGCCGATGATGTTGTCGGCAGTAATCGTGCGGAACTCTGCCGTCCCAGCAGTGTCTTGTCCTTCGGCAATCGGCCCCGTGAACCATTTGCCATTGAAATCCGCCGTCTCTTTGGCACCCACCGCTTTTAACAGGGCAATGGCCGCATCATAATCACCATAAAACACCTGCGACAGCAACGGAAACGGTTCGTCAGGCTCTGGACGGCGCAATTTGGCCACATGCCGCATCAGCGCCACATTCCATTTGTCGGGTGCCATTGACGGGGGTGTCAGTTGTGCGAGCAGCGCATCAACCTTGTTCCAGCGTTGGGCTTGGGCATACGCGATGATGGCGTTGGTGGCCGCATCACTCGCCGGTTGCAGTTTTTGCTCGACAAAGGCACTGCCATCCCATGCATAGATGGTTTTATTCCAAATGCGCACCCCACAGGCATAACAAAAGACGTAGTAGTCGGTGGCATCAGTGACCACATCGAGCACGCCATCGTTGTTTATGTCTTCGATGCTGACCGCACCACCGCCTGCATCAGACTGGCCTTCGACTTCGACTTTGAGCGTTTTGCCATCAAACGAAAACACCGTACCAAAACTACTATGCGCACCAATACCGCCATTCACCACAAAAAACGCTTTCTGTGGATCGACATTCGGAATCATTTCGATGCCACTAATGTATTCGCCATTCACATAGTCGTATTTGGTCACCAGTACAAACGTATCACCACGTTTTTGATAAATATTGAGCGGGTGTGGGGCTTCGATATCGTCCATCATACCCGTGGTAATCGCCGCAAAATACGGGCCATTGTCATCTTTCCACAGGTTGACGACTGCGGTTTCGAGTACCGATGATGACGTCAATCCCGAGGCATCCGGCGTCGGCGTGGCAGGCAGTGCAGCCTGGACTGTGGCCACGATCGACGTGGCATCGGGTGCATCCACATTACTGGGCGTCGAGGTGGGCAATGTAAACGTCGTCGGCGTGGCAGGGACGACACTCGCAGTGGCTGTGACATCAGGTGCAACGACATCAATACCTGCGTCTGCACTGTCTGGTGTGGCAAGTGGTGTCAGCGCTGCAGGTGCAGCGGGACTTCCACAACTGACAAAAAAACTACACAACACGACCACCATGCCGATTCGTTTCCACATAGCGCCACGCTCTTCTTTCTGAACACCAATGCCCTGCTCTATTTTACTACAGACTATCGCAGAAATATACCCCCGCAATTACACCCACAGCGCAATCACCCACCCTACCACGTAAAGCAGGCCAAAGCGCATATGCAAGACGGCACTCTGCCGCAACACGGGGTGCAGTGCGGCTGGGTCTGTTTCGCGCCCCGCAATCCGCATCAGGCGCCACGCCAGCGGCACCATCAGCAACGTAATCAGCGTCGGCCATGGCACAAGTCCGAGCGCAATCAGCACCCATTGACTGACAAATGTGCCCCCCACCAAGATGTAATACTCGATGCGCGCACCATCGCGCCCAAAGACGGTCGCCAGGGTACGTTTGTTATTCACACGATCAGTATCGATGTCGCGTAGGTTGTTGGCGTGCAAAATCGCTGCCACCACAAATGCCACCGGTAATGACACCCAGACCGCTGACCACGAAATCACCGGTTGTTGGAGGAAGTACGAGCCGAGTACCATGACTGGCCCCATAAAGATGAATACAGCAATTTCGCCCAGACCGACATAGGCCAAGGCAAAGGGTCCCGCCGTATAAAAGTAGCCGACCGCCACACTACACAGTCCCAACCAAAAGATGAAGGCACCACGTTCTGAGACGAAGTAGAGACCAATCGCCGCCCCAATTGCAAAGGCAATGATGCCCGCCCAAAAAATCTGTGTGGGCGTGAGATCACCGCGCAGCAACGCACCACCTGTGCCTTTGACGGCAGGTGTATCGGTGCCCTTGCGATAGTCGTAGTAGTCGTTCATCAAATTGGTGCCACCCTGGATGGCAATCGAGCCAATCAGTGCCAAGACTAGGTAGCCCCACTGCAGCGATACTTCGTGGGCGGCGACGGCTGCACCGAGCAATACAGGGACAATCGCTGCCGTATAACTCCAGGGGCGGATAGCGCCCCACCACGTGCGAATTGATGTCATTCGTCTCTCCTTTGCTGCATATCGCCATGGCACCACCACACGCTCGACTTCGTCGAGCACCATGGTTATGAGCCACCCCATCACCGCAATCACACATACAGCCGCCATCATATCAGCGATGGCATAAAGCTCGTACGACTGCCAAATCCGATAACCGATGCCATCGCTGGCACCGACAAATTCCACACCAACAATCAGCGTCAAGGCAAAGCCCATGGCCAACTTCCAGCCTTCGACAATGGCAGGGAGACTCGCCGGCCATGCCACCGTGGTAAACACCGTCCGTTGATTGGCGCCAAAGACTTTGGCAGCCTCAAAATAGCGCTGATCGATTTGCAAGACGCCTCCGATGGTATGGATGACGACCATCAAAAAGACGCTCACTGCCACCGTGGCCACTTTGCTGACTTCACCTATCCCCAGCACCACAATCACCAGCGGCAATAAGGCGATTTTGGGGATGGGATAGAGCATGACGGCCAGCGGTCGCACTAGCAACAAGACAGTACGATTCAAGCCACTCCAGACACCGATGATAGTCGCAGGAATGGCCCCCACCAAAAATCCCAGCGCAATACGCTGACTACTCACCACCACGTCGTGCTGAATGCTACCATCACGAATGGCGCGATAGAGGGCCACCACCACCTCACTCGGCGGCGGAATAAAAATCCGGTTGAGTAGGCCGAGTTGGACTGCACCCTCCCAGATGATGACTAGCAGCAACGGGGACAGCCACGACAACCAACGACTTGGTGGGGCCATCACAACACCCCCTCGTGCATTTGCGTGACAACTTCAGTCCGGATTAGTTGCCAGATTTCTTGGAAGGCATGCGTAAATGCGGGCTGGGTACGAATCGTATCAAGGCTGGCACTGCGATCAAACGCGGGAGTCATGTCAGCGATAATTCGACCAGGGCGTGCCGATAGTACGACCACGCGCTCGCCCACGAGTAAGGCCTCGTCGATGGCATGGGTCACAAAAAGCAGGCTACGACATATGCCCTGCTGGCGCAATTCGGCGAGCAATTCCTGCATCAACAGGCGGGTCTGGGCATCGAGCGCGGCAAAGGGCTCGTCGAGCAACAAGAGGTCAGGATTAACGGCCAACGCCCGTGCCAACCCGACACGTTGTTGCATGCCTCCCGACAGTTGGTGTGGATACGCATCAATGAAGCGCTGCAGTCCCATGCGCTCGCACCACTCGCGGGCGGCGGCCCGGCACTGCGACGGCGTGGCCCCCTGCGTCATCAACCCATAGCTGATGTTGTCAGCCACGCTCAGCCAGGGAAAGAGCAATCCCTGCTGAAAGACCATGGCCATGCGCATGGGCTGCGCCATATTGACCTGCCCCTGGCTGGGGCGTTCGAGTCCAGCGAGTAGGCGCAGTAATGTGGTCTTGCCACACCCACTCGGCCCCACCACACAGACGGCCTGATTGGGCGCAATCGCCAACGAAAGGTCAGCGAGGGCCACCACGCCATTGGCGTAGGTGACCCCCACATGCGTAAATTCAACTGATACACCCGTGTGCATCATGCCATACTACTTTCCGGCGACACTCGCAGCCAAATCAGCGTTCACGATTGTGGCGATGTCGATATCCGCATCGTACTCCAGCAATTTGCGCGAGCGGAAGTAGCTCTGCAAGGTGGCCAGGTCGGCGACGGGAATCGTCCCCGTGGCGTTGTACTGGGGCAAGGCGGCTTTTTCGACTACTGCGGCTGGGACTTTGGTGTACTTCTCGACAATCGCAGCAATCTCGGGCGTCATGTAGTCACCCTGCATGTCAGCACACGCCTTGAGGTATGCACGCATAAATCCCTGTGCGGTGGCTTGATCGGCCAACATGGCCTCGCTCATATAGAGATAGGTTGCATCAAAACCATCGATGAAGTCATTGGACAAAATGCTCACCAACCCCTTGTCGATATTAATCGTCGCCAACGGCTCACCCAAGATGGCAGCGTCGATGGCGTTGCTATCGAGCGAAGCGGGCACATCCTTGAAGGGTACCGTCACTACTTCGACATCATCAATGGTCAAGCCACCCTTTTTGAGCGCCTCACTCAACCAATACTCGGTGGCAGCACCGGTGGCATTGATGGCCACTTTCTTGCCCTTCAAATCAGCAACTTTGGTGATTTCGCCGGTGCGCTTGGCACTAATCACCAGCGGGCTACTCACCGGCGGTTTTTCGCTGTGCATGGGAGCCACAATCGAGAACTTGACCCCTCGAGCTGCCGCATTAAACAACCCGGCACCCGCACCACCCAACGCGGCATCAAAGTTGCCCGCAGCCAACTGAACTACGGCATCGCTCCCACCCTGGATGGGCGTTGACTCGATGGTGATACCCTCAGCAGCAAAGTAGCCACGCTCAATACCCACGTACAACGGTGCATAAATGAGCACCGGTACATAGCCGACACGCACCGTTTTGCTCACCGGTGCCGCAGGCACCTCGGTGGCAGCTGGAGCCGCAGGTGCGGCAGCACCACAGGCCACCAATAGGGTCAGCAAAACTACCCCGAACAGTCGCTTCACCATAATCGTCATCTCCCCCTCATACAGCACATTCATATAATTTGCATCATTGTAACAGATTTCACGAATTTTAGGATATCACGCATTTTATTGAATTTTATCGTTGAAACACCGCAGTACTGCGAATGATAAATCATTGATTCTAATCAGGTAAAACCACTCAACTTCACACCTTTTTCATGACCCAAGCTCTTTCAACGGTGCGTTGACAATTCTAGACTGCCACCTCTACAATGAGAGGGAGAATATTCACACAATGCATAGCATGATCGAGCATAGCGCATGTCGACGATTCCACTCACACCACCCCATCTCCAAGTGATATCGGCGTGTACCAAAGCGCTGAGCACCACACAACCGTTCCCCGTACGTGCCGAACAAGTACTCGGGCTATTACGGGCGGTGGTCAGTTATCACGATGCGCGCCTCACCTATTGGCGGTCGCCGAGCGATGGTGAACATCCCATCTACGTACTCACTAGTGCCTCATGGAGTGCACCGTGGGACGAAGATGAATTGGCACGCACACGCACCCAAAACGACCCGACCACCTACACCACCACCATCAGCGTGGCTCAACCGTCCGGTGATGTGGTCGCCGAGACGATGGTCGTCACAGGGATTCCCATCCGCTGGCAAGAGAATGTGCTGGGGGTACTGGAATTCCGCGGTGATGCGGCCAATGGACTTGCTGCTGGTGATTTGGCCACCATTCATGCACTCCTCCCGTTACTTGCAGCCGAAATAGACCATGCCATCACGGCCTTGCAAAGTGACACCAATCCCCCCGACGAACAGGCGATTGTCACCTTTAGCAAGCATCTCGACCTGGCCCAACTCTTGTCGCGCTTGCGCCAAGACTTCGACCCCCCCTTGCCGTTACACAGCCTATTGCCGCTGATTTTGTCACGCGGCATCGAATACACGGGGGCCGAAGCCGGCAGCATCGTCTATGTCGACCACGACCGCCAAGAGTTGGAGTTGGTCGCCACCCACGGCTATACGGTGACGCTGTTGCCCGACATCAGCGGCGAACACAAACGCCACCGCTGGAGTTGGGAAAGTGGCATTGCCGGCAAAGTGGCGCGCAGCGCGCGCTCGATTTTGATGCGCGAAGTCACCCAAGACGTCGACTACTTCTATGAAACCAAGCCAGAAATTCGCGCCAAACTGGCCATTCCCATTACGGTGGACGGTCGCGCCGAAGCCGTGCTCATCCTCGATAGCACACGCTCCAATGCCTTTGGCGACAACGAGTCCGCCATGGCGCTGGGCGTCGCAGAAGCCGCGGTACAGCCCCTGCGACGCGCCTTGCGCTACCAGGAAATGCTGGAGCGGAGCACGCAACTCAGCCAAGTATTCCACAGCATCCCGTCAGGGCTCGTCCTCATCGACCGGCACGGCCAAGTGTTGCGCCATAATCCGTCGTTTTTGCAGATTTGGGGCTTGCAGCAGGCCCAGGTCGGTGCGAATTTCCGCGTACCGTTCGACATTCTGAGCCTGATTCTGCCCCGCTTCCTCGACTCGGCGGCCTTCAGCGATTTCTGTACCAAAGGCCAGGCCACCCCCGATCAAGAATTTTCGTTGCAACTCAAACTGCGCAATCCACACCAAGAGCTGAGTATATTGTCGGTGCCGACCCGCGACAGTAGCGAGCAAATCACTGGTCGGCTGTGGGTCATCTACGACCAAACCCGTGAAAAGGAAGCCGACCGTCTCAAAACCGAATTCACGTCGATGGTATCGCACGAATTGCGCACCCCGCTCACGTCGATCATGGGCTATTCTGACCTGCTGTTGACACGCGATTTTTCATCGGACGACCAACGCAACTTCTTGAAAATATTGCGTCGCGAAGCCGAAAATCTCGATAGTCTGGTCAACGACATCCTCGATTTCGCCCGCATCGAATCCAACACGGTACGCATCAACCGCTGGACGGTACCCCTACAAGAGTTGTGCAACGATTTGGCACGCCAACTCCAACGCCAGCCTGTCTTTGACAAACACACCATCACCGTCGATATTGCCAGCGATACACCACCCGTGCACGCCGACAAAGAACGCGTGCGCCAGATTATCACCAATCTGCTGACCAACGCTGCCAAGTACTCCCCCGATGGTGGCGAAATCACCATGCGTGTGCGCGAGTTGACGGATCTGCCCGACCAACACCCCAGCGGGCGCTTTGTATGTGTCAGCGTCACCGACACCGGCATCGGCATCGCCCCCGATCACCTACAACGCATCTGGGACCGCTTTATGCGCGTCGATAACTCCAACACCAAGAGCATAGGTGGCACGGGCCTCGGCTTGTCGATTGTCAAAGGCTTGGTCGAGCTGCAAGGCGGACGCGTCTGGGCCACCAGCGTCGTCAACACGGGCAGCACCTTCAGCTTTACCCTGCCCGTCGCCGGCGAAATCATCCGCAAGTTGTGACATCATGGCCAATATGGTGCCTGCGCACGCCGTGCGCGACGAAATTCGTGCCAGCAATTCACGCTTTATCGCCAACCTCGCCCCCGCTACCAGCGTCGGCGAGGCGCGGGCATATATTGCATCCATTCGCGCCGAAATGCCGGATGCCACCCATCATGTCTACGCCTATGTCATCGGTCACGGTGCCACGACCACACTCGGTATGAGTGATGATGGTGAACCATCAGGCACGGCAGGGCGCCCCGCACTCGCCGTGCTCAATGGCAGCGGACTCGGTGACGTGGTCGTCGTGGTCACACGTTACTTTGGAGGCACATTGCTGGGGACGGGGGGATTGGTGCACGCCTATGGCGACGCAGTGCGGGCAGTAGTAGCAATTGCACCACGGGTCGAAAAAATCGCACGCCAGCAGTGCGTCCTCGCCATGAGCTATGCCCAGTACGAGGGTGTCAAACGCACGCTGGCGCTCTACGACCATCAGATTGACGACGAACAATTCGCTGGTGATGTCACCATGACCGTCACCCTACGCGTCGCCGATGTCGCGGCAATTCGCGCTATCCTAATCGAACAAACAGCCGGGCAAATCGTGATGATTTGAGCAACACCTAGGCGATGGCGGCTTCGATATCGCGCTGGAATTGCAATTTGGTTTTGACGCCACTGCTCCGTGATACTTCTTCACCGTTTTTGAAAAACACAATCGTAGGAATGGACTGCACGTCGTAGGTATCCGACAAGGCAGCATCATCGTCGATGTTGACTTTGACCACATTCAGCTTGCCGGCGTAGAGCGTGGCCAACTCGTCAATAATCGGCGATACCGCTTTGCACGGGCCACACCACGGCGCCCAGAAGTCAACCAACACGGGCAACTCTGACTGGAGCACTTGCTTTTCGAAGGCCGCGTCACCCATGCCATTGCCCGACGCCGTCGCCGGACTACTACTGCGTTGCGACGTCTCGCCCAACATGTCATCGATTTGTTTCACCGCCGGAATGGCTTCCTCGAGTTTGTCCACGGCAGAATCAGCGATTTCATCGATTTTTTTGTTGACGGCAGGGATGTATCCGATTGCCCCCAAAAAACTGCGCAACCACGTTGCCAACAAATTACGCATTATCTGCTCCTTTACTATACCTACGCCAAGTATACGCTCTGCGCCCTCTGCGTGCGTGTGTGTCATTGCACGGACGAATATCATTCGCCCCTACGAGCAATTTCGGATCATTTACACGGGCGAATATCATTCGCCCCTACGAGCCCCCGTCAATTGGATGCACCATGTGCCTCTCCACCATCACCGCTGCGTCTCTGCACACTCTGCGTGCGCTGGTATGTGCGTTGCTCACGCAGAGCACGCTGAGGCGCTGAGATTATCCGTCAATAGGATACACCGTGTGCGTGCCATCAATCACCGCTGCGTCTCTGCGCCCTCTGCGTGCGTGTGTGTCATTGCACGGGCGAATATCATTCGCCCCTACGAGCAATTTCGGATCATTTACACGGGCGAATATCATTCGCCCCTACGAGCCCCCGTCAATTGGATGCACCATGTGCCTCTCCACGACCACCCCTGCGTCTCTGCGCTCTCTGCGTGCGACATATATCACGGTTCGGGGCGACATACAATGACCTTCGGGGCGCCATACAATGACGCCCCTACTATGAACATACTTCCGACTGCAGTGCCAAATGTATTAAAAATTCCGCTACATACACACTGTCTGGGCAGAATCATCTTACGCCTGGCGCAACAGCTGCAGGACTGCGGCCACCTGCGTGGCGACCCACGCCACATCCTCGGCTTGGGTGCTTCGCCCCAGCGTGAGGCGCAAGGCGGCCTGCACGTCGGTGCCGATGGCACCGATGGCCGTCAGCACATGCGACGGCTCCAGCGAGCCGCTGGTGCAGGCCGATCCACTCGACGCACAAATACCGCGCTGATCGAGCAGAATCAACAGACTGTCACCATCCACGCCATCCACCACAAAACTGGCATTGTTGGCCAGCCGCTGGCTGATATGCCCCGTCACACGCACCCCGGGCAACGCGCCAATCTGACGCAACAACAGATCACGCAGTGGAGTCAGCCGGGCCACTTCGGCATCACGTTTGGCATCGGCCAGGGTGAGTGCCGTGGCCAAACCGACTATCCCAGCCACGTTTTCGGTGCCGGCCCGGCGATGACGCTCGTGGGCCCCCCCATGGATTTGTGGCCACAGCGCCGTGCCACGTTTGACGTAGAGGGCGCCCACGCCTTTGGGGCCGTAGCACTTGTGTGCCGTCATAGTCAGCATATCCACACCCAAGTGCTGCACGTTGATATCGAGAAGTCCAGCGGCCTGGACGGCGTCGGTGTGACACACCACACCACGGGCCCGGCACAGGGCAGCAATGTCCGCAATGGGCTGAATGGTGCCGATTTCGTTGTTGGCGTACATCACCGAGACTAGCGCCGTGTCGGGACGGATGGCGGCCGCAACTGCATCCACCTGCACCATGCCATCGGCGTCCACCGGCAGCACCGTCACCGCTATCCCGTGGCGTGTCAGCGCCTCGGCGGCATGCAGAATGGCATGATGCTCGATGGCACTGACAATCACGTGTGCACTCCCATGCGCCTGTTGGTAGGCAAAGGCGACCCCTTTGACGGCCAGGTTATCGCCTTCGGAGCCACCACCGGTAAAGACGACTTCACCCACACCACACCCCAACACGGCGGCCACATCGTCGCGGGCCCGGTCCAGGGCACTTTGGCTGGCCTGCCCCATGGCGTGGGGGCTGGACGCATTGCCGTACCAGTCAGTCAAATAGGGCATCATGGCCGCAAGTACCTCGGGGGCGAGGGGGGTGGTGGCCGCGTGGTCAAAATATCTCGTGGGCATGGCTCATCCTGTCCGTTTTTTCATCTCTCTATAGCATACGCTGTTTTTGTTTTTTGGGAAAAGGTGCACTGGGGAGATAGTGTGTAGCACCATACAGTTGACGGGCATGTTTCCGCACTGTGGCACGTGATTCCCCCCCGCTCCTGCGGAGCGGGGGGGAATGACTTGTGACTACTTGGTGCGTTGCTCCCACGGATGCACGAACGTTTCGGGTTCGACACCGAGGGCATCGGCGATGCGGTTGATGTAGTTGAAATAACTAATCACCTGGGTGGCATCGTGGATGGCACGATCATCGAAGCCGTGGCCACGCAACACGTCCAGATCGGCAGGGCTCATCTGTTGTGGTGTTTTGGTGAGTTTTTCGGCGTAGGTACAAAGCGCTACATCCTGTGGAGCGAGGGCGGCTTTGCGCCAGTCGCTACAGATGTGATGCACAATCAGGTCAGCGGCCTTTTCGTCGCTAATTCCAAAGTCACGTTCGACCTCAGCACGGAGGTCATGAGCATGCGAACGCCTTCAGTAGAGGCAGTGGTTGACCGACGACGTGACGGTCGCCAACATTTCGCGTTGACTGCGACTGAGGGGTGATGGGCCATGCATCATGACGCCATAAAAGTCCATGGACGCCTTCATGATGCGTGGATTTTGACTCATGATGGCGACAATGTTCCAAATCCGACCGGCGCGTTTGATGGCTGCATCGTACTGCTCTTTGAGGAATCCAGTCGCCTCGTCGATGGTGAATACTTTAATCCACGGCATAGGCACTCCTATTTACACTAGCGCACAACGAACAGCTCTATTGTACCATGCTGGTCGCATTCACTACACAGTGTGGTATAGTAGTAGTGGTCCATTTACAGGCAGGTGTGGCATGAGTCGAATCGTCACTGTTGCGAACCTTAAAGGTGGCATCGGGAAGACCACCACGGTCATCAATATTGGGGCTGGTTTAGCATTACGTGGAGTCAAGGTATTACTCATTGACACCGACCCCCAAGGCAATCTTTCGTCGTCACTCGGTGTGACTGCACAGCATACGCTCTATGAAATGATGATTGAAGGGTTCGATCCAGCACGCTGTATCGTCCACGCCCGCCACAACCTCGACCTGATTGTCGGTGATACCACGTTGCTGACCGCCCAAACCACCATCTCGCGCGGGACGGATTGGGGGCGCACGTTGGAACGTGCCATTGCGCCCGTTGCTGATTACTACGACATGGTGCTGATTGACTCGAGTGGCTCGCTCAACCCTATCAATGCCAACGCATTAGTAGCCGCCGACGATATTATTGCGCCGACGTCGGTAGAGCCGTTTTCGATTCGTGGCATCGAGCTCCTGCACAAACAAATCGAGCAGATGAAGGGGACAACTGAGGCCATCCGCCTGATTGTGCCCACCATGTACGACCCGCGCTCGCGCCAAGCCCTCGACCTGCTCGAAGGGCTACAACAGAGCTACGGCACCAAAGTGACGCAGCCCATCCGCACCAACGTACGCTTGTCGGAATCGCCGATGCACGGCAAGTCGATTTTTGAATATGATCCCGAAAGTCGTGGTGCCGAAGATTACCGCATCCTAGTCGAACGCATCATCCAAACGCTCCACATCACGCCCAGCGGGGATGCCCGGCCAAACATCCAGCAACGCACCAACCCCGGCAACGTGGTGCAATCACAGCTGGGTGGGCGCCCCGTGGTACAGTCTGGTTCCGTCTACGACTTACAGGTCTGTCCGCGCTGCGGTCGTGACATGCGTCATACCACGGCGGCCGGCTACCGCATCATGATTTGTAATGCGTGTAACTACACCAAACAGGTGTTGCAACGCAATCGCTAATACTGACTATTTACTACAATAATCGCTGCCGCTTTCGATGCCCCCCAAGGGAAGGGCGCGTACGGCGGCGGCGTTTTCGGGACTAAAGCGGTCATAAAAGCACGTCCCATACACTCCCAGCCACAAGCCACCGGGGAGCAGATTCATGTACTCTTCAAAACGACGTGTACTCGGTTGCCGGGCACGAAAGTCGTAGACACCCATGTCAAAAGCGGGATTTATTGATGTCACGATGTGACCAATGCTCGTTGCGACCACATCACCGACTTGAATGGGGACTGGGGGTTGAAGCATCGTCGTAAACGAATCATCACGCACGACCACACCCTTGTCGTCAAACACTTTTTGGAGCGGGGCACTCAGCACACGCAAGTGGTCGAAGCGCACCTGGATGCCACAGGGATGCTGGATGTCGATCATATACTGCACCTCGCGCACACCCGTGTCACTCGCACCATCCGATGCACCTTCACGATACGCTGCCACGTTCACAATATATCCACTCATCGGCGACAAGATGTCAACGTCATTCATTTTCATGCGGAACCCACCATGCGGTTTGTAGTTGCCGCCACGAAATTGCCCCGGATCGAGGCGCCCCTCCACTGTTGACAAATCGCGCAACGGGAGTTGTAAGACTAGGTCACCACAATCTGGTACCGCCATCCCAGGAGGAGTCGGCATGAATCCATCGGATCCACTGTTCTGCCAGACAACCACAGCCGATGCTGGTGTATTATCCGTCTGAGTATTCGGCGGCGGCGATGCTGGCGTATCTGCACTCGGCGTTGGTGCTGGTGTATCCGCACCACTTGTGCCACCATTCAGCGCACTCTCTGTGCAATAATCACTTCCACGCTCTGTTCCACCCAACGGAATTGCCCGTAGCGCAGCAGCATCTGTCGCACTAAAGCGGTCGTACACACACGTCCCATAGACCCCCAGCCACAAGCCACCGGGGAGTAGATTCATATATTCTTCGAAACTGCGCTTGCTTGGCTGACGTGTACGGAAATCATAGACACCAAAGTCGAAAAACGCATTACTTCCCTCTTCGACAAACCCCACGCTCGTCGCAATAAGATCACCAACTTGGATGGGAACCGGCGGTTGCACGAACGTGGTGCGCGAATCATTCTGCACCGTGACGCCGTTATCTGCAAACACTTTTTGGAGCGGGGCACTCAGCACACGCAAGTGGTCATAGCGCACCTGGATACCACATGGATGCTGGATGTCGACCAAGTACTGCACTTCACCGACACCCATTTCACCCGTGCTGCCTTCGCGGTATGCAGAAATCGACACGATGGTACCACTGATGGCGGATATAATCTCGATATCATTCATGTTCAGGCGGAACCCGCTATGCGGCTTGTAATTGCCACTGCGAAATTGCCCCGGCTCGAGGCGCCCCACCACCGTTGACACATCGCGAAACGGGAGTTGCAACGTGAGGTCGCCACAGTCTGGCACCGTCACCCCTGGCGGAGTTGCTTCGTATCCATCAGACCCGTTGTACTGCCAAACAATAGCATCAGCTTGATTCATGTCAAGTTGGTTCATCAACGACTCGGGTGTACATCCCGCCATCAGAATGCTTACAACACACAACACCATCAACATGGTATGCTTCATGGCTATTCTCCAATTTGTGTATAGTAATATATGCTTATATACTATTGTAGTGCGAAATACGATTAAATTTCAAGTCATCATTTGACTATCGGACACACCATGCAACACGTCATTCAGCAACTCATCACCTACACCTTCTGGGCGGATTTACGCGTCCTACAGACCTGCACGC
>CAZIKU010000050.1:10731-18219 GCA_964539815.1 uncultured Klebsiella sp. | reverse complement strand
AATAAGCGATCCAAATGATATCGGGTATTGCCGCAGATAACCGGGAAAGTTGTTCGTGATATCGAAATCCGTGTAGTTCCATAACGTGCGTGCAGTGTCTGGAGAGATACCTGACACAATCGGTGTCGGCATGCGATCCGATTTGAAGGTGTCATCGCCCGTCGATTGATTGGCAGGTGCCCACTTCACGTCTGTCAGCGTGTTGCTGTATTGCGTGAATTCATACGACGTCAAGCCATTGATGAGCGCTGGGATTTGTCCGAGTTTGCCTTTGATAATACCATTTTGCTCGGCCACGTAGCTGAGTGTGTCGAGTTTCCACAGCTTGTATTCACTCAAGCCATCCGTGGAAATACGATCTGACTTGCGTGGTGCGACTACTCCAGGTGGTGGATTGAATTGGATGGACAGCACCTGACTACTTATCGCACGTCCCTTGCTGTCCCAGTGTGCGATGGGGACGTCGTGTGGCACATCATTGACACACGGAGACGTCATCATCACGAAGCCGGCCGGTACCGTACGTGCGGCATCCTTAAAGACCGAGATCTCGTAGTATGCCGGAATCTCGCCACCACACACATCTGGCCGATAGAAAGGAACCGCAATATCACCGACAAACGCTGTATCCCAATCGGGTGCCACTATCCCTCGGGAATCGTAGATGTGCTGCAAGGCGCGGTACAACATCCCGGCAGGGAGTTGTGTGATTGGCTTCATGTCACGTCCGAACCGTCCCGGTGTGGCTGTAGGCGATGCCGTGACAGTGGAAGTTGCCGTGCGTGACGGTGTCATCGTGAATTGCGGATTCGGTGATCTTGTGGCCGATGGCGCCGTCAGCGATGTCTTGGATGGCGTCATCGACATCGTTTGTGATGGCGTCATCGTTGCCTGGAATGTCGGCGTGTTGAACCGTGTGCGCGTCGGCGGAATCGGTGACGCTGTCTGCGTGACCGACGCCGTCGCCGACGCCGTAAATGTCGGGATTGCCGTGGCAGTCATGCTGGCTGTCGCCGTACGAGTACTCGTAAACAGCACATTCCGTGTCGGGAAGATAAAGTACGTCAGCGTCGGCAAGCCCGTGGGGATGAGGGTCAATGCCGGTCGGCGTGTCGGGATGGGTGAACGTACTGCGTACGCCGTCTCGGTGCGGTCAATTCCTGCCCATTGGGTCTGGATGACTGCAAATGTGGGCAGCAGCAACTGAGCCTTCTTGGTCGCCGTTGCAAAGGGTGCTGCGGCTGCTGTTTTGGCCGCATTTTGGGTCGCAGCGAGTGCCACCGCCGTCTTATTGAGATTGATAATCGGAATTGTGCGTACCGGTTGGGTCGTGTTGGATGGTGTTGGTGTAATCGTCAGCGTGCGCGACGGCGTGATATTGCCAGCTGCCGTGTTGCCCGTATAGCGTGCGGCGATATACGTACTGGGGAAGGCCCAGTTGGCCAATTCCACGGCTGCCAATTCTCCACCATCAAGCCCACCAACACGCAAACTTGACCCTACTCCGACGCGGAATGGTAACAAGCCTGCCAGTGCCGGTGCTTCGGCGACTTTGTCGCCGTCGATGTACATTTGGAGTAAGCCATTGTTCATCACAAAGGTGAACATGTGCCATCCGTCCGTGTAATAGTCAGTCCAGTCATATGTGAGCGACCCAAACGTGAGTTCGTGGGTGCTCCCGCGCCAGTAGACCTGTGGGCGATTCCCCACACTATGCATCACCACGGGCAACATTACACTCGATGTATCATCGAGATGTGCCCAGAACATCAACGACCCGTTGTTGCCTGCTGCAACCGGATTTGACGATGACCAGGTAATCCAACGCCGTGGCTCGAGTTGCTGTGCTGCTACCCGCTCGAGTGGACGTGGCACCACACTCCGGTCGGGGTAGTAGACCACCGGACAGATATTGCCACCACACGATGCCACAATCCCGCCGGTCATGCCTTCGCTCTCAACAATGTTGATATCGTCAAACAACAGCGCATAATCGGGTGTCGTGACCTGTGCACTGTTGTTGAATAGTGCGTTGACCACCGACGCCGTAATCGGCCATGTGTAGATCTTTATTTCGTCAATCACGCCACCGAACGAGTTGGGCATGTCGACACGGCGAGCGATGCCAATTTTGTTCGTAATGGCGTATGGACCTTGCACCGAGATGCTGTTTGCAACTTCGACGTTGTCCACAAACAGTGTGCGTGATGGCCCATCGACCACACACACGTAGTGGTGCCACCCGGTGTCGTTGTACTGCTCTGGCGAGAATACATCGTCGTTGTACGTACTACACGCAAAGCGCCCATCGTCCGTGAATCCCATGTTGAACAGCTTGCCTGTGGCAACCATGTCACCATGCGATAGCAATGTTTCAGCAATGTTGTTGTTATCACGCTTGGCCCACAGACTCACCGAGAAACTCGATCCGAGTGCGATGTTCGTCTTGCTCCTGAGAATTTCGCCATCGGTATCGAGGAATCCTGCGCCACGGCCACGACGCCCTCCCACCAATATTGGACAGCGCCCTGCTGGACATTCATAGAGTGTGCCCGGCCCACTGTTGACCGTGTCTGAGAATGTGCTCGGTGGTGTGAGGAATTGGTTGAGATTCAACGTGGAATGGAATTCACTTCCCCACCAGGGCACCATCGTGGGGGTCGGTGGCACCGCATTCTGCAGATTTACTAGGCTGGTTGAACTACTCGCCAACAAATGCGTGCCCGGGAAGACACAGCGTACACTCTTGGGCATAATCGAGCCACCAACCGTCGGCGATTGCTCGCCACGCGCACTAAAGCGCATCCGGAATACGCCATTAGCACCGATATTGGCACTGGCGCGATCGTCAAGCGAAATAGCGTTGCCACCATCATCATATGCTTGTGCATATGCCCGCAGTGGCGTCCCTGCTTGATGGATGCCTTCAAATCCGTCGAGGCTACCCACTACTTCGACATAACTGCCACGTGCATACGCATCACAACGAATCTCGGTGGGGGCCAGCACATTGACGGCAAATGACACACCACCCACATCGAGCATGCCATCATGCTTAGCATTGGGGTCATTTGGATTTGCTGCCAACGCCAAATCATCGGTCAAATCGAATCGCTTCTCAGCCGCGATTTTGGCTTCGAATATGCTGCCGACGACTGCTGATCCTGTGGGGGTAATTACCACGGGGACGGTAACGCTTACCGGTTCAGTTGTAACGGATCCTGGAATTGACACAATCGGATTACCATTATTGATGCTGATATCCCAGTTGGGTGGCAGTGTGCCATCCAACTTCAGGTAATACGTGATTGGTGTTGTGCCCTCATTGACCACCGTAAACTGGTGCTGGTAGACCGGCGATATAGCAGGCGTTGCTTCAAAGGTGAAAATATTCTCCTGCTCGTCGTTGCCGTCCTGATTCCCGGTGACTGTTTCACCTGCCACAGGGTCAATTTTGACACGCACACACGTGTGGTAATCAAACGTCCCCGTGGTCGGTGCATCCGTGAACTCTGGCTTCCATTCCACGTATACATCGGTATATGCTCCGGGTGCTAGTGATGCCAGGGCTGGAAACCTGGTTGAATTGATCACCCCGTCACTGGTTCCTGCATTGACTCCATCCCCTAGGCCTATCCAGCTGGTGCTATTGTTGATGCCCATGCCTGCGGGATCGGTGACCTGAAAGCGCACCGTGATATTGGTGGCCACTTTGCTCCCCACGTTGCGAATACGCGCATAGACGCGATTCACTGACCCCGATGCAGGAATATCGCCGTTGTAGCGTGGGGCTGGTACGTTGTTGATGTCGTTCCAAGAGCCGTAACGGTAGGTGCCATAGCCGTTGAGTGGGCTGTCAAACCAGATATCCGTGGTCTCCCAAGTCTCACCTGGCAATTCGCGCCACGGGCGCATTGATACGTCGGGTTGCAGCGAGTTCGTGGCATCGAACGAGATGCGCACACACATGGTCATCTTGTCGGGGTTATTGACTGCCTGGGGCAAAATGGAGAATTTGACGCCATCCGTCGAGAAAAAGTCCGCCGTATCACCTTTTTGCCATAAGTCGTCAATGTCACCACCTTTGCCCTTGACGGTCACAATCGGGTCACCATCCTCGCCGCTGGCACTTTCGTTGACCCGCTCAATCAGCATGCCCTCACTGGGGATACCCGATGGATTCCCACCTGACGTGAAATGTGCGTTTAAGTGGTCTCCATTCCCCGTCGTGCCGTCGTTTTTGACGCGTACACTCAGCATGTAGTAGAGCGATCCCGTAATGCTTACTTTGAGCGCTTGCGGGACAGGGTTGAGTGCCGGATCGTACTCAATGGCACGCAGACACGTTGAATCGTTCTGCGTCTTGGAAGTTTTGGAGACCTGAATATACTGTGATGGCGGTAACCAGCCCGGGAATGCCACGTTGGACTGCTTTTCGTAGGCTCCTACATGACCAGGATAGTTGCTGTCCATTAATTCGAACGGATTGTCGTAGTTGCTCGGATGGGCCGGCCCAGCCTGTTGGAAGGCATGGCCAAACTCGTGCCCCAAGCGCCCATAGAGCTCTTGACGAACACGATTTTTTTCATTGGAAGAATCACCACTCGCTGCGTGATTTTCAAGCGCAATGATACAGCCGTAATTATGGTTACTCGCAACGCCTGGCAGATCATAGCCATAATATTTGGTATTACATACCCCAGCAGCAGCCCGGTGAAAGGCATCACCATAACCTGTATCTGACATCAACACCAAAATTCCCGCATAATCGTTGTAATCAAAGTCATTTTTGGCGAGTTCAGTGGAATGTTCAATTAAGGCACCAAATTGGCTCAAGCGACATTTGCCATCAGCACCCGTTTCGACACACGCCCCCGAGCTGTTGCCTGTGGATGTATCAATGTAGTAGTTGCGATTGTTGGGTAATTGATACAAATTACTGATGTCCCAATCAATGGTGACCTTGTTGTATGACGTGAGTTTGTATAAATCCTGCAACGGTTGCATCAAGTCGTCATTCACGTTCCATGGTGAATCGCTATCTTCATCTGCTGCATCCTTCGCATAGTAGGAATCCGCTGATTCACCACTGAAGTAGACGCGCAAGACGAGATACTTTTTGGTGCCGGTGACATTGCCACGTGGCTCAACCTTTTGGCCTTGAGCCGTCAGCCACTGGTCCATACCGGCTACGGGCGCATTGGGGTCTGGTGCCCCAAAATCCACCACATATGGCGTATTGCTGGCATCGTGCCACGATCCACCAGCCGCATGTGCCATTGTATCGGTCTGGTCGAGACCCAGTTTGCGCACTTTCGGTGTCGCCGCAGATACTGCTGGTGCAGATGCTGCCCGCCATAATCCACCGACACACAATACGCCAATGACCAACAACACTACGACGCGATAGAGTCGTGCAGTGTACATAGACACCCTCACTTTGCTCGAACAAAATTGCCACATGGGAATAGGTAGGCACAATCATACCGCAATCATTTAGTAATGTAAAGAGGAAAATACATAAATTTACCCAAAACAATCCAGATTTAATCACTATAGAACATTTAGTATGTATAAAAATAGCAAAATTTAAATAAACAAAAACTAGATCAACAAAGCCTGTGTAATATGGCACACAGCGCATGGGATGTCTGTCACCCCATGCGCTGTGTGGACTGCTAATACATGCTTTGTCCGCCGTTGATGATAATCGTTTCGCCGGTCAGATACGCGCCCAATTCAGATGTCAGGTAGATGACTGCACCCGCGACATCGGTGGGTGTCCCTTCGCGTCCAAGCGGGATGCGGCTACGCACGGCTGCCCGCATGTCGGGTGGAGTATTGATGTCATGGAAGCGCGTATCAATGAGTCCTGGTGCCACACAGTTGACACGGATGCGCTGGGGAGCGAGCTCTTTGGCCAGCCCACGCGTGTATGTCAGGATGGCACCTTTGGTGGCGGCGTAGTACGTGGATCCGACGCCACCGCCATCGAATGCGGCTTGTGAACTCATCAGGACCATCGACCCACCCCCTTGGGCTGTCATGTGGGGGATGACGGCTTTGCAACACAAAAACGTGCTGGTCACGTTGAGTGCAAATGCCTGATCCCAGGTAGCGCGCGAAATATCGAGTGTTGATTTGCGACCAAGAATACCCCCAGCGTTGGTCACCAAAATATCAATGCCACCCAGGAACTGCACGGTGTCGTTGACCACCGCGTTTACCGCACCTTCATCGGTCAAGTCGGCCTTGATTGCTTTGGCCTTGACGCCATGTGCCTGGGCTGCGGCAACCGTCTCACGAGCTCCTTCGTCGCTCGACAAATAGGTGAGGACGACATTGACCCCATGGGCGGCGAGTGCCTCGACAATGCCACGCCCAATCCCTGATGCGCCACCTGTGACTAGGGCGCGTTGTCCACGTAATCCATAATCTGCCATGTGCGTACCTGCTTTCTGTGTTAGCAACCGAGTGCGGTTTTGACTGCGGCAATTTGCGTCAAATGGTCGTGGCCATGTGCTGCATAGCCCATTAATTGTCGATGCAGCGATACTTCACCACTCGCCGAGTGGATGCCGACGCGCTGCCAATCCGCGTCAGAAAGAGCTGCAAAGAAATCAGCCCAGCGTGCGTGCAGCGCAATGAGCAACTGAAGCGACAGTGCGATATCAGCATTGCAGCCATCCGCGAGGGCGGCCCAAGCATCTTGGTCATATGCCTTGAGTGGTGGACGCTCCTCGGTTGCAATCAACTTGCAACGGATATATGCGGTCATGTGTGAGTCCGCCAGATGATGCACATTTTGTGCAATACTCCATTCGTTGGCGAGTGGGCGTGCCACGAGTTGTGCGGGTGTCAACCCTGCAACGGCTTGCTGGAGTTGAGATGGCAACGCACGAATGGCGGCAATTGCATCGATACGGTCGTGCATAAATCCATTGCTCCTTTCATGAATCAGTGATACACCCCTATTATAGTAGATAGGTCAGTGCATCCGGTATTTTATTCGTACGTGGTAAGATGGTCACATGTGATGTCATTCTGTACAAATGAGGATCTAATGACGCATTCTTCACTTACTTCTGCCCATGGTGGCGATGACTGGTTGGCTCGACCGCATGAAGCAGCGGCGCGTGTCGGCGTCACCACCGAATATGGGCGCTTGCGCCGGGTGGTCATGCATCGCCCCGGTGGCGAAATCGACGGCATCACTAATGCTGCCAAAGTACTCTGGGATGATATCGTCGAGCCGGTGAAAGCACGCGAGCAGCATGACATGCTGACCGCTACCTATCGTCGCTTTGGGGTGGAAGTCATCGAGCTCGCTCCCGGTGAACAGGCGACGCCGAATATCTACTTCTGTCGCGATCATTTTTTCATGACACCACGTGGTGCAATTATCGCGCGGATGGCATCTGCCGCCCGAGCCGGTGAAGAATGGACTGCTGCTCGAGCCCTCATCAACAACGGTGTCCCGATTGTCCA
>CAZIKU010000050.1:0-10721 GCA_964539815.1 uncultured Klebsiella sp. | reverse complement strand
GTCTTTGAAGGTGCCGATGTCGTCTACGTGCGTGATGGCGTGGTAATGGTTGCAACGGGATTGCGCACCAACCAGAGTGGTGCCCAGCAAGTCGCCCACGAACTGAAAAGTATGGGTTTTGAGCCACACATTGTCAATATGCCGTGGGGCTGTGGCCATATCGATGGTGGTGTCAATATCGTTGGGCCGCGGACTGCGGTGATGGTGCCCAATAATGTGCCACATCAAGCCTATGAATTATTGCGCTCTATGGGATTCACCATTATCAACGCCATGGATGCCCCTGGAGTGGTGCACTACCCCCGTTCGGTTAATATGGTGCCGGTTGCCCCCAATGTCGTCGTGATGCCTGCTGGGAATCCAGCGCTGCGCAAACTCTTCGAAGCCCACGATATTGAATGCCACGAAGTCGACATATCTGAGCTCTTTAAAGGTGGTGGTGGCATCCACTGTATGACCGGCGTCGTCTGGCGTGATTAACAATTTCAATACCGCATTACCGTGATATGCCGAACTATGTGTCATGGTAGTGTGGTATTTATTGATAATATTGACAAAATATGTCATGTTACAAACAAAAATTAAATAACCGTAAAAAATGTTATGCATAATTTATATAAATTTGGCGAAATATACCAATATATTTCAGTATAATCTTCTCGTCAGGGATTACTCCGGAAAAGAGAGTAGTAGGAGTGATATGAAGCGAAGCACTGTCAAGTCGTCCAAAAGAAGTGGTAAGGTTAGCATGAATGCGCGCACATCACGGAGTGAAGAAATTATTGAGCAGTCAGAGTTAATCAAAGCACTTGCGCACCCAGTGCGGTTGTCGATGATGCGTTTGTTGAGTGAGGCACGTCGCGAAGACAAACAGCTCTGTGCTAATGACATTGAGAAGCACTTTGATCTCTCGCAGCCGACGATTTCGCATCATCTCAAAATTCTGCGTGAAGCCAAGCTTGTTAAAACACAGCAACAGGGTACGTGGATTTATTTCTCAGTTTATTTGCCAACGGTATCCGTTGCATACGAGTTAATCAAATCGCTGTGTGAGTAGTACCCGTTTCCCACTTTCCCACATCCTATCCATTCATTTTGATAATCTGGGAATTACTGTGCACCGAGCAAATGTGTTGCTGATATTTGCTCAGTTGTATTCGTAAGTAGATGAGTGCGTATCTGGTACGTGTAGGTTTCGGTATCAGTACGCAAAAACAGTGTGTCAGTGTCGAGCCAGCAGGCATAGGTGACATCTGCAAGTGATACTTCGCTGTTAATAATTCCGGTAGCATCCAGCACACTCATCCGATTCATGTCTATCACTGCGACCAATGTGCCATCTGTGTTCCACTGTGCGACAGTGGCATTATTGAGGCACGACAGTGTGGGTGTGATTTGACAAAATTGGGTGGTATTGGCGTCATCTGCGAGAATCGCCCAGATTTCAGTGGATGTGGGGCGATGCATGGCCTGCACAAAACGATACCCAGCAGGTGCGAATGCCACGAGTGTTGCTTGTGTCGGACTTACCTGATACAGCTGTGCATATGCTACACACCAGAGCGTGTCAGCCTCGTAATGCCAGGCAATGCTATCGCATGCCATCGGCAGTGTTTCTTTGCGTTTGGAGGCTACGTCAAAAATACTGATATCGTTGTCGTTGTTGCGTACGGCGATGTGTTGCGGGGCAATTACGAGTTGCTGAATGCCATTGGTCAGCATGATGGTATGTTGCTGATTGTCTGTGGTCATCACAAGTTGTGCTGTATCAGTGCTGACTGTATACACCGTACGTGGCAGGACAATTGCGATTGGCGTCGGCGTTGCTGTCGCTGTCATTGATGGCAATGGAGTGGTTGCGCGTGGGGCAGGCGGGAATGTGCCGCATTGTGTGAGCATGCTTGCCCACAGGAGTGCGATATATATTGTCCTACGTATCGTGTCATATTTCATGCTATGTATAATACTGTATCTGTGGCGGTGATGATGGATGGATGTCACATGCATAACGAAAGAAGCGCACGATGACGGTCAGTCACAATCGCGCATTCTGGGCCACATTTGTGGCTGCAGTGAGCTTTTTCGCGGCATTTTATACGTTGCTTGTGCCACTTCCGCGGTATATGACGGCCATTGGTATCCCCGATTGGCAAATTGGGTTGGTGATGGGGGCATTCGGTATTGCATCGCTGTTTGGGCGCCCCATTGTGGGTGCATGCTGTGATCGCTTTGGGGTGCGCCCGGTCATCATTGTAGGCACACTAGCATTGGCCATTGGGAGTATCAGTGTGTTGAGTACACAGGCTGTGGCAGTGCTATTTGTGTGTCGTGTGTTGCAGGCCATCGGGTATGTCGCGTTTACAACGGCGTCGACTGCATTGGTTTCTGACCTGGTACCGACGAGTGCACGCGGTGCCGCATTAGCGCGCTTTGGGGCTGCCGCCAATGTGGCGATTTCGGTGGTGCCTGCACTCGTGACCAATAATCTCGATACATTGACATTGGCCGGGGCATTCGTCCTGTGTAGTGTGTTGGCGTTGGGCAGCGGCGGCATCATTTTGGCGCTTGTGCCCACACGTGAGGCTCCACAAACTGCGATTGTCTGGCGTGCGCTGTTGCAATTCCCGCGCGAGTTGTGGCCAGCCATGCTGACAACGC
The DNA here is from genome assembly GCA_964539815.1 of uncultured Klebsiella sp. GTDB lineage: Bacteria > Chloroflexota > Chloroflexia > Chloroflexales > Roseiflexaceae > UBA965. Next base: position 8,063 of record CAZIKU010000050.1, on the reverse strand, counting down.
TATTGTTTGGCGTCGGATTTGGGGCGTATTTGTCGTATCTGCCCATCTTGGCTGATCGGCGCGGTATAGCATCACTCGGGTGGGTCTATACCGTCTACGGCATCGCCATCATCGCCACACGGATGCTCACTGGGACCATGCTCGACCGCCCTGATCGGCGTGCCGTGTTGTGGCCGAGTGCGATTATGATGGCGGCAGGCATGCTCTGCTTTGCTATGGCGACCAACGTCTGGTGGCTGGGCGTTGCAGCTGTGCTGACAGCGAGTAGTGGGGGGATTTGGCATCCAGCGCTGATTGCAATTCATGTCGATAGCATGGCACTGCGTGGCCGTGCGACTGCGGCGTTCTATTTGGCATTTGACCTGGGGATTGGTGCCGGTACTTGGGTATTAGCTGCCGCCCTACAAACTGCGGGGATTGGTGCAGTCTTTGTAGTGGCGGCCGCTATTAGTCTCATTGCTGGTGTGTGTCAGCGCTGGATTGTGGTGGGCGGGACTACATCAGTATCGTGAGCCAAGACGAGTAACGCATTGTCAGGGAACGATACGACGATGTCTTCGCCACGTTGTGGGATAGGCGTGGTGCGATCGTTGAACATATCGACAATCAGAGTGTGTGCTTCCACTGTGACTTCTACGCGAATAGTAGCGCCATGAAAAATGATATCGCGCACTCTCCCGTGACATTGATTGCGATGTTGACTGCCAATTCGCACAAGCTCGGGACGAATGGCGCAGGTTATTTGACTCCCTGGCAGTGCGGTAATGACGTGTGCACTGTGCCACTGCAACGCACCGAATTGCACGTGTTGGGCATCGACGACCGTCGCGTTTAACTGATTGAGCGTACCCACAAACGATGCAACAAATGCTGTGCGTGGCGTATTGTAAATGTCGTGAGGGGCACCAATTTGTGCCACATGCCCTTGACTCATGACCACGATGCGATCCGACAGTGCCATGGCTTCTTGTTGGTCGTGGGTGACATAGATGGTCGTAATGCCGAGTTGGCGCTGGATTGTGCGGATTTCTTGGCGTAAACTATCGCGAATTTTGGCATCGAGTGCGGAGAGTGGCTCATCAAGGAGCAAAATCTGTGGTTGTTTGGCCAGTGCCCGTGCTAACGCCACACGCTGTTGTTGCCCACCAGAGAGCTGATGAGGATAGCGATGTCCGTATCCAGCCAAGTCAATCAGCTGCAACATGTCAGTGACACGAGCGGTAATTGTGGTGCGATCAACACCACTCACACGCAACCCAAATCCGATGTTGTCGGCGACAGTCATATTAGGAAACAGCGCATACGATTGGAATACCATGCCGATGTTGCGTTTGTTGGTGGGTGTATAGCTGATATCTACGCCATTGAGCACAATGTGACCGGCACTGGGTGTTTCGAATCCTGCAATCATGCGCAAGGTCGTCGTTTTACCGCAACCACTCGGCCCGAGTAGTGAAATAAACTCCCCTTGTGCCACAGTCAGTGACATATCAGCAACAGCCACTGTAGTGCCGAACGTTTTTTGGACATGCTCAAGCGTCAAAAAACTCATATGTACTGCATCCTCTGCTATCGTGGTCCAGTAATGTTGAATCGCTGTCCGCGGCCTAGCCATTGCATAGTGCCAATGGTGAGCCAAGTAAGTACCAAACTAATCACAGTTAACGCGGCTGGCTCGTAGGCACGTGCCCGGCCAAGTAATGCCAAGTATGGAGCAAATGCAACGGTACCCCCTATGAGAAATTGTGCGAGAATCAATTCGCCCATGACAATGGCAAATGTGATAAACGTGCCATTGAGGATTGCAATGCGAATATTGGGGAATATGACACGCATCATAGTGGTGAACCAGCTTGCCCCGAGGCTTTGGGCGGCTTCTACGAGTGTACGGGTGTCAATGGCGCGTAAGCCAGCATCGATGGCACGGTACATGTACGGCATCGCCAATACCATGTAGCCAGCAAGTAACAACCCATACGTCCCCAACGTGGTATTGGTGATACTCAACGGTGGCCGACTATAGAAGCGAATGAATCCAAAAACGAGGATGATGCTCGGTACGACAAATGGGACAAGTGCCAACAGCTCGAGAACGACGCGAAAGCGCTTGAAAAAAAGATGGGTAATCGTGAGTGTCGGCAAGAGCAACACAATGCACAACACGATGGTGAGTATGGCCATTTGTGCCGAAAAGACGAAACTAGTGCCAAAGCGCGAATCTGCAAAGACACGTTCGTAGGCGAGGAGTGAGTAGACACCCTTTTTGGCCTTGAGTGAAAATTCGAGTGTGGCATAGATTGGAATAAAAAAATATGCAAAACCGAGGATACTCCACACCCATGCAAAAAACCGTCGTGGCATAGTGGTACTCCTAACGCAACCAGCGTTCACTGCGTCGTTGTAACAAGGTATATCCAATAATGACAAGCGTCATTATCCCGATCATGCCAGTGGCCATGGCATATGCAACACCTTCGTTGTGCAACACATCACCACTAATCGATTGTGCAATCATATTGGTGACCATTGTCAGTGTGCCGCCGGTGAGCGCATATGCAGTTGCAAATGCACCAAATGCATTGCCGAAGAGCAATACCGTGGCGGCGAGTATGGATGGCATCAGAATTGGCAACGCGATATAACGCCAATAGTGCCATGGCGTTGCTCCGAGCATCATGCTGGCTTCACGCCATTCGCGTTTGAGCCCATCGAGTGCTGGTGTGATAATCAAAATCATCAATGGAAATTGGAAGTAGACGTAGACAACAACTAACCCGACAAAAGAATACAACGAGAATCCATGGCTATAAATGTTGAATCCGAGCGATTTGAGTAACACGGTGACAATGCCTGTGCGCCCGAGTGTTGCAATAAATGCAAACGCCAACGGCACGCCGGCGTAGTTGGATGCAACACCACTAAACGTTAACAAGGTGTTGCGTACCCACTGCGGTAACCCTGCAATGGTGATGGCATACGCAACCAGCAATCCGATGACTGCACCGATGAGTGCAGTGATCATACTGATACGTATACTCATGACGTAGGCTTCGATGACTAAAGGGTTGTTGAGTTCTGTGAAGTTGGCGAGTGTCCACGCTCCGCGATTATCGCGCAGACTGTCAATGAGGAGCGTTCCCGCTGGGGCAATCATGAACAACACGGCAAAGCCGACAAAGGGCACAAGCGACAACGACAACCAAAATGATCGAGGTACACGCGGCATACGCTACTCCATATGATGTGCCGGTCGCAGGTGAAGCCACCTACGACCGGCATTGGGGAGAGGGGGAATTAGTCTTTCTTCTTGATTTCCATCTTGACGACGGTATCCCACTGCTCGGTGATGACCTTCTTGGACGCAGTCAACTGGTCGAGAGTTGGGAAGATGGCCTTGGCCATCAAATCAGCTGACGGAATCTTTTCGAGGACGTCAGCAGGGACTTTCTTGGCTTCGAGCATGCTGGCAAAGCGCGTGGGTACGCCATATGCCTTGGCCCAAATCAACTGTACTTCGTCAGAGAAGAGGTGCTCTTGCCACAAACGTGCCGCATGGGGGTGTGGTGCGTATGCGCTGATTCCCTGTACATAGACGCCACCAAAGACGGGCTCGGGGATGACAACTTCGACTTCGGGGTTACCGGCAGCCGTGTCACGCATGCCCAAGGTCAGGTACGACCACATTGGGATGATTGGCGTCTCGCCCTGGGTAAACAATGCGGCGTTCCCCATGGTTTCGACGAGCACACCTGATTCTTTGAGTTTGGCAAAGAATTCCAGCCCTGGCATGGCGTTGTCGAGACTACCACCATTGGAAAGAGCTGATGAATAGATCGACTGAATGGCTTGGTTGGAGCTGCGTGGGTCGCCGGTGAGGGCAAATTGCCCCTTGTATTCTTCCTTGAGCAAGTCGCTCCAACCCTTGGGGGTGTTGGTTACGATATCTTTGTTGACGGCGAACGATAGCACGCCATAGTAGGCGCCGTACCAGTATCCTTCGGCGTCTTTCAGGGAATCCGGGATGTCTTTCCAGGTTTGGACCTGGTATGGCTGGACGAGTTTTTCGTCTTTGGCGGCTGGGCCGAATGCAAAACCAACGTCGATGACGTCTGGTGCCTGTGGACCCATATTGCCGGCGTTGGCTTTGATGGCGGCAATTTCATCACCCGAACCAGCATCCGGGTTGAGCTCGTTGACCTTGATGCCGTATTTGGCGACAAATGAATCGATGACTGCGCCATAGTTGAGCCAATCACGTGGCAACGCAATCACGTTTAACTCGCCTTCGGCTTTGGCTAGTTCGACCAACTTGTCGAACCCACCAGCGGCTTCTGCGGAAAGTGGACCAGCGGCAGGTGCTGGTGGCAGGACAGGTTCTGCGGTAGCTTCGGCGGCTACGGTGGCGGTGGCTTCGGCGGCTACGGTGGCAGTGGCTTCAGGTGCCATGGTGGCGGTGGCTTCAGGTGCCATGGTGGGCTCTGCAGTTGGGGCACTCGTGGCAGATACACCACAGGCGGTCATGACTGCACCAGCACCGAGGGCTGCACTCAACTTGAGAAATCGACGGCGGGCCAAAATGTCGTGCTTGCTCACAACATGCTCCTTTGATAGCGGAATCTGTACCATTTGTAGTTTTGTGCTACGTGTTTCATGGTAGAAAGCATGTGTGAATGCACTGGTATGATTGTGTGATTGTTTGATTAACTTTGTACCATTACTGTGTCAACCTCACATCAACAATTGACCCACGCCGCGTCTGCATGGAATGTGAGGCGGAGCGCCTTTTTTTCAGCATCAGACAAAAACGCCGCATCAATCGCATTATCGATGAGTCGACACACATCGGCAGGCTGCAGGGCGAAATCCTGCATCAAGGCGGCATATTCGTCGACCAGCGTATTGTTGAACATTTTGGGGTCATCCGTATTAATCGTGACGTGCATGCCCCGTGCGATGAATTCCCCCACCGGATGCGCCGCTATACGTGCGACGACGCCGGTGCGCACATTGGAGATGGGGTTGCATTCGAGTGGGATCTGGCTTTTGACGAAATAGTCGAGCAACGTGCGATCCTCGATGGCGCGGGTGGCATGGCCGATACGCTCGGCACGTAGCGCATTGATGGCTCCCCAGATGCTCTGTGCACCTGCTGCCTCACCCGCATGGATTGATGTGCGCATACCGAGTTGCCGGGCGCGAGCAAAGACGGATGTGAATTTCTCGGGGGGATGTGACTGCTCTGATCCACCGAGCCCGATGCCGACGACGCCGTATTCTTTGAGTTCTGCCACTGTTTCGAGCGTATGCATGGCCTGTGGCACCGACGAATCGCGTACCACGTCAGCGATGAGGTGCACGCGAATCCCTGGCACGGTGTCGAGCCCTGCCCGGATGGCGCGGGTGATGTCGCCGATGGCAAGTCCGTGCCGGGCGAAGTCGGTCGGCGAGTAGTGGGCTTCTACATAGCGGATATGTTGTGCTTCCCAGTCGCGGGCGACAGCGGCCGCAATGGTAGTGAAATCTGCCGGTGTGCGGATAAATCTGTTTTTCCACACCCATGTTTGGATGAAGTGGGGGAAATCGCTATAGGTGAATTTGTCTGCAAGTGCATCAGGTGTGGGGACGTTTGGGTCACCACCGTAGTGCACCATGAGTTGCCATAACGTATCAAGTGGAATGGCACCCTCGAGGTGGACGTGGAGTTCGACTTTGGGGATTTGCTGGAGCCAGTTGCGCATAAATACCTCGGTAATCAGGCATATGCTGTACTCTACCATATTGACAAACACGAGTGACATGCGTAGGCTGTAGACAGTTATTTGTATATTTTTTTACAGAAAACAGGAGAACTATGAAACTACTGCATATCTGGGTCATGATGCTCATGAGCTTGATTGTATGTGTGGCACTTGTTTCCTGGATGCAACCGATGCCTGTTTCTCATGCTGCAACGCGCAAAGTCGTGGCGAGCAAAGGGGATTTCGTCCTCGGATTGCGTGATGACGGCAGCGTGTTTTGTACAAATCTGGCGCATACTGTGTGTGCCCTTCTTCCTGTCGATTTGCGCAATGTGGTTGATATTGATGCGGGTGAATTGCACGGTATTGCGCTCAAGAGCGATGGCACGGTGGCGGTCTGGGGTGTGCTTGCCGCAGATGATCAGCTCAACGGTGGGAATTCGTATGCTGGTGTCTCTGCAATCACCAATGCGGTGGCGATTGCGGGTGGTACCCAACACACGCTTGTGTTGCTGGCCGATGGCACGTTGCGTTGTTTTGGCAACAACGAGGGGAATCGTTGTAGTGCAGGGGCTGGGCTGACAAATGTGATTGACATTGATGCCGCCGATCGCTGGAGCATGGCACTCCTGGCAGATGGTCGGGTGGCGGTGTGGGGCAAACGCCTCATGAATAGTGTGCCAACGAGTGCCACACCGTTTGGGAGTGGCACGATTGATATTTCCATGAGTGATGACTTTTACTATCAGTTGCTGGATACAGGCATGGTCGATGTAATGCAGGCCAGCACGTATGGCTCCATCGAAAGCACGACGAACGTAATTGGCATGGCATCTGGCTTCAATCAATTTATGGCATTGTATGCCAATGGAACCACGGCCTGTTGGGAAGTGTCGCCTAGTCTCGCAAGCTGTGGTTTTGATAGTGCGCCCACACCTGTCGCACATGTGGTGGGTGTGGCAGTCGGTGATAATTTGCATATTAGTCAGCAGGTTGATGGGCGTGTGCAGGTGCTCGATTTGGGTACATTCAGCGAAACCCCTATTCCCACCGAACGGGTAGGTGGCATCGATGCGCTGACCACCGGTGGCTATGCACTCATCCGACGAGTCAACGGCAGTGCCTTTCCCTGGGGGGTGGCGCAGGTTCCCACAATCACCGCCTGGAGCAATATCAAGCAACTGAGTGGCTATGGCAACACATTGCTCGGCCTCACGAGTGCGGGTACCGTGCAATCTGCGACGTTGAGTGGTGGGACGACGACCTATGCCACAGGTGGGAGTAATGTCAAGGCAGTGGCACGTGGGCGAGACTTTAGTGCGTACTTGCTGGCCAATGGCACGTTTACATCCGATTTATTCTACGATCCGATTGATGGCACCACATACAGTGGGCGAGCCAAAGCACTGTGTGCTGGGCGGAACTTTCTTTTTGTGTTGAGTGCTGATGGTGCCGTTCATTACCACGGTGCCTATGATCCAAATTATGGACTGGCCACCATTCCCGTGACGGCTACCAACGTCAAACAAATCGCCTGTGGTGAAAACCATGTAATTGCCCTGCGCGGCGATGGCACGACTGTTGGATGGGGGAATATTCCCAACGGTAATAGCAGTGGTACGAATGTGCGTGCGGTTGCCGCAGGGGGCATTATTTCGGTGTTACTCTATGCCGATGGTACGGTGGCAGCACGTGGATATGATGATGCGACGTTCAATGCCTTTTTGACTAATCTGCACAACGTGCGCAGTGTCAGTGTCGATACATATACTACGCCGAGCAATACGTTGGGTGTACAGTTTGTGGCAGTACATGACAACGGCAAGGTATCGGTCTTTGGCAATGCGGCCACACAAATCCCCACACCGTATGCCATGACATATACGCGCACATCGACGCCATCGCGGACGTTTACTGCGACGCGCACTGCCACGAATACGGCTACCGCAACACGCACTGCTTCAAATACGGCGACTGCCACTGCCACCGCTACTGCTACGTACACCCGGACTGCCACTGCTACCGCTACAGCGAGCCGGACGGCGACAGATACGTATACCCCGACAAGTACGCGGACGGCGACGAGCACACGGACATTGACATATACCAGGACCGCGACATACACGCGCACCAATACGCGCACGTATACAGCGAGCCGGACGGCAACAGATACGTATACCCCGACAAATACGCGGACAGCGACGAGTACACGGACATTGACATATACCAGGACCGCGACATACACGCGCACCAATACGCGCACGTATACAGCGAGCCGGACGGCGACAGATACGTATACCCCGACAAATACGCGGACAGCGACGA
>CAZIKU010000049.1:0-18623 GCA_964539815.1 uncultured Klebsiella sp. | reverse complement strand
ATCGTTCTTCGACACTCCAGGATGTCATGCGTGGAAGTCCAAGCGAAATCATGACTATCAATGGAGCGGTCGTTGCCTATGCTGAGCAAAAGGGAATCCCCGTACCCGTAAACCGGCTATTGGTTGAGTTAATGAGTATTATCGATACGACTGCAGCAGTCCGTATCAATTAAGGAGAAGGTATGTTTATTTTGGCAACACTCGTCAACATCTACTCGATTGTGTTGTTTATTCGCTTCATTATGCAGTGGATCGACAAAGATGGCACCAATCAAATCAACACATCGCTCAAGCCTCTCACCGAGCCATTGTTGGCCCCGTTACGCCCCAAGGTAACGTTTAGTGGCATCGATTTTTCGCCAATTGTCGTAAGCATCATCATTAATCTGGTCGTCAGTATCTTGGCAAATATCGCTGGGTAAAGACAAGAAGATGCATCCACCTACCATGTTCGATGGTGGGTGGATGGACATTTTTAAAAGAAAAACGTATACTATTGTAAATTTGTTGATGTCAATATAATGGTTGCCTTTAGCGAACAATCCCAAACACCAGCATCGGCACATGATATACTAGCAAAACAAGTTCACCCATAGGAAGACCCATGTTTGCCGATATCCCTGATTACTACTTGTTCTGCTGTATGATTCCTGCGCTGTTGGTGGTGTTCGCACTCGGATACATGTTGTGGCGCAATTAGTTGCAATCGATTTTCCCACATGATGCTATTGACTACATAGCACCAGTGTGGTAAATTCAAGAATATGAAATGCATTCACAAGTACGAATTATGACCAATACCGAAGTCAAGTCTGCGGCGCGTGTGCTCGATATTTTTAATATTTTGGTAAAGCATCCTGATGGACTTTCATTGAGCGAGCTCTGCGAGATCCTCAAGTATCCCAAAAGCAGTACACACGGTTTACTTTCTACTATGTTGCAACGTGGATACCTACGCCACGGGAGACGTGAACGCACCTACCGACTCGGTCCAGCACTATTCGAACTCGGTAGCGCCTATATCGCCAGTACAAGTTTGGTGAGTGACGGCTGGGAAATCGTACGAAGCACAGCCCGCATTTGTGACGAAACTGTGCATCTGGCCGTACTCGATGGCACGGAAGTGCTGTACGTCGCCAAAGAAGAAGGTACCAATACCATACGCATGGTTTCTGCCGTTGGTAAGCGATTCCCCGCATACGCAACTGGTGTGGGCAAAATACTTCTGGCGAATTTGAGCGACAGCGAATTACTACAACTCTTCCCGGATCAGCACATCATTCAAAAAATCACACCAAACACCATCACGTCGGCGATACAACTGCGACGCATCATTCAACAAGCACGACATGACCAATATGCGATTGACATACAAGAGTCAACACCCGGACTCTGTTGCGTCGCCGCGCCAGTGTACGATGCAAATGGACAAATCTGCGCTGGACTGAGCATATCTGTACCGAGCATACGATTCACTGACACACGGCGGAATGAATTAATCGAGCTCGTAAAACGACAAAGCCATCAACTGTCAGTCATCTTGGGGTATACGTCACACAGAATCGACTAGAACGTCACAGACAACCCGCCATCAACCACAATCGTATGCCCAGTGAGATACGTGGCTGCTCCATCGGCCAAGAATGCGATAACATGCGCTATTTCCTCCGCTTCGGCTGGACGCGCCAGTGGAATACGGCGGCGTTTGACATAGAATTCCTGGAATTCAGTCGTAGAATGCTCATTCACTCCATTGACCACAGCCATCGGCGTTTCAACAAATCCCGGTGCAACACCATTGACGAGAATACGATATGGGGCTAATTCCACCGCAAGACAGCGCGTGAGTTGGTCGATTGCCCCTTTCGCGGTATTGTAATGCGACGATGCTGGTGCGCCCAAAAACGCATTCACCGACGATACATTCACGATTTGCCCACCACCACCCTGCACGACAATTTGCTGTGCCACAGCTTGACTACAATGAAATGCGCCATGAAACATGACATCCACGGCACGATGCCAATCGGCAAACGATGTAGTCAAGAAATCCGCTGGGTAGAACACCCCCGCATTATTGATGAGCACATCGACTCCACCCATGACATGTACGGCATGGGCAACCATATGCGCAGCATCACTGCGTACATCGACTTTGAGTGGGGTCGCTCTACCGCCAGACTGCAAAATCTCGCTACAGACGAGTTCAGCAGCTGTTTCATGCATATCAGTGACGAGCACGTGCATGCCGCGTTGCGCAAGAAGTTTGGCTGTAGCACGCCCTATCCCACTCCCAGCACCAGTCACAATTGCGCGTTGCATGTGCATACAACCTTTCTAGACAGACTTCACTTGGCCATCCCATGCGATCGTAGCAACAGACGCCACGTCATGATACAGGACAAAGTTAATCCGCGTATTCAGCGTCTTACCTGCGTCTATACGACTTGCCGTCCCTTGGGCAACTGCATCCTCTAATCGGTACGGATAGCCGGTACAGGGCTCGAGAATGGTGACATACAAATCGCGCCACCCACCGTATGCACCAAAGACCCATACTGACTTGAACACGTTTGGCTCAAAGACGAGTCCTGCACCACTATGGGTTGCCGTGTCAGTCAACGCACACCAGCCCTGTGGTATATCAACAGCATAATAAAAGTCACAACTACGCGATTCGACGGCGGGTACCTGACGCATATCGACGACACCATGCGCAGTCTGCGCATATGGCCATGCAAATGACGAAACCTCTGCACCGAGGCGATCGCGAAAGCCAGCATCAACGATGACGTTGTGTGCAGGTAGATCTATGCGCGACGATGCATTTACCGCCATCGCAGGATGCAGTTTCCACAAATAATCAAGTGGCTTGTAGCTATGATTGGTCAGCGAATACTGGAATTCCAGCATGGTCGTGTCCGCTCGCAACGTGACATCTTTGACAACTGATGTGTTCGTCACAACACCGTTACGCGTGAGATGTAATGTGCACGAAGTATCGTCACGTGATACGCGCCAGGTAAACGGCAACGCCCACCATTCGCCATGATCGGGATACAACTCCCCAGCATGAGTTGTTGGTGCATCATTGGGAAAGAGTTCATCCCAACCGCCACAAAACCAATCGTCATACGTGGCCCCATACGCGGCTGGTCTTGGGTCCATGCGTGGATTATGCCACAACACTTCGCGGTCAGTCCGTTTATCGACGAGAGACCACAACTTGCCACCGAGTTCGGGGAGAAACATGGCACGCAATGCGCGATTTTCCATCACAATTGCCCGGAATCCACGCCATGTATAGTCTGCATCTATCCGTACCGTGTCAGCCATGTGTGCCTCCTCACTGTGCATTCAACACGATGATTTCAGATGCAAATTCTGCGAGTGAAAGTGTGATTCCTTGCGTCATCAGCGCTTCGCCACTGCGGGTATATTGCTGTTTGCCATCCTGAAGTATGACGGTGTATAGCGCATCTGCGAGCAAGCCGCGTGGTCGAATGGTGCGTCGGTCAGCATCACCCTTGGCCCGGTAGATCATGACGACACTCTCACGCTTGTTGGCGGCAACCGATTGTATCGCATCCCAACCAACGCCGAGGTTATCGACATTCGCACGTGGTGGGAGCAGATGGATGACTTTGCCATCACGAATCAATGTGCGGAACCGCTTGTATTCATTGATGGCCGCGCGCGCATCTTGCTTTTCTTGTTCATTCCATTCAGTGATACGCTGCATAAAGATCAATGGACCACCAAATATTGAACTTCGTAATGTGTATGGGGTCAGTGCATCTTCCATGTAGCGCACGCTGTACCGTGGTGAAAACGGATATGACGCACCATAAATGCCTTGGCGTGTGGCATAGGTCGCAATGTTATCTACGGTGATGCTCGTATGGTAGAGTTGAGCCATTTTGTATGTCATCATCATGCCACCATCTTCACAGTTTTCAACTGTGACGTGGGAGTATTTGGTACGGATATGACTGATGACTTGATCGATGCCAAGTTGTGAATTTGCGTAATTGCTATCATGCGGAGCGTGTGTATGGTCTGTACGCGGGCAGTATTTGACCATATCTTCACCATCTTGGATGATATAGTCGATTTCTTCTTCTTCGATTAACCGTGAAAGCTGCGCAATTATCCACTCACGGCAGGGATCATGCCCAAAGCACAAAATGCCAGCACCAAAATAATCATCATACGTGTGAATCAGCCACTCTGGATGCGCTGAGGCAATTGGTGCGGTAGGTGCACACTGTGCTAGTGCCACATGCACACCAAAGCGCATCCCGTACTGGCGCGCGCGTGCGGCAAGTGGTGCGAGCCCGCGCGGAAATTTCTGCGGATCAGGATGCCAGTCCCCGATACTGCGGGCCCAGCCCAAATCAATCACAACGACTTCGATACCGAGGTCATGACAGGCATCAATAACCTGTAATTGCTGTGCTTCGTTTATTTCTTGACCATATTTCCATGAATTGTACTGCACCCATGGATATCGCTCATCAGGACGTGGTGGATGCAAATACTGCTCTGCATAGCGCTGTGTCACGTATCCAGCCTCATCCCAATCACCGTCATACACCCCCAAGAAATGCCCTGGCACTTCGAAGCTGTGGTTGGGCGGCAGCACATGGTTAAGTGCATCGATGCGACTGACAATACGTGTCTCAGTGGGTGTAGCCGCAGCCAGAATACGACTTTTGCCATTAAATTCGATGCCAGCCACCAAACCAGCCGCATGATGAGGGGCTTCGGGGTCACGGTCATGAGGCGGTGGTCGCAATGCAAACCATGCACAGCTTGTTGCACCATCGTAGTGGGACGGATACGAACCCATCCTGATTTCAATCGGAGTACGCCCCGGCCAGATTTGTGATTGGTGCTGGGTGAAAAAATCACGACGATAAGCCCAACTAAATTGATCGACATGAAAGAGATAGAGTGGTGCCTGGGGAATAACAATATGCAAGATATGACAGTTTGTTATTACATGTGCATCATGTGATGTGTTGACCACCTGTGCATGCATGCGCACAAATGATCGATCCGGATAGAGCTGGATGTGCTGTATAAGCGTTAGTGCATCACTTGTTAGCACGACCTGCACTGCACTTGAACCATCATGCAATACTGAAGATGATACATCTGTAATCGCATTCCAAACGACCGTTTTTCCTTCACACTGGATATCACCGAATACCACTTGGGAGACTGCTAGTCCAGGTTGGTTGCTGTGGAATACACAAAATGCAACACCATTATCATTAATGGTTATGTCTAGTTTGCTCGTAAAATAATGAACCTGCACTTGATTTACCGCAAGCCGCTCTATTTGCATATCATTTCCTTTATAGAAAAAACCCACGGGCAGTCACCTGACCACCCGTGGGTTGTCCCGCGAATACTAGCCTTCGGCCAACATGGCATTCGCCTTTTCGTCGATTTGCTTGCCAGCGTCTTCGGCAGAAATCTTGTTGTTCCACACCTGGTCAAGCGTTGGGGAAATAACTTCACCCAAAATTTGCTGGACTTTGGCGCTATACACGTCACCAATGCGGGCACTGGTAAGTGAATCCGAAATCTGTCTGAAGCCAGATGGCATGCCATCGAGGAATGCTGCAGAATTACGGGCATCGGCACGCACGGGAATCCAGTCGCGCGTTTCGGCCATTGTCTGTTGATACTCAGTGGCACACCAAATCGCCCATGCCGTTGCTGCATCCGTGTGTTTGCCGTCCTTGGGAATCACCCAGCCACCGAACCAGTAGGGCATAGCACGATTGCTGCCCCACTTGGGCATCGGCGCCATGTCCCACTTAAACGGCAGCTGCTGGTTGCTGGAAATCATCCATGTACCACCGGGATACATCGCGACTTTGTTCGAACCAAAAATGCCGACTTCCTGGCCAACCACAGAACGGGTTTCTGCATCGGGAGCCAATTTTTCGACATACATCATGTCTTGAATCCACTTGAGCGCACTCACGGCTTCAGGTGAACTCATGGTGAACTTGGTGGGCTCAACGACTTTGTCGAAGTAGTTGCCACCTTGTGCCCACGCCAACGAAATTGATCCCCACCACACAGCCAAATCACCTACGTCGAAACCCCATTGGGTGACGGTGTCGCCTTCGCTCTTTTTGAGTTTGGCAGCGATCACCTTGATATCATCCCATGTGGTGTTCTCGTCAGGATACGGCACACCGGCAGCATCGAAGATGTCTTTGTTGTAAAAGAGCGCCATGCTCTGAATGTTCTCTGGGACGGCGTACATGTTGGCACCGTCGAACTTCCACACTGCCATCTGTTCCTGCGGATACAAATCAGGATTTGCAAAGTCTGACACCGCATCCAAATCGGCTTGCAGGTTCTTCAACAAGCCTTGTTTGTAATGACCATAGGCTTGCACATCCCAGAAGTAGGCATCAATCGGCTCTTTCGAGGCATATGCCAAGTCGACTTTTGGCCAATACTGATCCCATGGCAGCAGTTCAATCGTGACTTCGTATTTGCCAGCATATTTGGCATTGAAAAGATCGGCACGTTTCTTGAAGTTTTCGTCGAGCACTGGCGAATTGCTCCAGTACATCGCCTTGAATTTCGCAACTTCGCCTGAGGCGGGAGCTTCTTCTGCAGGTGCCTTGTCTGCATCAGTTGCTGGGGCACTACCACTACACGCGGCGAGCACCCCCGAAGCCATTACAAGCGAACCAAAGGCCATCGTGCGCAAAAATCGTCGTCGTGACAATTGCTCTTTAGCCATCGTACACACTCCTTTTCACAGGTCAACAAACTATGGTCAAGGGCAGTTAACCCTTTATACCCGTCATGGCAATCCCACGCACAAAATACCGCTGTGCCAAAATGAATAAAATAATCGGCGGCACAATAGACATCGTCACTGCGGCCATCAACAGATGCATCTGCGGACCGATTCGCGGTGACCCCTGGAAGTAGGTGAGCGCTACCGCAATCGTACGCTTGCTTTCATCGTTGAGATAGATCAGTGGCGTAAAGAAGTCGTTATATGTCCCGACAAATGTAAAGACGGCAATGGTCGCCATCACCGGACCACTCAACGGCAACATGATATACCACCAGGTCTGATATATCGTCGCGCCATCAATCATGGCGGACTCTTCGAGTTCACGTGGAATCGTGATATAAAATTGCCGCATCAGAAATACATAAAACGCATTTCCAAAAAATGCAGGCACAATCAATGGCAAGAACGTGTTGACCCAGCCCATTGCATTGAACATCAAATAGGTGGGAACCATGGTCACTGCCCACGGCAACATGAGTGTACCGAGTAATATCATGAAAATAAAATCACGCCCTGGAGCATTCAAACGCGCAAATCCATAAGCCGCAAACGATGCCGAGAAAAGCGTACCAAGCATCACTAATGTGACAATCATGAAGGTATTAGTGGCGTGAACTGCGAAATTCAAGCGCGTAATCGCCGTCACATAGTTCACAAATTGTGGATCAGGAGGTATCCATTGGGGGGGGCTGATATACACATCACCGGCACGTTTGAGCGATGTGGTCAACATCCAAAAGAAAGGGATCAAAATGACGATGGCACCAATCACGAGTGTGATGAGTGTCAGGACTGAAATGATAAACTCATTGCGCGAACGCGATGAAAGTCGACGAATCGTACTCATGATTTCCCCTGCCGCTCTTTTTCATAAAACACCCATAACGGCGACGAGCGAAAGACCATCAACGTCAGCAACATCACGATGATAAACAAGACCCACGCCAACGCTGCCGCATAGCCAAAGTTCAAGTACATAAAGGCATGGCGATATAAATAGACAGCGATGAACAACGTGGAGTTATTTGGTCCACCATTGGTAATCACAAAGGCATCGGTAAAAACCTGCAATGCCCCAATGATACCTAATACCAAATTAAAAAACGTCACATGTGAAATCATTGGTAAAGTGATAAAACGAAACTGCGCCCACTTGCCTGCCCCATCAATCTCTGCGGCTTCGAGTAATTCATTCGGAATACCCTGCAATCCTGCGAGAAAAATGAGCATTGTACCGCCTACACCCCAAATGCTGGTGATAATCAGTGCGGCCAGTGCATAGTGCTCATCAAGTAGCCAATTCGGCCCTTTGATACCTACCGTGCGTAACAACGTGTTGAGAATGCCGTATTGACCGTTAAAAATCCAGCGCCAGAGCATTGCAACACCAACACCAGAGATAACTGTCGGCAAATAATAAATGGATCGAAAGAGATAGACACCCCGCATCTTGCGATTGAGCAATATTGCCAAGAACAGCGCCACCACTAAACCAAGCGGCACACTGATGACAGAATAGATAGCACTCACAGTCAGCGACTTCCAGAACAGTGCCTCTCCGTACATCTTGATGTAATTGTCAATGCCTATCCATTTGGGATCTGAGAGCAGGTTATATTTGGTGAAACTAAGGAACAACGATACGATAATCGGACCGACAGTGAATACGAGTAACCCAATGATTACCGGTGACATGAAAACATATGCGTCGATTACTTCTCGCCGCCGGCGCCAGTGTCGTTTTGATGTTGGAGTGCTTGACTGCTGCGCTGCCATTGATAACCTCGCTGTTACCATGATTCGCGTTATTGTTCACATATGTGAATGTGATTCAATAATTCTGTGATGCCCCGAGTATAGCAGTACCATACGGATGTGTCAACTCAGACACGGCTTTCCACAACGCTTAATCTGCAATGAGTTGCAGCCACATAAGCGAAGATCCCGGGGCATCGACACCGGACAACAAATAGCCCTTTGCCAACTGTGCGCCAGTGATGTGTACAACCTGCTGAGTTTCAAGCCACGTCACCTTGTAGGTCCGCTCTTGCTGAATCGCATCGAGATAGAAGCGGCGCTGTGCTTTGGCACCGGGCAGGCGAAAAAGTGCGACCAGAAGCTCTTTTTCGTCTGGCATCACATACTGAAAACCAGCGAAGCGATCAAGTGTCCCATTGCGGCGTGGCTGATTGGTGAGGTGGACCAGTCGAGCCGATTTGATGAATCGGCGCACGATATGCTGATAATCTGCGACATGCTTTTGGTAGCGCTGCATGACCCACTGTGGTAAATCTGGTAGCCCTTGTGAAAATCCAAAGCGGTGCAACATGCTGATGTGTGTGTAGTAATCGAGTTGCTGGAGTGTGAGTGTAGGGTCACGCGGATCAAACGTCTGTTGCGGATGATCAGCAAATCCCCATTCGCAAAATCCCCAATGCAACAATGCATCAGGCGCCAACATCGTGGCCGCACCCCAAAAGAGTTGCAGACTGTGTTCTGGCCAATCCGGGTCACTCAGAAATGCCATGTGTGTCTGGCGTGCTAATCCGAGATCGATGCGCAAACCACCTGATGAACAGTTTTCGAGGACCACATGTGGGTATTTGGTACGGATAGCCTCGAGCAACCGATAGTAGCCAAGATAGTGGCACAACAAGCCGTCACCTGCACCATGGCCGTGGTCGGTACGATTGCAACCTGCACCGGGATCAAGGTTGAAATCGAGTTTTATCCAATCGGCATTGTACTCACTGATGATGCGATCTAGTGTATTGAATGCCCACTGCCAACCCGCTGGACTGCCCAGACATACATATCCCAGCGCACCATCATGGCGCCGAGCGACAACTTCTGGGTGTGTATCATTGACTGACGCCTTGCGCCCAAGTGCTTCGATTTCACACCAAATGCCGAATGCCATGCCTGCCGCATGCACATAGTCAGACAATGCACGGATTCCCGATGGGAATCGACGCGTGTTTACAATATGCCAATCACCTCGATAGTCGTACCAGTGTGTCGTTGGGTCTGCAGGCCCAAACCAACCAGCATCGAGTGTACAGACTTCGACGCCCAACGTTTTGGCCGCATCGACATTTGCACGAAAGACCGCTTCATTTAACGAACGATCTTCATATGTCCACCAATGATTCCACTCGACGGGTAATCGATCTGCAAGTGGAGCTCGTGGATACCAATAGCGACGACCAATATCGGCATACGCAGCTGCCGCTGCACTTAAGTCTGTATCATCCTGGGTAACAACAACCACATGTGGTGCATCTACCGTGTGCCCAGGCAATGCATCAACGAAAAACGCCCAATCGTTGAGCCCAGCACTCATGCGGTACCCGCCATCATCTTGCTCGTCGAAGCGAATAATCCAATTCCCCGACCACGCAACGGACACCGAAATGAGGGAACGGACGTCTCTCCACAGTAAACACCATGGATGCATCCCTTGTGATGAACGACCTGCCCGTACTTCGAGATGTTTGCCCCCCAATAATCGAGATTGTACCGGCTCGAATTCACTCCCCCACCCGCCCGTGTACGTCAAGAGGTCATATGACGCAGAGGGAATATCGATGACACAGGAATCAATCCGCTCGATGCGACATCGTGCAGTCCCCTGGTTGCTGATGCGCAGCCAAGCTTCGCAGAGCGGAGAATTTGCATACGTACGGAGATACCAGGTGATGTGTAATTGTCGAGGCTCGTGCACAAATTCGAGTGCCACTGTTTGACAACCAGTTGTATCTGTGTCAACCATCATATCAACGAGTTGAACATGAGACGATTGTGCAGTCAGCACTTCGTCATCGACGTGGACGGCCCACAATGGAGAAGTAGGAGTCGCCCACAGCGTATCATTGACTTTCCAGCTGACATGCCGGGTTGAGGCATCAAAGGAAATAATGGGGTGCGCATTGGCAATTGAAATCGTCTTCACTCAACACCTCGTTGTGTAGTCGCTGTGCACATATCCTACGGAAGAGTATATATTTTGTCAACGTTTGGAGTTGATGTAAGATGAAAGCAATGATGCGATAGCACGAAATGAGGCAACGCATGCGTATTGATGCAGTCGATTTTTATTATTTGGCGATGCCAGACGTACTCGACATTGGTGACGGTAGTCAAGATGCACTGCTCGTACGCATCCAAGCAGGAGAATATGTCGGTTGGGGCGAATGTGAGGCGTCGCCACTCGTCTCGATTGCGAGTTTGGTATGCCCAATGTCGCATAGTGCCTGCAAACCCGTCCGTGACTCCGTCCTTGGCCAGACACTCAACACTATCAACGACATCTACCGTATCAATGCACATGTCCATGCAAATAGTCTCGATTTACTCCAAGCGCCACATACGTTATCCGGCATCGATATTGCGCTCTGGGACATCATGGGCAAAATGCTGGGTGAACCAGTATACAAACTCCTGGGATATGCACGTGCGCACCCCAAAGTCCCGTATGCGTCACAACTCTTTGGTGATACTCCACAAGCCACGTATGAAAAAGCACTGGCCGTACGAAAAAACGGCTTTCGTGCTGCGAAATTCGGCTGGGGTCCATATGGTCTCGGCAGCGTAGATGTCGATGCTGCACATGTCTATGCGGCACGCGAAGGGCTCGGGTTAGATGGCATTCTGTTAATTGATGCGGGGACAGTCTGGTATGACGATGTACAGAAAGGTGAAGCACGCTTAGCTGCACTCAACGAGTGTCGCGTGGCATGGCTCGAGGAACCATTTGTTTCCGGTGCATTGAAATCTTACGCTGCATTGGCCGCACGAGCAGGTGCGGTCAAAATGGCGGGAGGCGAAGGTTGTCATACCTTTCACATGGCACAACACATGATCGATTACGCAAACCTCGGATATGTACAAATTGATACAGGTCGCATCGGCGGAATATCCACAGCGCACCAAGTAGCACAATATGCGAATGCACACAATGTTACTTATGTTAATCACACTTTCACTTCGAATTTGGCTCTCAGTGCCTCGCTGCAACCGTACGCAGGCCTTGCATCCGATGAAATTTGTGAATATCCGGTAGAATTAAAGCAACTGGCGTATGACATGACATTGGAACACATCGTGCCGGACCGTAATGGGTATATTCACGTTCCAGAAGGGCCTGGACTGGGCATTACACCGAATATTGCTGGGATACAACCGTACATTGTCCCATGTGAAATACGCGTATACGACAAGGTAATCTACACGACCCCACCACTTACCAGCTAAAGCTGGCATAATCATGACACACGCAGGCAATATGTAAACATACTGCCTGCGCCTCCGTTTTTACTACTGCTGCGTAGTGATGATTACCGTCGTTTTGCCATCTTGTAGTGTCATCATTACGGTGACAGTTTGTAAGTCCTTGGTATACACGGCCATGACAGTGTTGTCCATGGACATGCCACCTTCACCTGTTGTATACCCTGCATTGGCCATCTCGTCATCATAGAACTTTGCCAGCTCTTTGAGTGGCTTTGTTGTTTCGAACGAAAGCATTTCATTCGTTTGCATGGTTACTTTGGCATCATCCGGCAACGGCCATTGTAACCCACTTTCAATCGCAGCGCATTCCGCAGGAACCTCGATATTTATCCCGGAATTCACATCCTTGAGTTCATATTTCCACGCAAACGGCTCCTGTTTATCGCCATTTTTTTGCGTACCGGTAACGTCGTAGCTATATGCAAATCCACCCTCACGATCGACGATAGCCGTTGCGTCATATGACGATCCATCAATGTCATCGGCCTGATACGTGTATTCGTCAGTAGCACGCCCGAACAAATCGGGTCCAGCTCCCACTTTTTTCATCGAAAACGGTAGTCCAGTCAACACACTATCCGGGGACATACCTTGGTCTTGAGATTGATTGGTCACCTTGATACATTGCACTGGGTCTTTCGATACCGAGTAAATCGCGTCACCAATTTGCACGAGATGATACGCTCCAGCGCTACTATCAGTTCCTTTGTCGTTGGAATACATTTCCATGGCGCGTGGCTCACGCGTCATGCGTTGCTGCCACGACCACGTCTGTTTGGCATCCCCTTCACCCTGCTCATAGGTGAATACTGCAGTGTAACTATCCAGGGAATCCAAATTCGCATTGAAGTTTGACCCACTCCATTCATCAGACGACGTGTTTGCATCTGTATCAGCCTCATTCGCGTCTTCGGGTTTTGGAGCCTCATCTTCTGTTTGTGGTGTCTCGTCTTGCGCAACCGCTGCCGAGTCATTCCCACCGGCAGCACCTTGTGCATCACCGGCAGCACCACCACCGCATGCAACAAGCAACAGACTCAACAACAGCAAAATCACTATTTGGTGGAGTTTTTGCATATCAACCTCCTATGTCCGAAAACCATTCATCGTATTCAATATTATAGATGAATCAGCATAGAGACGTTTCTAGCTATAGCAAAGTTTCACCTGATCAAGAATCCCAGCAACCTCTTGGTATGCCGGCGCATAATGTGTCGGACTATGTGTTGCAAGGTATGGCGCAAGTGTACTCGTCACCAGGATGCGTAAATGATTCTGCCCGCGCACAATCTCGCGCGTTGCATCAAATTGATATGGTGACCAGACACGCACTCCAAGCAGTGCGCCATTCAACCAGACTTCTACACTGCCACGCACTTTGGGGAGGACAATGGCAACACGTGTGCCTTCACGATCCCATGTAAACGTACTGTCGAATTCTACTGCACCGGCATAGTCCGCATACCCGAGCGTTTGCCATGTTGCTGGGAATGTCGACGCACCGACACTCCATGTGTAGGTGATTGGCGCGTCGAGAAGTGCCGCACCTGCCCCACCAGAATGTGCACAGATCTGAAGTGTAGCCTGTGCTGCATGCTGTGGCACAAGAACGAGGCCGTTATGGATACCACATTTCACACCGTCGATATAGATGTCACTCGGTGCGGCAGCTGCGATTCGCATCGCCGTTGCACCAACAGGAATTCGCCAGGTAAGTGTGGCGGTGCGGGGGCGACCCGCATAGGCATCCGGGCGACACGCAAGGACATTTCCGTCAGCCGGTGACGACTCGAGCCAATGTGCATGTGGTAGCGGGTGTTGGCGCCGCCAAATCAATGGCCAGCCGGGGTCCATGTCGACATAGAGTGCGCGGTCCGTATCATAGGTCAGATCAACCCATTGTCGTCTGCGAATACGTGCAGGCTGACTTATCTGGTGACGTGCAACAGTCCAGCCTTCACCTGACATGACCATGGTTGCATTGTGTTGATGATGAAAAATAGCATCGACGAGAATTGACACACCACGCCCACCATCGAGTGCTTCGATTGAAATCGTATGCTGCCCGGATAGCAGCGATGCAAGCTCATACGGTTGCACACGCACGGTAGTGCCGTATGGATCATATCCTCCTTGCCTACCAATTTCTTTGTGATCGAGCAGCACACGCACTGGTACATCCGCAATCACCATCATCTGACCCATATGTGCAGCTTCGGTCAATTCAAATTCATGTTGAAAAACAATCGTTGTTGCTGCTTGTGGTTGATCAACTTGCATAATCCAATTGGGGCGACGGAATAGTCGTTCGTCGTGTACTAATGCCCAATACGCACGCAAGTTGACTGGTTGTTCTGGTGCCAATTCAAACTCAATGAGATGCATCCCTGCAGTCCAATTGACAGGTATGAACCACTGGTATCCGGGCACACAATCGGAATATTTCACTCCGTCCAACCAGACAATTTTCGCCGCAGCCGCCGCTACCACGAACGAGCCGACAAACGGCGCTGCAATGGTCACCGTTGTGCGTACACGCACGAATTCATGCGCGGACACTTCACCGAAGTGCATGAATTCTTCTGGGACGTATCCTTTCGGACCCAGCATCCCCCAATGAATCGTATCGTTGCGGATGCCACGTGATTGCGAGTAGACGACTGGTTGCCACCCTGCAATCCCCAATGGGTCATCGCCAGGCTGAACGTCCGTCAACGGTGCTAGCTGTGTGTCACGTGGCATTGGACCTACAGACCATGCATAGACACCAAACCCTTGCACATGCTCGTGACCGCTTTCATCCACAAATCGCATGGTTTGCGGTAACAGTAGATCACTCGTGGGGTAAGACAAATCACCCCACCGATTATCCACAGTAGGAACGATGCGAGTGTTCCATGCGTGGGCAAGCGGTAATTCGTGCGCATAGTGGTGTGAATGCGGTGATGATAACGTTGTTGGGAGTGGGGTGTCAGGGATATAAATGATTGCTACTGGTGCATCATCGAGCGGTACTTCCCAGATATCATCTCTAACTCGGCGGCACGCCATGCGCACACCATCGGTCAAGCGCCACAGTTCAACCACAGACGTGTGCGGGACAGATACATGAACCGTATGCGGCACGCGTGTCGCATCAAAGTCATACGGCGTGCTGTTCCAGTGCCCATTCCAATGAAATGCAGTGCCAGATTTGGTCGGGGTTACTAGCACAATACGCCCGCCATCGACACGGCGTACGAGCGTATGCACATCTCCGCTGATGGCAAGTGGGATATGGTTGAGGAAGGGAGTCAATGCCGCAACGGAATCAACAATACGCAGATTCTGATGCTGCACGAGACCACTCGGCACACAATGCACCGCAAAGACGGTCCCACCATGTGCCATGAATGCATTGAGTTGCGCAACACATGCAGCCGGTAGATGCGTTACTGCAGGGAGGATGATGTATCGATATGTTTCACCGGCCACATGCATGCCCGCATCGTGCATCGTTGCACGTAGCAACGAGTCATTGTCAATCATGTCAAAATCATGTTGACACTGATCGAGTAAACCTGGTTTGGGATTATTCCAGAACATGCTCCCGGTGATTTCGACAAACGCAGCCTCCGCGCGACTTGCAGCAGGCAAAGGACCACTTGCCAACAGATTTGCTTGGACGGTAGTAGTCGGAAAAAGCACCGCAAAATCACATTGATGTGTACCGGTGGCCAATATCCCCATGACCCGCATCACAACATCTGCGAAATGGCGATAATGGCGCCAATACGGCTGACGCCAGCATGTTGACGGCGGAGCCCACTCCCACCAGCCACCTTTGGTCGAATAATAGACGGCATGAGGATCGTAGAGGGTCAACCCTGCGCGAAGCCACGGCACAAGCCAATCGAATGTTTCTTCGAGTGTGCCGCCCCAGCCACTACTATGAAATGCTTCAATCCACGAGCGCGGATGCCCATAGAGGTGCGCCATGGATGAATGGATTTTGCCGTTCCCATGATGATCACTCCCAGGAGCGCCATACCAGCGATGTGTCTGAATGTAATCCGCATACTCATCAACTGCACCTACGGGGAGCGCCATACGCGCTGGACTCTGTTGATCGAATCCACAGAGTAACCCGTGTGCCGCGTGCCAATCATAAAACGGTTTAAAAAATGCCATCTCCGCTCGATGTGCACGCCATTGCTGGTAATCAATGCGGATTTGGGCACTCCGTTCATCAGTGCCTTGATAAAGCGCAATTAACTCTTGTGTGATGTCATATCCGAATGCCGTGCGAAACGAAGCAGCAAAATCGTGACTCCACGTGGGCATTGACGGTAGTTCATCTTGGAATGACCCGACAATTACATCACCAAAATACTGCCCGGCTTCGCGTTGAAACGCCTCGTGTACCACTCCCCGTAGCGCCGCACACGCCGCATGGCTCAAATAATCGAACCCTTTGGATATGGCATAGACCAACCGCACCGTATGAGTGGAGTTCAATGTGCTTGACACCTGGGAATCGGCGATTACCAGTGATTCTGGCATATGCGTGTCGTTATACTGCCAGGCACCAAGTGGTTGGCAACCATTTGGGAACGAAATCGTGGTCGCCGTGGTACACGCAACCATCTGCGACCCAAGCATCTGCCCCGCATATTCGGGGTGTTCACGAATAATTTGGCCTTGGAGATTCGCACCCGAAAAGCCAATTTGGTCGTAAAACCACAACGAGATGCCCAGTTGCTTGGCATCACGACATACTTGCACAAAAATAGCCCACCATGCTGCAGACAGAAACGGCGGATCATCCGCAAGCGAGCCATGCAGAGGACCAGCAGGCGCCAAATTCAGGATAACGAGATTGTAGACACCGCCTTCTGCGAAGCGTTCGAGCTGCCAACGCAAGCGCGCACTATCAAGGGTATCTCCACTCCACCACCAAATTGGTGCTGGAGAGAATTCATGACTCGGATGTACAAGTCGTGTGAGTGCGGTATCAAAGTCGTTCATGACATCACCACACATTCGATACCGAGTAAACGTGCTACATGCTGCAACACCGTAGCGTGGTGTCCGATACCGAGTGCCACATGATGCGTGGGGGCTTCTTGGCACCATGTATCCATGAATGTCGCTGGGTCACTACGGAATTGCAGTCGACTGTTGGTATTGCCGATTTGTAAGACTGGTCCTGGAATCGACTCACCTTCGGCAACCAGCATACGCAGTTTACCTTGACCATCTTGTGTGACGCCGCAAATCGTGATTGGGCCAGTTTTGACTTTCAATTCAATTGAAATGCCTTCACCAGCCTTGCCATGGTACAAACTCAGTGCACGCATGAATGGTGGCTGATCGCTGATAGCCGGATGTGCAGGGCCATCATGCCCCATCAACACGAAGCGTTCTGGCACATCCATTGCATAAAACTCCGTAAATGAGCCACCAGCACCGATACGATCCATGATGAACATTGCGACAGCAGTTTTGAGGTCACCTTCACCCGCACATGGCACACCACGTCCCGTGAGCATGGTACATCCAACAATCAGATGCGCAGCTGCATCTGCAGTCGCCAAGCCGGGCACACCACGATGGTAATAACACATGGCATTGAGATGGTACGTATCGACTAATTGATCAAGTGCCAACGAAATTCGAGCCGCATTGATCAACCCATCGGTAGTCACTGGTCGTGAAATACGGTCAACGCCTACGGGGGCTTCTACAAACGTAGATCGTATCGTAGAAATACGCTGTGTCACATCATTGTCGTGCGCTTGACTGGCAAACATGGCCAGTTCGTCAAATTCAAGCCATTCCACGTGACAACCCAGTTGTGCATGGAGCATAGTCGGGTCGCTATACATGTCGAGCATCCCTGGATATGGATGACCGACCATGCCAAAGCGTGCATTGCGTAAATCTGCGACCGCACCAGCTGCGCGAATCCATTCTGCAATGCGCCCCCACGCACGTACATCGTCACGCAACGTACCAGATACCACCTGAAACGGGATATGTGCACGACGAAACGCATTGGCTATCTCTGGGACACAACAGGCTGAGCATTCTGCGAGCCATGCCGCAGTATCCGTGTTGGGATAGTCGAGTTGTGCGGACGGTTGTAGATTAAGAACCAGCACTTGGGTGTTGGCACGTTGCACAATCGGTAACACCTGCGATGACGTAGCATACGTGGCTGTGTGACAAATAAGCAAATCAACCTGTTGCTGTGCAAAAAACTGCCCCGCTGCCACAGCTGCCGACGCCGTATCGACCATACCGGCACCAACAACGTCTGCACCGAGTGCCTCGAGCTGCGTAGTAATTTCGGTGTAGTAACTGATGAGCAATTCCCGTAGCCCAGTGAATTGTGCCCAATAGGCTTCAAGTCCAATTGCAAATACTCCGATACGTGGTTTGGGGAGCGTGCGTGGCTGCATGTAATTCACCTCTGTTAATTATTAATTTATCGATGATAATAGGGAAC
>CAZIKU010000048.1:16072-18913 GCA_964539815.1 uncultured Klebsiella sp. | reverse complement strand
ATGGGTCGGTGGTCAAGTGGCGCGACCAGTATGGCAACATGTGGGATTTACTGGGGGAATAATGCCACACGCAGGGTAATCACATGATTACCCTGCGTGTCGTATATCTGCAATTACGCACTCACATCCGTCAGGCGAGTAATCGCGTCAGCCGGCAACACCAGATTGGCTGATGCAGACAAGTCTTGGACTTGCTCGCGCGAGGTGCCACTGGCGATTGCTGATGTAATCCCAGGGCGCGCCATAATCCAGGCCAAGGCGACTTGACCGGGTGTGGTGTTGAGTTCGGCGGCGACGCGTTCGACTTCGGCCAAAATCGCAAAGCCGCGCTCGTTCATGTAGTTATTCTGCACCCCACCTGCGCGCGGCGTGTTGGGCAAGGCCTGACCGGCGCGATATTTCCCCGAGAAAAAGCCACTCGCCAACGATGAATAGGTGATGACGCCCACGCCCTCGCTGATACACATCGGTTCGAGTTCGCGCTCATAATCAGCACGCATCACCAAGTTGTAGCGTGGTTGCACACACTCATAGCGCGACACGTTGATTTTTTCGCTGGTCCACAAGGCCTTGGTCAGGCGCCACGCACTAAAGTTCGAGGCACCGATGTAGCGCACTTTGCCGGCGCGGATGAGGTCTTCGTAGGCGCGCAGTGTTTCATCAAGTGGGGTATTGAGGTCATCGGCATGTGACTGATAAAGGTCAATATAGTCGGTTTTGAGGCGACGCAACGAATCTTCAACACATTTGATGATGCGCAAACGGGACAAGCCTTCGTCGTTGGCACCATCGCCCATGCGCATGCCGACTTTGGTAGCGACAATCAAGTGTTGCCGATTGCCACGCTCTTTCATCCAGTCGCCCAAGATGACTTCGGATTCGCCACCCACGTGACCAGGAGCCCAGCGCGAATAGACGTCAGCGGTATCGATGAAGTTGCCACCGCCAGCGACAAATGTATCGAGTACCTCAAACGAGCGCGTGCGGTCTGTAGTCCAGCCGAGCACATTCCCACCAAAACAAATCGGGGTAACATAGAGACCTGTTCGTCCCATACGACGGGTTTGCATGATGTTCTCCTTATTTGACAACGCATGTGTATTGTAGCGCAAGCCACAGCGTGGTGTTGTGATGGTATACTGAGACCACAGGCATTGGGTTTGCACTGCGTATGAGGATGGAGTGAGTAATCAGAACGCACGGATGTGGTTGCAAGAAGACACAACCGAGCTCCTCCAGCGCGAGCTTGAGGAAGCACAACGCATGATTCGGACGCTGATGCGCAAGCTGGCGGACGAACAACAGCAGCAACTACAAACACGCCAAGCATACGAACAGATGAAACAAAACATCATCGAAATCAACCGCGAGCATACCATGGTCGAGCGTGAACGTGATTTGTGGCGCATGCGCGCCGAACAGCACGGCTTCGCCACTAACGATACACTACCGACGCTCCGTACCGATGAAGTCAATGCCATCCGGCGTGCCATGGCGCGCTTGCATCATCCCGATCAGGGTGGTGATACCGAGCGCATGAAACAATGGAACAAATTCCTCGACCAACTCGAAAAACCACGCGATCGTCAATCATAGCAATAGGAAGCAGTTATGCGCCGTAGTGGAATTTTGCTACATCCGACATCATTACCATCTCGCTGGGGCATCGGTGATTTGGGGGCAGCCGCATATCAATTCATCGACATGCTCCTCCACACCCACCAAAAAATCTGGCAGGTACTGCCACTTGGTCCCACAGGATACGGTGATTCCCCTTATCAGTGTTTCTCTGCATTTGCCGGCAATCCACTGCTCATCAGCCCCGACATGTTGCTCATGGAGGGACTGCTCCACAACGACGATATCAGCGATTATCCACGTTTTAGTGACAGTGAAGTCGACTACGGTGCCGTCATCCCCAGCAAAATGAATCTCTTGCGGCGCTCGTTTGCCCGATTCCGCAGTGCCAGCGGTGCCATTCACAAAGAATTCGAGGCATTCTGCGCCAATGAGTCGGCATGGTTGGGGAATTTTGCCCTCTTTATGGCACTCAAAGACCAACACGACGGCGCGGTGTGGAGTAGCTGGCCCGAGGCACTCGCCAAACGCGAAGGAATCGCCATGACGCGTGCAAGTCGTGCGTTACAGGCCGAAGTTACCTTTTATGCGTACACGCAGTGGCTCTTTTTCAAACAATGGCGGGCACTACGTGAATACGCCAACAGTCGTGGCATCATCATTATTGGCGATGCGCCGATTTTTGTGGCCTATGACAGTGCGGACGTCTGGTGTTCGCCCAAACTGTTCTATCTCGACGATGCCGGGCTCCCCACGGTGGTGGCTGGTGTGCCACCCGACTACTTCAGCGAAGACGGTCAACGCTGGGGCAACCCGCTCTATCGCTGGGACGCCCACAAAGCGCAGAAATATGCCTGGTGGATTGCGCGTATCAAGGCCAATGCAGATCTCTATGATTTGATACGTCTCGATCACTTCCGCGGCTTTGCAGCCTATTGGGAAGTGCCAGCCAGCGAGCCCACGGCACGCGTCGGTAAATGGGTCGAAGGGCCGGGAATGCATTTGTTCGACGCCCTGACGAAAGCGCTGGGTAAGTTGCCGATTATCGCCGAAGACCTCGGTGTGATTACTCCCGATGTGGAAGCCATTCGCGACAAAAACAAATTGCCAGGCATGAAAATTTTGCAATTTGCCTTCCATGGTGATCCCAAAGAAGCGTTCATGGGCGGATTCGGCAGCACGGCTACGCTCGGCATTTTGCCGGAGTCGACCGCGAGCCACTTCCCTAACGACGCGCTTTACTCGCTCGAAGATCCGATGACG
>CAZIKU010000048.1:0-16062 GCA_964539815.1 uncultured Klebsiella sp. | reverse complement strand
CCCAAAGAAGCGTTTTTGCCACATAATCACATCAACCACTGCGTGGTGTATACCGGGACGCATGACAACGATACGAGTGTGGGGTGGTATCTCAGTGCTCCAGCACACGAGCAAGAATACATGCGCTTGGTGGCGGGCGTCAGCGAACAGACGGTCGATCCCGCCTGGGATTTGATTCGCCTGGCGTGGGGATCAGTCGCTGATACGGCAATTGCACCATTACAAGACATCTTGAGTCTCTCAACAAGCGCCCGCATGAACTATCCAGGGCGCCTCGGTGGCAACTGGGCGTGGCGCTTCCGTTTCACCGATATCAACGACGGGATGCTCGAACGCCTCAAGCAATTGACACACAAATTCAACCGCGCCTAAACAGCACCGCCCGGTGTGGTCAGTATTGACCACACCGGGCGGATGTGTCTGCTAGATCTGCATGGTGGGATATCCGGCGTAATCACCAAGATGCGCTACCGATCCTGCGCCGACAATGGCACCAATGTGCAAGGATTCGGCAATAGACTTCCCGCGCAAACACCCAGCAATGAATCCCGCATCAAAGCCATCCCCCGCACCCACCGGATCAATCACCCGCTCCGCGGGGACTACTGCTGATTCATAGCGCTGGCCATCACAGAGCGCCAACGCACCGCGTTCTGCACGTTTGAGCACAATCGTGTTAATGCCGAGTTGCTGGGCCGCAGTCAGGTAATGGTCATCGTCACCTTCACCAAATAACGCCGCAGCATCTTCGTGGCCCATCAACATGATGTCGCTGGCTGCTGCGAGTGGAGTCAGCGTGGCGCGTGCTTCTGCAGCACTCCACAATCGTGGGCGGAAATTCGGGTCAAACGTAATCATGACCCCGGCAGATTTGGCCAGACGAATGGCGTGCATGCATGTTGCCGCTGCACGCTCGCTCAATGCGGGGGTAATCCCTGTGAGGTGCAATGCTTTGACACCTGCGAAATGCTCCGGCTGGATATCCTCAGGACCCATGTTGGCTGCCGCCGAACCACTGCGATAATAGAAGACGCGGCGGGCACCATCACTCAACCATTCCCGGAAAAAGACACCCGTTGGACGCGTCGCATCGATGGTGACCGTGCTGGTATCGACCCCTTCACCGACCAGTGTTGCAATGATTTTGCGCCCAAATGGGTCATTGCCTACGCGTGAATGAAAGCGCACCGATATACCGAGGCGCGCCAACGCAATCGCACAATTCGCTTCAGCTCCACCAATATCCCACTTGAGCAATGGGGCATTATCAATGGTGACGGGATCAGGCGGGTAGAGTACCGCCATGCATTCCCCAAATGTCATCACATCTGGCATGATTAGGCTCCTTTCAAGGCAGCGACGCACTGTTTGGCGCCATCCGTCAACACGTGCCAATCACCGTTTTGTACTGCTTTGGCAGGGACCAAACTGCCACCAATACCGACACCCACAGCACCCGCATCGAGGTAACTTTTGAGGTTATCGGCACCAATTCCGCCGGTGGGCATTACACGCAAAAACGGCAATGGAGCGAGTAAATCCTTGATGTAGCCAGGCCCAAGCGAACGTGCCGGGAAGATTTTGATGAAGGCAGCGCCGGCTTCGTGGGCAGTCAACGCCTCAGTCGGCGTCATTGCCCCACATGCGGTGGGAATGCCAGCACGCACACCAGCAGCGACAACGGCTGGTCGTACCGCCGGAGTCACAATGAATTGCGCACCAGCAGCAATCGCCCCCTGCGCATCGGCAACGCTGAGTGCCGTACCCACACCAATCAGCATGCGTTCACCCATGGTCGTACGCACCTTTTCAATGGCCGCAAACGCCCCACTGCCGGTCAGGGTATATTCAATCGCAGTAATTCCTCCTGCATAGAGGGCTTGGGCGACCTCGACAGCACGATCATAATGGTCAAGCCGCACAATGGCGACAATTTTGGCAGCTGACAACGCTGCAATTAATGCATCCACGATGGTTGCTCCTCGGCGGTAACGACGATGTCCGCACAAATTGGTGACTACGGATTCTCACCCACAGTATACACTGTCTCACGCCCTGTATTCACGTCACGACATCGTGCCACAAACGCATCATTCAGTGTTGCCTCACACCGCGCACTCGCCGTCAGATAGCGCACCGTATCACCACGCACATCAATCGATTCGGGCATCGCAATGCGTGGCAATGCTGGGTGAATGGCCGGCTGTGATCGCGATTCGACCAGTCCATTTTGCGGCTGTGTAATGAGGAATGTACCATCCTCCACAACGGGTGTCGTCTCACTCCAACGTAGTTGCCAGCGCCGTTGTGGCGTGGGTTGGGTGCGTTGCCAGATCGCATAAAGCCGCCCTGATTGCGGGTCAATATCTGCCCACCATGCACTGTTTTGTAGTCGCACCAACGCCGTACCATCGTCAGCAACAGTGTTGCCTATCACACGCGTAGTTGTATCTGCACGTAGCGCATCCAACACGCGATATGGCATCCCCCACGCCCCTTGCTTGAGGCGCCAGACCAGCGCCGTCTCGGGTAGTTGCCCGGCCATCGGCATTATTATTCGCGCAGCCGTATTACTCGGTGGCCATACATCAGCCGCATAGCTTTCAGTCACGACGTACAGGCGAAACGCCTGTGTCGCAATGTCGAGCTCGTAGGGACTACCGCCGGTATAATGCGCAAGTTGGACACGATACTGATCCGGTGCCTGACTGTACCACACGTCGCCATCGAGGAGTGTCACACTCCCATCCGCAAACTTCCAAAAAATCTCGTAGCGCTGGTGCCATTGCATACCGTCCGTGAGTGGCGGTGGCTGGTACAGCGTCTGATACGCCCCTTCCAGCAATGGTGCAACTTGTACCGTACGCAACTGCAACAGGGGTGGTGTCCACGCCCATAACGGTACGATAAAACAGAGCACAATGATGAGCACCATGCCCATACGACTCAGCAAGTGTGCCGGTGGCGTGCTGGGAATATGTGGCAACTGCATGGACGCAATAGTTGCAATCACACTATTGCGCACACTCGCAAAGAGGCGGACACGCTGCTGACACGGTATACACTGGCGCAGGTGACCTTGGAGCGATTGCAACTGCCCACTCGCAAGCAATGGCTGGTATTGCGCACACGCCAATGGGACACGGTCTGCCCAAGACGTGTCAGGAAAGAGCACACGCCCACAGGCACGCAGGGCAAAATACAAGGCACGTGGGTTTTTCTGTAATCCGAGTATGTGTGGGAACGTCAGTTGCAACAGCGCATAGCGCTGCTGGACGGGGAGACGCATCATACACTCCAACAACGGGTGCTGACGCGCCCATATCGGCACCGGCAGCCATGCCGCCAGCATGTCGCGCCAACCAGGTGCTGGCACCTGCTGCTGGCGTATATAGCGCTGTGCGTGTGCCGGCGTGCGCCATAATATCAAGGCAATATGTGTTGCAGTCATTGCAGTTATCGATATCCACGCAACACGGCGTGTGTTGCCACCGCCGTACGCGTAATTACCCCTGCCAACCGTTGCACAGCACCCGCACGCGTGCGGAGCTCGATGGTGATTTGACTCAATCGCTCATCGTCGGCACGTAATCCTGTTGGCAATGCAACAGCAAAGCGCAACGTCAACGGCAGTGGATCGACCTCGTGGCCATCGATCAAGACACGCATCTGCACAACCGGGTCACGGGTTGGTGGTGGCGGGATAAGGTGTACCATCACGTAGGGGGCGTCACGCTCCACTTCTGTCTGGATGGGTGGCACATCGTCACTGTGCGTGAGTGCGTGCAATGTGGTTTGTGCGGGGATGCCACGCCACACCGTTAACTCGTCGATAACCAGGCGACTCACCGGCCCAGCCGCAAAGCGGCCAATCGCGGTCACTGACCCGAGCTGGGTCGGCAACGAAACCATGCTGCGTTGCCCGACCACGTGCCCGTCGATGAGCACTTGGAGCTGTGCAGCGTCACGCTGCCACTGTGCCGTCACATGATGGAATCCTGGAGTGCGAAACGGTACGCGTACTTCATCACGATTCCCGTTGTCGTCTACACACCACAGCACCCATGCCCCAGTTTGCGCATCATTTACTTCATAAAAAAAGCCGATGCCTGGTGATTGACGTGCCAGCCCATCGGTCACAGCCGTCGTTGCAAAGAAATAGTGCACTCCGCGTGACACATCACGGGTATCGACCCATGCAGAAAGCGCTCCCGCATCGACCATATCCACCGGGGTAGCAAATTCCCAGGAGGCATCATCCTGTAGTTGCATGGCTTCACCGTGGTAGCCTGGCACACGTGCAATGCGGCCATTGACACGCGGTGTCGTGGTCACGAGTTCTGGGACCAGACCATCGTCAAACGATGCAAAGACGTGCATATCTTGCCGCGGAGAAATAAGCATGCGATAGCGTGGTATCTCTGCCGCTGCCACGAGTTCGTTGGGTGGTGTGAAATCAAATTCGCCACGCAATTCACTACTCCACAACCACGTACTGGTAGTGCATGCCGCATATTGCATACAAGGATCCGCTCCCGTACCGTACCAGCCGTAGGGGTCGACCTGTTTACCGTGACGACGGACTTCGAAGTGCAGATGCGGTGTCCCTCGCACGAACCCACTTTTGCCGCTCGTACCGATGACGTCACCGGCCCGCACAACGACACCTTGTCCGCTGTCAATCAAATCGGCAAAACGCTTGCTGAAGCGGTCGAGATGCCAGTAGACGGTGGTATATCCGTCTGTGTGCTGAATGTACACGCCATTGCCACGATGCGTACTCGCGAATGCCAGTCCATCCGCTGCGGCCAGAATCGGTGTACCGATGAGTTGGTCGGGGAATACGTAGTCATGACCGTCGTGACCGTCATACTGCACATCATTTTGACCCAAATACGTCACCACAACACCATCATCGGGTACGTTGGTATCAACTGTGGGGAATTGATGATCAAAGTACGAAAGATGACGCACACGGACGCCGACTTGCCATGGTCGTTGCAAGAAACCGCTCACGACCGGCTCAGGTTGGGTCCCAGGTCGAATCAGCTGATCATCGAACAACACCGTAAAGGTCTGGACAAAACGTGTCACGGCGGCGACCCACTGCGCTTTGGTGCGCCCCACCGCAAGCATGCGCTGCACCGCCACACCTTCGGGTGCTTGGTTGAGGTTAATTGTGGCCGTTAATCCATCGCGGAAGCGAACAACAGGAGCTTGTGTGTATGGACCCATCCCCGCACGTATCTGTGCCGCCGCCCAGTCGATTTGTCCTGCAAAGCCCACTGGGAGCGTGGGATCATCGCTAATCGGGCGCGCGAGTGTCTCTGGCGATACCGTCGCTGCATCGGCATACAACAGCTGATTACTGGCCTCGAGCACGGCCACCATGACCCGCACACTCACTCCGTAGTAATCTGCGGTCGAGCGAATAATTCCAGCGGCCGTTTGTGTATCGTCTTTGTAGGTAGCGAGTGGTCCTGGGAATTGGGCGAGATACGCCGGCAAATCGCGTTCTACCAGATCGGCACTTGGCACGGCATGAACCACCGGTGCTGGTGCAACCTGGCACCACCAACCAATTCCTATCACTGCAGCTATGAACCCGCGCCACACCCGTTGCATACCATGTACCTTTTGGATATTCCTTTCCACATCATACCATGCGACAAACGATGAATGGTATAATACGAATAGTAATCCTGTAAGCTACATTTTTATGAATCAATATCCCATCGCCCACAAAATACCGCGGTCGACTGTCGTTCACGACACCACGCTTCATGATAACTATTATTGGCTCCGCGAACGCGAGAACCCTGCCGTTCACGCCTATCTCGCAGCTGAGAACGCCTATCTCACGCACCATCTCCCCCAACAGCTGCGTGACACATTAACGCAAGAATTACGTGCACGCATTGTTCCCGACGAACAGAGCCCACCCTACCCTGACGGTGATTTTCATTACTACTTTCAGTACCACGCGGATCAACAATATCCTGCATTGATGCGCCGTGCCACCACTCCCGATGCAACGCCACAGCTGGTGTGTGATCTTGCCCGCGAAGCCAACGGTGCGACTTTTTTCAAACTCGGTGATTGGGCAGTCAGTCCGGATGGGCTTCATATTGCACTCTTGTTCGACTACAACGGCAGCGAACGCTTCCGGTTGCATATTCGGCGCATTGCTGATGGGTGCGATCTCGTCGATCCAGTGCCAGACCTCTACTACGGGCTGGCGTGGTCGCATGATGGCCAGACCTTGGCATTTGTGCGTCCTGACGAGGCGTGGCGGCCCAGCAGCGTATGGCGCTGGACATGGCAACTCCCGCTTTCACACGCGGAGTGCATCTATCACGAACCCAACGAACTCTTCAACGTGGATCTCGATGTAAGTGGCGATCAGCGTGCATTCATTGTGACCAGTCAGAGTAGTAGTACGAGTGAGGTGTGGCTGTTTGACACACAAAATCACGCACCAGCATCGTGTGTGGCACCGCGTACACAGGGCATCAAATACGCAATTGCCCTGCGTGGTGACACCCTGTTTATGCAGACCAATGCAGATGCCATCAACAACCGCATTCTCATCAAACAACGCAATGAATCAACGTGGCAGGAATTCGTCGCACATCGTGACGATACGTTCATCGAACGCATGAATATTTTTCACGATACCTGTGTACTATGGGTGCGCCGTGCTGGGCTGCAATATGGCGAAGTCTACGACCACACGGGCGCACGCCGCGATATCGAATTCACTGATGCCGCCTATGCCATCACTCCATGTCCGTTGCAACGGTATAGCGGGACGAGTGTATGGTTCACGTATACCACGCCAATCACCCCTGTCACGATGATTGCCTACGACATGCATCATCATACGCAGACGGTCATCTATCAGCAACACGTCGGAGGCGCACCACATCGTCCCCAAGATTACGTGCTCGAACGCGTCTCAGTCCCAAGCACCGCTGGCGCACATGTGCCACTGACCATTGTGCGGCACCGCGATGTCGCCTGTGATGGGAGTGCACCGGCGCTCCTGATTGGCTATGGCGCATACGGTGCCAATCTGAGTGTGGGTTTTTTTGCCGAGCGCTTGAGTTTACTGCAACGTGGCGTGGTCATCGCACTCGCACACATCCGTGGCGGGAGTGAATTAGGCAAGTCATGGTATCTCGACGGCAAACTCGCGCACAAGCAACACACCTTCGATGATTTCATTGCATGTGCGGAATACCTGATTGCCCAACAGTACACATCGGCGGCCCGCTTGGCGTGTCGTGGTCGCAGTGCAGGTGGACTTCTCGTAGGCGCAGTAGTGACCCAACGCCCTGAGTTGTTCGCGGCAGCAGTTGCGCTCGTCCCGTTTGTGGATGTGATTAATACGCTCATGGATCCAAGTATCCCACTGACCGTACCCGAATACGAGGAATGGGGGAACCCCAATATACCCGCGGAATTCCACACCATTCTGGCCTATTCACCCTACGACAATACACAGGCACGTCAGTACCCGGCCTTGTTGTTGAGTGCGGGATTCAACGATCCACGCGTTCCCTATTGGGAACCAGCCAAGTGGATTGCCAAGCTACGCGCACTCTCGCCCACAGGGCGCTATTATTTGATGACCGATATGCATGCTGGTCATGCCGGCAAAAGCGGGCGCTACGACGCACTCGCTGATACGGCTCTCGAATATGCATTTTTGTGCGATACATTAGCCATTCCACTCACCTAGAGGACATTTCCATGACAACCATCGCTTCACGACCCGGAATGTTTGGCCCATATGGCGGGAGTTTCATTCCCGAAACGCTCGCGCCATCGGTAGCCGCCCTCGTGGATGCATATGCATCAATTCAGGATGATGCGAGTTTTTGGCAAGAACTCACGCAACTTCAGGCCACATTCATTGGTCGGCCGACAGCGTTGACACACGCCAAACGCTTGAGCGAACACTGTGGCGGTGCGCAAATCTACCTCAAACGCGAAGATTTGGCGCATACCGGTGCCCACAAAATCAACAACGCCCTCGGACAGGGACTTCTGGCCAAACGTATGGGCAAAACACGCATTATTGCTGAAACTGGCGCTGGTCAACACGGCGTGGCAACTGCGGCAGTGTGCGCCTTGCTCGGGCTAGAATGTGTGGTCTACATGGGTGTTGACGACATGGAACGTCAGAAGCCCAACGTCTTCCGCATGCGCCTCCTCGGTGCCGAAGTGCGTGGCGTCGCCACCGGTTCACGTACCCTCAAAGACGCCATCAACGATGCCATGCGCGACTGGGTCACCAATCCAGACTCGTACTATCTGCTCGGGTCGGCACTCGGGCCGCATCCCTATCCCACCATGGTGCGCGATTTTCAGAGTGTGATTGGCAAAGAAGCCCGCCAACAAATCGTGGCTGCCACAGGTCGCCTCCCCGACATGTTAATTGCATGTGTCGGTGGTGGTTCTAATTCCATCGGCTTGTTCCATCCATTCCTCAACGATGCTGGCGTGGCAATGCGTGGCGTCGAAGCCGGTGGGCGTGGCATCAGTCTGGGCAATCACGCCGCCCGCTTCGAAGGTGGCAGCACAGGTGTATTGCAAGGGAGCTACACCTACATCTTGCAAAACGACGATGGGCAGATTTCGTTGACACATAGTATTTCTGCCGGGCTTGATTATGCGGCCATCGGTCCCGAACACGCCATGCTCCACGATCAACAACGCGTGCAATACGTCTCTGTGGACGACGAAATGGCACTCGACGGATTCCAAGCATTGAGTCGGTTCGAAGGTATTATTCCTGCCCTCGAAACAGCGCACGCCGTCGCTGATGCAATGCGCGTCGCCCCCACGATGCGCAAAGATCAGATTCTGCTTATCAATTTGTCAGGGCGGGGCGACAAAGACATCTTTAGTGTGGCTGGGGTGCTTGGCGTCGACCTTTAGGGTGTCACAATTGCCCAACGGAGCATGAGCGAACGTATGCAACTCAGTACACTCACCCCATTACAAATTCAGCAACTGATTGTCGCCATCATTGGCGGGGTCGCCTTTGTACTCATCATTGTGCTCTTTGTACGCATGCGCCGACGTATCGCCAGCGACCAACTGCGCCTCGCTGCCCAAGCCGAGACAGATGCGGTATTACGTGGCTTCCGTAGTCGGCTCAACTACGCGTCTCAGCTCCTCAGCAACGAACGCGAGCGCATGCGCTACGACCGCGTGCGTTACAGTAGCAGCGATGCCGAAACAATGGCAGGATTTTTGCAGGAAGCAGAAACGCGCTATCAGAACACGAATAGTGCGCTCGAACGCGCAATTCGTCAACTGCCGGATCACGCCGAAATCGCTGACTTTCGCACGCTCATGCAAAAAGTCCAGGAACTCACGCCGACCATTGCCCCAATCGAGGCCGCACTGCAGCAGTCCATCCATCACCGCAGCATTATCGATATGCAAATTCAGCAGTGCAACGAGCAAATCGAAAGTGTGCAACGCGAACAACAACAACTCCAACACCGCCTTGCGACACTGGGCATCAATCACCGCGGCATGCTGGTGACCACCGAACAGGCCGTTACGCGTGCCAACGAACTTTTTGCAGCACATCAATACGATGATGCGCGCGCAACGGTTACAACAGCCAAACAGGCCATACAGACGATAAACAGCCAAATCACGCTGCTGCTCGACGTCCGCAATGGGGTGATGGCTGGGCGTCAAGCCGCCGAAAAAGCCGCCTTGCAAGGGTTCGATGTACAAAAAAGTCTTGCCTTGCTCCAACAAGCGAGCACCATCCTCGATACTGGGCTTGCGACACTCATGTCTGGGAAATTTGCAGAAAGCGAGCGACTATTCAACGATGCCGAGACACTGCGTCAACAGGCCGTAAACGTTGGTGGGAGTCAACCGGTACTCTATCAACGCCTCAATGAAACGCTCTCGGAGTTGTTGCACGCAGGCGATGCGTTACGCACACAATTTCAACAGGCAGCACTCGCATTCCAACACCTCAAACATGCCCACGCCTTGTTGTGGGATGACGTCATGCATGCCGGTAGCGAAGCCACCATTAATGCACATTACGCTGCATATTATGTCACGTATGCTCAAAAAATGCTGGCTGCCAAGCGCGATACAATCAGCACCGAATTACTCGATGCACAATACGCAATTACGCGCGCCAATCATATTTTGCAGGTCATCATACAACGCTACGACGACATCCAGCGCATGGAGTTGATTGCCCGCCAAGAGTATGCCGATGCCGAAGAGCTGATTGATCTCGTGCAAACACGTGTCAATGCCAAAGATGCCGCAGCTACAGCGTACTATCCAGCCATCAAGCAAGAGTTTATGGCCGTACAACAATGCATGGACGAAGTTCCTTTCAATAGCATGAGTAGCTATCGCATGGCGCGCTTGTTTATCCAACGCACCGTGGCGCAGATTCCCATCGAGGAATTTAGCACGCCATTGTTCATTGCAGAACGCAGTCAACGCATCCGCGACATGCTATGGCGGCAGATACGCATGCTCGAGCAATTCACGACGCTCCATCAACTTCCAGAGGGCGATACACTCGTACGTGGCATCCAAAGTATCCGCCACGAAGCCAATTCCTTTGATGTGACATGGACGACGGCCAGCGATATGACGGTGCCCATTATCGGCGAATTGAGCAAATTGACGCAACGCTACGATCGCCTCGATAACGCAATCGTGCACATATCCAAACAACTCAGGCATGCGATAATCGCGCTACGCAAAAAGCAAATTGCGCTTTTTGGTGCCCTCAACAGCACCATCACCCGCATCCGCATGGTTGCCGATGCGCAGATACGCATGAATGCACTCCAGCGTCTGCGCGAACTCGACAATCAGCTGACGAATGGATCAATCAGCCATGATGCACTCATCAACGAGTTGATCCAGATGAAAGATGCGCTACCGCACGACCCACTCGACACCAAACACTACGATGTGGATCCATTCCCCTACTTGCATATGCGCTATTTCGCCAAAACGGGGGCATTCGAGTTGCCACCGCCCATCATCTCATGGATTCCCAATCTTCCAGCAGACCCAGACTGGTAAGGTTTTGTATAATAAGAGATATACGCTGTTCATATTAGAGGAACGTCATGCTTAACGCTTTCCGACGCAAAGCCAACCATACACCCGACAATGTCCAAGAGCGGGTACCACCGGGGCAGCATCTCACCGACAAATTCCCCGTCCTCCACTACGGTGATGTACCGCACTACCAGAATCTGCCAGAAACATGGGACCTGCGCGTGTGGGGAGCCATCGCATCCCCCAAAACGTTCAGTTACACGGAATTCCGCGCCCTGCCCACCGTCGAAGTCGTCACTGACATTCACTGCGTGACCCGCTGGAGCAAATTGGATACACGCTGGCGTGGTGTGCGCTTTCGTGACTTCCTCGAATTGTTGCCACCACTCCTACCCGGTGCCAACTACGTGCTGGCGCACTGCGAGTACGGCTTTACTGCCAACGTACCACTCGAATTCCTGATGCTCGATGATGCCTTGTTGGCCTACAAATACGAAGACGAAGAACTCACGCCCGACCACGGCTACCCACTGCGCCTGCTCACCCCCAAGAAGTACTTCTGGAAGAGCGCCAAGTGGCTGCGTGGACTCGAATTCATGCGCGAGGATCGCCTCGGCTTCTGGGAACGCTACGGCTACAACAACAACGCTGATCCCTGGCTCGAAGAACGCTACTCCGAATAGACACCTGCCCCCGTGTGTGCCACAGTGCCACACGGGGGGATTTGTTTCCTCCCTATTACCAACAAGGAGGTCCACTCATGTCCATCTCACTCCGCTTCCTTACTATCATCGTGTGTGGGCTCATCGTCGTCAATGCGGCCATGCTGTGGGGGGTGTGGCACTGGTTGCCGACAACAGCTGTGGCACGCCTCATTCCAGCACCGACTGCCACCAGCCAGGCGATGACAGTGATTAATCGCCCGAGTGAAGTCACCGCCAACTGTCGCACCAATGTGAAAGAATACCTGGACCAGAGTAGTGCGCGCATGTATGCATACTTTTCGTATCAAAAACGATTGACGGCGTCCAACTATCTCTCCCTCGCAGACGAAGTACTCACACTAAGCAAAGATTTCCCAACACTACCCGATAACTGTCCCGCATCATTCGATACGGCGTTAAATCTCAACTACTTGAGCGTCTATTCAAGTGCACCCATTCACTTGCACCGCTATTTGACCACAGCGACCGACTTCCCACGGGAAACGGCTAACATGCGTATTGCCTGGCGCTATTTCGAACGGGAAGCAGATGTGGCCGAACAGAGCATGTATCACCTGCTCCGTCTTATTCAATAGCCCAGCCCAAGGAACACCGTGGATATCATTGCCATACGCGACATTCTCACCATCAGCATCGTAGCCGCTGTGATGTATGGTATCGCCGTTGGGGGCTGGCCTGGGATTGCCGTCAATCGCACAACATTGACGATGATTGGTGCCGCCGCATTGCTTGCCCTCGGTAGTATTCCTGCTGACGCTGCTTGGCAGGCCATCGATATGCCAACATTAGTCATTTTGACAGGCATGATGATTATCAACGGGCAACTCGAAGCCGCTGGTTTTTTTGGGCACGCTGCCTACCATATCACACGCTGGGCACGACACGGCAAAGTGCTGTTGTTGCTCGTGATGTTGATTTGTGCCATACTCTCAGCGATATTTCTCAACGACACGGTGGTCTTTTTGCTGACCCCACTGGTCATTATCATCGCCCGCCAAAGCAATACACCACCTCTCCCGCTGTTGCTAGGCATTGCCACAAGTGCCAACATTGGCTCGGCAGCCACTATTACGGGCAACCCGCAAAACATTGTAATCGGCAATCTGTCGCAGATTGGCTTTATGCCATTTTTGGCAGCTATGTGGCCGCTCTGCCTGCTCGCCTTGCTGGTGGCCTGGGGGATTATTTGTCTGGCGGCGTGGGGACAACTCACTTCCATGGAACACACGCATCAGGTGATGCTACCACCGTTTGCTTCCACACGCGTCGTGATTTCTATCATGCTACTGGTTGGCGGGTTAGCCATAGGATTGAGTCCGGCGGTG
This sequence comes from uncultured Klebsiella sp., assembly GCA_964539815.1. Classification (GTDB taxonomy): domain Bacteria; phylum Chloroflexota; class Chloroflexia; order Chloroflexales; family Roseiflexaceae; genus UBA965. The sequence continues at coordinate 2,936 of CAZIKU010000048.1, read as the reverse complement.
GCCGTTGGATTGGCAGCTGCAAGCGTGCTGGTACAACGCCGAGGTGACACCCATGCCCTCCTATCACCCATCGATGGTAGCCTGCTGCTCTTTTTTGCCGCGTTGTTCGTGGTCACAGCCGCATTCCGTGAAAGCATGCTGGCACAGGAACTCTTTGCATGGACACGTCAGTACATTGCCGGTCGACTCGACATTTTGACCACAGTCACCGCAATACTCTCGAATCTGATTAGCAACGTGCCGGCCGTGCTGGTGCTCAATCCGCTCGTTGATACGTTTACTCCGCCCAAGACGGCATGGCTGGTATTGGCAGCAAGTTCTACCTTTGCGGGCAACAGCACACTCCTGGCATCAATTGCCAACTTGATTGTGGCCGAACGCGCTGCCGCTCATGGCGTAACAGTATCGTTTGGTGCCTATATGCGGGTGGGACTGCCAATTACGCTGGGTACATTGGCCATGACCATCTGGTGGTTTGCATGAGGATACGCTATTACAACGTAGCGTTGCCTGTTACCGGGAATACAAAAATCGTGCGAATGGCGATATTTCCCACAATCACAGCCATCCCCCCTGTCATCGTCCGGTAGATAATCAGGCTATAATTTAGGGGAATCGTTGTGTGTAGTCCAAAGGAATCGGTATGAGTGAGAGCGTCCTCAACAGCATTTTGTACCACAAGGTCGAAGAAGTCGCACGGCAACGACGCAAAGTCAGCGATGTCCAAATTCAGCGACGTGCGGCCGCAGGACCACCGATTCGCTCCTTTTCCCAAGCACTGACGCGGCATAACCGCCCGGGTCTCATCGCCGAAGTCAAACACGCCTCGCCGTCGCGGGGCATCCTGATTGATCCCTTTGAGCCGCTGACGATTGCAGCAACCTACACACAAGGTGGGGCAGCAGCGATTTCGGTATTGACCGACCAGCGTTTTTTCAAGGGCAGCCTCAAATACCTCGAAGGTATCCGCCAGCAAGACAGCGTGGCTCCTGATGGGCACCACCCACCACTGTTGCGCAAAGACTTTATCATCGACGCCTACCAGGTCTACGAAGCCCGTGCGTACGGTGCAGATGCACTGTTGTTGATTGTAGCAGCGCTATCAGATGCCGAACTGAGCACCCTCTACGACCTGACCTATAGTCTGGGCATGGAGGTGCTGGTAGAAGTGCACGATGACCACGAACTCAAGCGTGCACTCGATCTCGGCGTCGCCATTATCGGTGTCAACAACCGGAATTTGCACACCTTTGATGTGTCACTAGATGTGACCGCACAGGTCTTTGCCAAAATCCCACGCGAACGCAACGTCATCCTAGTAAGTGAAAGTGGTATTTTTAGTGCCATTGACGTTGCCACCGTTGGACGCAACGGCGCCAACGCTATCCTGGTTGGCGAAGCCCTCATCAAGGCTCCTGATATGCTAGCCAAAACACGCGAACTGGCTGGCACTCGATGAATCCGCATGCGTCGCTGTGGCAAATCTGGCTGACGTTTACACGCCTTGGACTCACATCGTTTGGTGGTCCGAGTGCGCACGTTGCCTTTTTTCATCACGAATTTGTCACACAGCGCAAGTGGCTGAGCGATAGTGAGTTTGCCCAAGACAATGCGTTATGTCAAATCATCCCTGGTCCAGCGAGTTCGCAACTAGGCATGCTGATTGGTGCGCGTCAACAGGGTATTCTCGGTTCATTGGTGGCATGGTTGGCATTCACCACACCATCAGCCCTGATTATGATTGCGGTGATGTGGGGAAGCAACTGGCTGGCCACATACCCGGCACTCACACACGGATTGCTAGCTGCCGCTGCCTGTGCTGTCACCCATGCCATCTGGAGCATGGCGCGCGCCTTTTGCCAGTCGCGCATGACACAGCTCATCACTGTGATATGCACGGTCATTCCACTGATTTGGGCCGTGCCGTGGACACAATTCGCCTGTATTTGCGGGGCAGCTATAACCAGTGCCATCCTGGTTCAGCAGACGGCGCCAGCCGTCACCCCCGTATCGGTCATCTCCAAACGTGCCGGCATGCTGTTGCTAGTCATCTTTGCAGTGTTATGCATCGTAAGTCTATTCATCACATCACCACTGAGCATTTTGTTTCAGACTGGGGCGTTGGTTTTTGGGGGCGGGCATGTGATGTTGCCGCTGTTACAAGCACGCCTAGTAAACGAGGGGTATTTGACCACTGTAGCCCTCTTGCAAGGATATGCCAGCGTGCAGATTGTGCCGGGGCCGTTGTTTAGTATTGGCGCGTATGTTGGCGGCATCACCATGGGGAGAAGTGTGTTGGCGGCACTAGCCGGCGTGGTAGCGATTTTTTTGCCAGGCTGGTTATTGATCATGGGCATCATGCCGTGGTGGCGGAGCATTCAATCTCATCCCCGTGTCCAACGTGGTTTGGTGGGAATTCAAGCAGCTGTGGTGGGCATCCTCGCTGCCACATTGATAGATCCCATTCTACCCGCTGCCATCCAGAGTCATCGCGATACGGCCATCTGGTTGCTTGGTTCAGCGATGCTGATTGTAATGCGTTGGCCAGCATGGGTGGTGACATCGATGGTCGTGATTGTGAGTATCGTGGTGTGGGGATTGGTGTAGTGACATGGATGAGTGGGATATGAACATCGATAGGCAGGATTTATATGCCACCAGTGAACATCGATTGACAGGATTGACAGGATACTACGTTGTCGTTGTGGCTGCTTGATGCATCTGCTGGTCTGATTCGCTGTACCACCAGTCAACATCGATAGGCAGGATTGACAGGATACTACGTTGTCGTTGTGGCTCCTCGATACATCTGCTGGTCTGATTCGCTGTACCACCAGTCAACATCGATAGGCAGGATTGACAGGATACTACGTTGTCGTTGTGGCTCCTCGATACATCTGCTGGTCTGATTCGCTGTACCACCAGTCAACATCGAT
>CAZIKU010000047.1:0-19547 GCA_964539815.1 uncultured Klebsiella sp. | reverse complement strand
GTGGATGATGCCTTCGGGGCCACGTTTGACTTCGCTCACACTCCAGCGCCCAGCCGCACTCTGCATGGTGCCGGTGTCGTGCGGTTGTCCACCACTGGTGGCATAAAAAACCGTCTGGTCGAGCACCACGCCACTACCGCTGGCATCGTGAGCCATGACTGTAGCCGTACATTCACGCAGGTAAGCATCCGTATGGTACAAAAGAGTCGTCATTATACACACTTTCTTGCTCACAAAGATACACATATTGTACGACATTGTGCCTCGGCAAACGGATGTTCACCGAGGCACACAGAACGATCAACAGCGCGCGCTTTTATTGCGTGTCGTCTACACTGATAATGCGCTCAAACCACTTGCGACGCCAAATCGTACGCAAAATAAAGAACCAGACGACAAGTAGTGCCGGAATGACCAATTTTTCAGGACCACCCGGTGTTACGAGTCCGAAGTAGTTGGCCAACGTCGTCGTATACAGCACCACAAGGTAGACGACCATCAACGCAACCGCCAGGTAGGCGGGCCGCTTATCTGGGCTTACGTCACTCCAGCCAGCAAAAAACTTGATTGGCGGCTCGAGAAACACAATCAATACGAACGCCGCTAGTGACACAAACGTCGACAGCGCCGTCTGCGCCACAATCGTGGCTGCGGCCGTGCTAAATGTAGCATCAGTATAGGTGAGTCCGGTGTACGAGGCCCACTGCGACAGTGCTGCAGCGGGGATGGTTGCTTCTTGGGTGCCTCGCAACACAAGCGTATAGAAAAATGTGTAAACTCCAACACCGATCACCGACGTCACAATGGCTACCGGGAAGACGAAACGCACCAGCCGTTGCAGCAAATCATGATGCGGCGTTTCGGGGCGGGCCCATAGCGTCAACAGCAACGTGGGGATTCCTACGGTGAACAACGTCAGCGACACCTGTGATGGCTCGTACGGGAATCCGAGTCCAATCATACTAATCATGATGATAATCAGCACCGCCGTTGTGACGCGCGACAAAAACAAGAAGAGCGATGTCGACAAGCCGTTGATAATCCGTTTGCCTTCGCTGAATGCCGGCAACAATGCGCTATACGAGTCATTGAGCAGAATCATGTCCGCAATATTACGTGTGACTGTGCTACCACTCTCCATGGCAATACCGAGTTTGGCTTTTTTGAGCGACAAGGCATCATTAACGCCATCACCCATCATGGCCACATAATGCCCTTGACGCATCAAGGCATCGACAATTTGTTCTTTTTGTTGCGGTGTAATCCGCCCGAACACCGTCGTCTCCATCACGGCCGTATCAAAGTCGTGTCCTGATAGTTTGGCCAGATCAATTCCCGAAATCATGCGTGCATCGGCAGGGAATCCCACCTGTGTGGCAAGCGCCGTCACTGTCCGTGGATTATCACCCGAGATGATTTTTGGCTGGATACCCATTTTAAAAAATGCCGCGATGGTTTCTTTGGCTTGGGGGCGCAATTCGTCAGCAAGTGCCACCAGCGCGAGCGGCGTCAATGCTGGCAGGGCAATTTCTCCCTGTGCATCATGCATGGTGGTCGTCGTCGTGTTCCCTGCAAAGACCAGCACACGCAGGCCCTGGTCAGACCAGGTCTGTACCTGCTGCATCACCGGTGATTCCGGCAACGTGGTCTCTTTGGGCAAATACGGTGCCACCATTTCCACAGCGCCGAGCACATACACTCCACGCAGATCTGCGCTATCAAAGGCCAATGCGCTCCATTTGCGCGCTGATGCAAAGGGGATTTCGCCCACCACCGGTACCGCTTCGGCAGGCATGCCGCGCATCAACGCATCCGAGGTCGCATTGCTCGTACTCGCACTATGTGCAAATATGCCGATAGCCTGACGAATAGCAGCTTCTCCGGGCGCCAGGATGGCCACATCGTTGAGTTGCATGCGATTAGCCGTCAGCGTGCCTGTTTTGTCCATACACAGCACATCGACGTTGCTCAGCGACTCAATGGCATTGGTCTGCTGTACTAGTGCCCCACGCTTGGCGATACCAGCAGCACCCGTGGCATAGGCCAGCGCCACCAAGAAAAAGAGTCCATAGGGGACCTGACCACTCAGCACCGCCGAAATCTGTACAATGCGGATGAGTGGGAATTGTTCGATAGTCGTCTGTACCAAAATCGCGCCACTGATAATAATCACTACCAGTGTCACCATGCGCACTGCAAACGAAATCTGTTGTTGCAACGGTGTTTTGACTGCCTGGAACATGCGTACGGCATCGGTCAATTTGTTGGCATAGCTGGCACTTCCGACACGTTCCGCCACGTAGTAGGCCTCGCCGTTCACACAAAAACTCCCCGACAAGAGGATGTCACCAGCTTGTTTGACAATCAGGTCAGGCTCACCTGTCAGCAGTGATTCGTCCATTTCGAGACGCCCAGGTGCCATCACCCGGCCGTCCACCACGACTTGGTCGCCTTGCGTGACATGGATGACATCATCTTTGACAATCTGGGCCGGATCAATCTCTTGACGCGTACCATCACGCACGACGCGCACTTTGGTGCGGGTCAACAGGGCAATCTGGTCGAGTTTGCGCTTGGCGCTGATTTCTTGGATAGTGCCGATAATCGCATTGACCAACCCTTGGCCGACACTGGTAAACGCATCATTGTACTGACCGAGGGCGATAAGCGCGATACCAATGGCGAAGAGAATGTTGTTAAATAAATTAAATAAATTAGCGTTGATGATATCCCAGTAGCTACGACTCGAACGAAAACTGGACGCATTACTTTCACCACGTGCAGTACGTTCGGCGACTTCGGCACGACGAAGTCCGGTTGGCAGTTCCATTGCACCTCCTCATTACAAGACACGATTCAGTTCATCATACGTCATTGTATGGATGGAGATGCCATACTATACCACAAGAATCACATATTCCTTGCGTCTACTGGGCAGTCGTAGGGGATTCTGGAATTCCTAGGACAGCAGCATATGCGGCATAGGGATGTGCGGATGCCCGTGCAAAGATAGCCGCACGTTTGGCTTGCAGAGCAAACTCTACCGCCGCAATATCGAGTGGATTGGCGGCAGAGATCTGTGCCGACTGCTGGGCAATGTCATATGCCATCGCCCGTGCTTCGATGAATGCGATTTTGGCACGTGCCGCAGCCAACGCGTATTCGTATGGCGTCAGCTGGTAATCTCCGATATGCATAGTTCCCCCATCTAGGCATCTTCACGCTGAAAGAGCCAAATACTGACCCCAGAGAGGACGTATGCTACGGCACCGAGGATGATGAGTAGCGTAAAGCCATAATACGGCTGCATATAGCCACTCAGTGTCGAGGTGATGGCCCAGCCAGCCGCCCACGTCATATTCCAGATGCTCGACGCAAAGCCACGTTGTTGTGGATTGACCAGGCGCATCGTCAACACATCGTTGAGCGAGATACTCGCGCCGATCAACATGGCACGCAGAATAAATCCTAGCATGGCCACCCAGACGACCGGAGAAAGCAAGCACAACAGCGCCGGTGCCGCCATGATACGGAAGACACTCGACCAGACGCGCAAATTGCGCTGCCCCATGAAGTGCCCGGCCAAAATCGCCCCGATACCGAGTGCCACCCCACCAAACGACAAAAACGTACCGACTTGTGCATCCGAGAGGGCGAATTGTGTCCGTAGAAAGAGGCTCTGGAAAGGGAAAAACGTGCCACTCCCCATACCAATCAAAAATCCAGCCAGCCCGTACAACACAATACGGCTGGTTTTGCGCTCGGGTGCATCCACCAACGGTACATTATTGGCATCGTGCGTATCGACGGCATACGGCATATCACCCAGAAGTGGCAATGCGGCACACAAGAGCACCATGATGCCAATCAGCAATGCGGCGCGATAGGCTATCGTGCTTTGATCATCGACCTGGAGCAACGGGGCGAGCACACTGGGCAGCCAGCCGGCAATAATACTCCCCACCAGCCCAATCATGTTGAGCGCTGCCTCGTTGAAACCAAACACAGTCGGTTGTTGCGCATGTGGCGTCACGAGACTCAGTAGCGGGAACATAGCCGAAAAGAGCATAGCAAAGGCACATCCCACCAAAAACTGCCCCGTCATCAACATCACACGATTAGGGGCAAAAATTACCACACTCAATGCGATAACATAGAGTATGACGGCACTCATCAAGGCCCGGCGCGCGCCAACGCGATCAATGAAACGCCCTACAGGAATGCCCACAATCAGACCAGCGATACGGGCAACCGTCGATAGGAGTCCGATTGTATCGGTGGCATATCCTTGACTCACCAAAAAAAAGTTGAACAGGACGTCAAAGAAACTCATCCCCAGCCCAATCAGCATGCTATGGATGAGCACTCGCCACACCACAAATGGCACTATGCGAATACGGGCTATCATGCTATTCCTTTGCCAAAAACCAAATCGACAGGCCCGAACAAATATACGCTACCGCACTCATGGCAATCAATGGTGCAAACCCGATAGACTGTTGTAGGTACCCACTTAATGTGGACGAAATACCCCACCCCATTGACCAAAACATGGTCATCAGGCTGGCAAGGCGCCCCCGTTGCTTGGCATTGACGAGGTGCATGGTCAGTACGTCGTTGAGTGTAAAACTCCCCCCCATGAAAAACGCCCGCCCAAAAAATCCAACAAGCGCAAACGATAACTGGGGTACCATCAAACAGGCAAAGACGGGTGCCGTAATAAACCGCAGGATGGCAGCATATTTGCGCATGTCACCCTGACCCAACCATCGCCCCGCCAGCATGGCCCCCAGCCCCATCATGACCGTGGCTCCAGCTAGCACGAATCCGACCTGTTGATCGGGCATGTGGTGTTGGATGCGGAAATAGAGCGACTGAAACGGCAGAAATGTCCCAGCAGCCAGCCCCACAAAAATGCTGGCCGTGGCATATCCGATGATTTTGCGATTCGACTTCATCGGGATATGGTCTTCTTCGGGATGCGTGCTGGTGATTTCTCCCTGGGCATTGACGGTAGGTTGTGTGGTCACACCACGCAATACGGGAATAATCGCAAACAGCATGATGACACACCCAATCAGCAACGTGGTACGGTACGCCAACGCATCCTGGGCAGTTACTCCCAACGTCGGGGCAAGCATGGATGGCACCCATCCTGCCACAATGCTGCCAATCAATCCCATGCTAATAGAGGCTTCATTGAGTCCAAAGACGAGCGTACGTTGGGTGGGCGGCGTAGCCTGGGTCAACAATGGCATCAACGCCGACATGCCCACCGCAATCATGCACCCTGCCACAAATTGACTCACAATCAGTAGGAGGATATTGGGCATAAACAAGAGTACCATCATGCCCACGGTATAGCCGATAACACCGATAATCAGTGCACGTTTGGCACCGATTTTGTCGATAATCATGCCCGCAGGAATACCGAATGCCAAGCCCGCCATCCGTGCCGTTGTTGACATCAATCCGGCAGCCTCGACACCAAATCCCATGCTGACTAAATAAAAGCTAAACAGCACATCAAAAAAACTCATCCCGACACCAAACACGACGCTATGCATGAGCACGCGCCACGCTGACCATGGAATCATTCGATAGGCATTCACCACACCACTCCTCAACTGTATCGGGCTTTTGCATTATATCACCCTCTCTTTATCTGCGACGGGTGCGTGGTATGATAGGCAGAGTCACGTTAGCCAAAGGAGTCGCCATGACGGCGCGCCAGACAGCAATTTTGTTTGGACTCGGAGCAATATGGGGCGCAGCCTTCATGCTCATCAAAATCATCGTCGCTGATGTGGCACCGGCCACCCTCGTCGCCGTGCGCATTGCGATTACTGCACTTATTTTGTGGATTGTCATGCGTAGTAGCGGCACCACGTTACCCCGTACCCGCCAAGACTGGCAAAACTTCTACTCGGTAGGCCTGTTTGGTCTGGTGATTCCGTTTTTGTTGATATCGTGGGGGCAACGCCTGATTCCAAGCAGCACAACTGCTATTCTTGGAGCCACAACACCGTTGTTTACTGCACTCATCAATATTTTCACCCGTAACGACGACAAAATCACCGTGGAACGCATCATCGGGCTCGCTACCGGATTCGTTGGCGTCCTCATCGCCATCGGAATCACCGCGGTCAGCAATGGCAGCTGGGCGGGTGAATTATGTGTCCTCGGTGCAGCTGTCTGTTATGCCATTTCGGCGCTGTATAGCCGACGTGTCTTTGGTGGGATGGCGCCCATTGTGCCCTCCACCGGTCAAATGCTTGCGAGCACGTCATTGCTTGTGCCCATCGCGCTGGTATGGGATGGCATTCCCACCGCATTGCCGTCTACCAAATCAATCATCGCACTGCTGATTCTGGCCGTGTTTTGTACGGCACTCGCATACATCATGTACTACCACCTGATTAGTGCCATTGGCGCCACCAAATCATCGATGGTCTCCTATTTGATTGCACCATTTGGCGTCGTCTACGGCTTCGTCTTTTTGCAGGAATCAATTTCGCGCAATTCGCTGGTTGGGCTGGTTATCATCATCGTCGGTATCGTCATCGCTGGCGGAAGTTGGCGGGCATGGTTCCGCCGCGAGGCCGCATGAATACCGACGTGGTGGAGTGGCTGCACAGCCCAGAAGCCCAGGCGTTGTGGCAACATGTCGACCTCACGCAGCACCTCCACACCATGAGCGTGTTGCGCCGCCACACCACTGCCGAACGTGCCGCAGCCCTCTACGAAGTTGCCAGCGCCCGGGCCCATGCGCCACAGAAATTCAGCGATGGCGCCACACTATGGTTCACTCGCGCGGCACTCGAGCAAGCCAGTCACCAACGCGTCAGTCAGCATCGTATCAGTCAACTCAGCGGCATCACATCCATCGCCGATATCTGCTGTGGGTGTGGTGGTGACTTGTTTGCACTTGCTACTGTTGCGCCGTGTATTGCCGTCGATAACGATGCCACCCGACTCGCGCTCGCATACGCCAACATCAACCAGCGCCAGATGCGTGATCGCGTCACATTCGTACAGGCAGATGCCACCACGTATGCGCTCCCCGACCATGTCGACATGGTGTTTTTTGACCCTGGACGCCGCCTCAACGGCAAACGACTACTCCACCACGACGACTACCAGCCGCCACTCACGCTGGCCGACACATGGCGGCAGCCAGGACGCCTGATTGCCATCAAGTGTGCTCCTGGTCTCGATTACACGGCGTTGCCGTTTACTCATCCCTATGCCATCGAATGCGTGTCACTCAACGGCGAACTCCGTGAAACGGTCGTTTGGCTCGACGCACCATTTGCCTGGCGCTTTCGTGCCACCATCCTCAGCGATACCCAGGCCTGGCATCTCGATGACACCACACACCATCCGGCAGTGGCAATCGATCAGCCTGCCACCTTTTTATACGAACCCGATAGTGCCATCATTCGTGCCGGCTTGGTACAACCACTCGCACATCACATCGGTGCCGCCATGATCGACCCTCATATCGCCTATCTCACCAGTCATCACTACCGTGCCACACCCCTTGCACGGTGCTGGCGCGTCATACAGCATCTGCCATTTAGTGAGCGTGCCATCGATCATGCACTGCGCCAGTATGGTGCTGGTGCGGTCACCGTCAAAAAGCGTGGTTCACCCGTTGACAGCGATGCGCTGGCCAAACGCCTCTCGCGCCCAAGTGGTACGCCATTTGTTGTAGTATTAACGCGTGTTGCGGGTGCACACACGGCCATCATTTGTCAGGGTCCCATTCATGCACAGGAAGAGGTCACATCATGATTCAACCGGCCGATCTCACACCACGACAGCGCCAATTCGGCATGTACGTGATGATTATTAATTCGTTCATGATGTGGGGGGGATTTTTCATGGTTGTCCCCCTGATTTCCATCCACTATGTCGAGCAACTCGGCTGGGCCACAGCCACCATTGGTATCGTCCTAGGCATGCGCCAGCTCTTCCAACAGGGCTTCACCGTGGTGGGGGGCATGCTTGCCGACCGCTTTGGTGCACGTCTGCTGATTTTGTGTGGCCTGATAATGCGCTTTGTGGGCTTTGGGGCGATGGCGTGGGCCGACACCTTCCCGTTGTTGCTGGGGAGTGCAATTTTTGCGGCACTTGGTGGTGCGCTCTTTGATTCACCCAGCTCGGCGACGATTGCGGCCCTCACGACCAGCGAGAATCGCGCGCGCTTCTTTTCCATTCTGGGCGTGGTGCGCAATCTGGGCATGGCTATTGGCCCACTTATCGGCACGTGGCTCCTCGACTACAACTTCGGGGTAGTAGCCATTTCGGCTGGGTCATGTTACATCGTGGCCTGGATTGCCACCTATGTGCTCCTCCCCAATGTTGCGGTTGCCACCGGACAGGGCAAAATCACTGCCGGCATCGGCATGGCCCTACGCGATGGGCGGTTCATGCTCTTTAATGCACTTCTCTTGGGCTACTGGTTCATGTGGACGCAGATTACCTTGGCCATTCCCCTCAAGGCGACCGATATTTCGGGTGACAACAATGCCGTCAGCTGGGTATACGGGGTCAATTCACTGATGAGCATCGTATTGCAGTATCCGCTCATGCGCTTCACCGAACGCTTTCTTTCGCCGGCCAGTACCCTCGCACTCGGAATTATCATCATGGCCATCGGCCTAGGCGCCATTGCCATTGCACCCACAATACCCATGTTGTTGGTATGTGTGGCACTCTACTCATTGGGGGGACTCTTGGCCTCGCCCAGTCAGCAGACGGTTGCCGCCAATCTCGCAAATAGCGCCGCCCTCGGGTCGTACTTTGGGGTGGCCGGACTTGCGATTGCCCTTGGCGGAGGCATGGGGAGCTTTAGTGGTGGCACGTTGTATGGGCTCGGCAAATCACTGGCACAACCCTACTTACCGTGGCTGACATTTATGACCGTTGGCATCATCACTTGTATTCTGCTCGTGCTCTATTTTCATCGTTACCGCATGCTCACGTATCAACCCACCACGACCAAATAACTGCCATGTTCACTGCATCACTGCGTTTTGCACAACTCACATTTTCGCTAGCGACACCCGCACAACATCCCGTGGTGCTGGCACTCGTCCACAATGCACGGGTACGCTTGATTCAATTTGGACGCACCACGCTGGCTTTGCCGAGTGCAAATTTACGCATGGCAGTGGCCTGGCACCACGATAAACCTGTGGCAACGTTGATTGCGACGACCACCCAGCCCGATTGTGCGTGGATTCGCTGTTGTGCACTCGATGGTGTGCATCTAGGTGATCATCAGCTCGTCTTGGCACAGTTGGCGACCGTACTAGTCCAGAGCAGTGGGGTACACACGCTCTACTACAGCAGCGACCACTACGACCACTGGCTGGCTGATATTTTGCTCGATGTGGGATTCGTTGTCCGCGGTGGCATCGTCGTCTTTGAGCGCCCCGCACGCCTGGCCGTCACGATGCCCAATCCAGTGGCACAGCTCCGCCCCATCAGCATCAGCGATATTCCCACGTTGCAGAGTATTGATCATACTGTGTTTGAGTCCAAATGGCACAAAACTGCCTTTGAAATCAACGAATTATTCCTCGATGAACACTACGGCATGCTGGCGATTCGTGACGACAGTGCGGTGGGATATGTGCTGACTGCCATCCACGACTACCAGACGACCTTGCACATTGTGCGCATCGCAGTACACCCCCATTGGCAAGGGCGTGGCATCGCCAAACAACTGCTCGCCGATGTCATCGTGCATGCGCAACAGTCGTCCGTGCAACGCATTTCGTTGAATACGCAAGCCACAAACCATGTTGCCCAACACCTCTATACACAATTTGGCTTTGTGCAGACGGGTGACCAGTACCACATCTATGCCATGGACCAGCGCACACACTGACCACACTACACATGCCAAGTGAGCGTGCTATACTTAAAAGCATGGAAAATCGCAATACGTCTGCACAGGCGCAAGCCTTTTACAATGCAAATACACTGTTACGCCGGATTGTTCAACACATCGAACAGGTGATTGTTGGGCAGCGTGCCGCCATTGATTTGGCGGTCATTGCGTTGGCAGCACGCGGGCATCTCCTCATCGAAGATGTCCCCGGTACGGGCAAAACGATGCTGGCGCGCACCCTTGCCCGCAGTGTGGGATGTAGTTTCAAACGCATCCAGCTCACCCCCGATTTGCTCCCTGCCGACATCACCGGGAGTGCCGTCTTTAATCCGCGCGATGTCAGCTTCGAGTTCCGCGCTGGGCCCATCAATGCCCAAATCGTCCTAGCCGACGAATTAAATCGTGCCACCCCACGCACCCAGAGTGCCTTGCTCGAAGCCATGGAAGAACAGCAAGTCACGGTGGACGGTACCACACATGCCTTGCCGTCGCCATTCATGGTGGTGGCCACACAGAACCCTATTGAGTATGAGGGGACATTTAGTCTGCCCGAGGCACAACTCGATCGCTTTGCGTTGCGGATTAGTTTGGGCTACCCGGCACACAGCGACGAACTCACGGTCCTGCGTAGCCATCGCGACCATTCCCCACTGGAATCACTCGCACCGGTGAGTACTGCGCAAGACATTCTGGCAATTCAGCAACTCGTACCACAGATTTATGTCGATGCGTCGCTCGACGAATATGTGCTCAAAATCGGTGCCAGCACCCGCCAACACGACGATATCATGCTAGGCACCAGCACGCGTGCCCTGCTCAGTATGATGCGGTGCGCCCAAGCCCGTGCCTTGCTGGCTGGGCGCGACCACGTCTTGCCCGACGACATCAAATACCTCGCGAGTGCGGTGTTTGCCCATCGTATCATGGTGTCCAATACGGCGCGTATGCGCAATGTGAGTGCCAGCACACTCATCAACGAAATCGTCAATGCCGTCCCCGTCCCGAATTATCGACACGGGGAACGGAGATAACCATACATCATATTCGCGTAGTGCATGCTGAATGGCGTTGTGAGGAGAACAATGAGTGCTATTCCCCCCGAATTGTTGACCCGTGGTGTTGCGGAAATCATCGTAGAGTCGGAGCTCCGTGCCAAACTCAATGCAGGCAAAAAACTCCGCCTCAAACAAGGATTCGACCCCAGCCGCCCCGATATGCACATCGGACATGCGGTCGGATTGCGCAAACTCAAGAAATTCCAAGACCTCGGTCACACGATTGTGTTGATTGTGGGTGACTGGACGGCGCAAATCGGTGACCCCAGTGGTCGTGATGCGACGCGTCCGCGCCTCACCGCCGAAAAAGTGCGCGAAAACGCACTGACCTACATGGAGCAGTTTTTCCGCGTCATCGACCGCGACAAAACCGAAATCCGCTGGCAGAGTGAGTGGTTCGGCAAATTCACCCTCGAAAACGCTCTCGACCTGGCAGGGCGCTTCACGCTGGCCCACATGTTGTCGCACGACACCTTTCGCAAACGCTACGAAGCCGGAGCATCGCTCACCATCCTCGAATTGATGTACCCCATGCTCCAAGGCTACGACTCCGTCCACGTCAAGGCCGATGTCGAGTTCGGTGGCACCGACCAGAAGTTCAATAATTTGGCTGGACGCGAACTCCAGACGCAGATGGGCATGCCTCCACAGGATGTCTTTTTGCTCCCGCTCATCCCCGGCACCGATGGCCGCAAAATGGGCAAATCGTTCGACAATACCGTCGATATATTGCTGTCGCCCGAGGATATGTTCGGCAAGGTCATGTCCATGTCAGACGACGTGATGCCACTCTACTTCGAAGTGCTCACGGATGTACCGCTCAGTGATATCACCGACCTCAAAGCCGACTTGGCTGCAAATCGTGGCAATCCGATGGCCGCCAAAAAACGCCTCGCCGGTGAAGTCGTGGCACAATTCCATTCCCCCGATGCCGCCACCAAGGCCCGCGAGTACTTCGACCATGTTATCAGTGGCGGCAATGCGCCCACTATCATGCCCGAGTATGCCATGGCACTCCCTGCGCCCATCCTCGACGTATTAGTGGCGTGCGGTCTCGCCAGCAGCAAAAGCGAAGCCCGCCGCCTCGTAGATGGTGGTGGTGTGAGTATCAATGGCGAACGCGTCAGTGGCTATGATGTGGCCGTTAATCCTGCAAGTGTCATCAAAAAGGGTCGCCATTACATGCGCATCATCGCGCAGTAATGCACGCAATACATGCGCCAAGCTGCGTGATACGGGCACGGTGAACCGTGCCCGTATTTTCTCATCAACAATTCAGCCTCATGTGCTATTGTGTCAACATGTCCGTTGCAGGTGAGACAAGACATGCGTCATCTACTTTTCGTGCTCATGCTGATAGGGTTGGTAGGATGTGCTCCGCAAACCAATACAACTTCGCTTCCGACCAATCTTCCCGCATTTGTGGCAGATAATGCGACGCTTGCGGACCAGTCCGCTACTGCCATCACCGGCCAAGTCGCTCCCGATTTTTCGTGGCGCTATGCCGATGGTCGTATCGAGCATCTCAGTGATTTGCACGGACAACGAGTTGTAGTGAATTTTTGGGCGACGTGGTGTGAGCCATGCCGCAGTGAAATGCCCGATCTCAATCGCATCGACGGTACACAGAATACCCGCGTCATTGGGGTCAACAAAGGGCAAAAACTCGATGTTATCCCACCGTTTGCACGCGAACTAGCCGTCGACTTCACATTGCTGAGTGACCCGGACGGGGATGTGGCACTCGCCTATGGGGCACGTAATCTGCCTACGAGTGTCTTTATTGATCAAGCCGGGAATATCGCCGCTATTCATGTCGGTATTTTGTCTGCCGATGCGTTGGCATTGCAATTGGAGCGTATGCCATGACGACCTTACGCCCCTGGCACTATCTCACAATCGGTCTCTATACAACCTTTGTGGCTGCAATCCTCTTTTGGCCATCGACGCCACTCCCCGAGTGGCCCGGGGACCGCATCGCATGGAACATGTATGCCACCGTGCATGGTGTCTGCGCCCAAGTCCACAATACGACAATTGCCGGCTATCAACTCCCCCTCTGTGCGCGTAACACCGGCATTTATGGATCAATGACACTGAGCATGCTGGTCTTGCTCGCACTGCGGCGCCATCGCTATTCGTTGTATGGGCCACGCTGGCTGATGGTGGCACTCGCATTCCCCACACTCATCCTCGCCGTTGATGGGTTTAATTCGCTCTTCAAAGACCTCGGCTGGCCACACCTCTACGAACCACTCAACGCCGTACGTACGTTGACTGGGGCATTTGCGGGAATTGCCGTAGCCGTCTTCTTTGTGCCCACACTCAACCGTGTGCTCCGAGCCAATTCCATCACCAAACCCGTCATTACCCATCCCGCTGAACTGCTGATTTGGTGGGGATGTGCGGCCATCTTCACTGCACTGGTCATCTGGGGACCGGCATTCGTCTATTGGCCGATTGCAATTATTTCGTGGGTCGGCATTGTTGGGATTTTGCTCATCTCCAACACATTTGCCGTGGCGGTTGCTGCCGGCTATGACCAAACACGCGTCAATCATCTCGCTGCACTCGTAAAACCATTTTTGATTGCAACCGTGATTACGGCGGTTGAAATTGGCGCGATGTCATGGTTGCGGTTCGGCTTTGAACACTTTTCTCAGTAAACGACACATCCTTGACGCACCAACGCCCGCAGACGCATTCGTCTGCGGGCGTTGTGGTGATATAAACAACAGCTGATTAAATCATATATGAGGCCGTTGAGAGCACATCGCGGCGATCGCATAAATCGCGCAATGTGACGTTGCGCAACAGCTGGCGGGCGTGTTCACGCGTGTCAGACCAGACTTGGCGAATGACTAATGCTTCGACCTGGCTACTTGATGTAGCACGTTCACGGGCATCATCGCTGCCTTCTAGCGCCTCGACGATTTCTAGCATCGTGATGAGTGACGCCGCCTTAGCCAAACGGTGTCCCCCCTGGCGCCCACGCAAACTCTCGATCAACCCAGCCCGACGCAACATCAGCAAAATTTGACTGACAAAATGCTCGTCAATCCCCTGACGGCGATGGATATCACCTGCTTGTACGGGCGTCTCTGTGCCGTGCAATGCAATGTCAATCATGGCACGTAACCCGTACTCGACTTGACTCGACATGCGCATCATGGCCAAACCTCACTCACGTTTTCTCACGCTCTTTACACACGCTTCATCATCTGTTTAACGACGAATGCGCCAATGTCATTGTATCATGATAGATGTAACATGATAAATCTACTGGTGTTACGCCAGCTAAAGGAGTATAGGTATGCGCATTATGGTGATTGGTGGCGATGGATACCTCGGATGGCCGACAGCACTCCATCTGTCACAACGAGGTCACGACGTGCTCATCGTCGATAATTTGGTCCGCCGGAGCTACGACCACGAAATCGGTGCCCACAGCCTCACCCCCATGATCAGCCTACAAGAACGAGTGGCGGCATGGCATGCCGTGAGTGGTAAATCAATTGCCTATGCCATTGGCGATATCTGCGATTACTCGTTTTTCGAGGGCGTATTCACATCAACCAAGCCCGACGCCGTGGTCCACTTTGGCGAACAGCGGAGTGCCCCCTATTCGATGATTGACCGTCGCCATGCCGTCTACACCCAGCACAACAACGTGGTGGGTACCCTCAACCTGCTCTATGCCATCGCCGAACACGCCCCCGATTGCCATCTGGTCAAACTGGGCACCATGGGCGAATACGGTACCCCCAACATCGACATCGAAGAAGGCTATATCACCATCACCCACAACGGCCGCACTGATACCCTACCCTACCCCAAACAACCGGGTTCCTTTTATCACCTCAGCAAAGTCCACGACAGTCACAATATTATGTTTGCCTGCCGTGCCTGGGGTATTCGTGCCACTGACCTCAACCAAGGCGTCGTCTACGGGCTCGAAACCGCAGAAACGAGCCTCGATCCACGCTTGGTGACGCGCTTTGACTACGACGCCATCTTTGGTACGGCGCTGAATCGCTTTATGGTGCAAGCCGTGATCGGCATGCCAATGACTGTCTACGGACAAGGCGGCCAAACCCGCGGGTTCCTCGACATACGCGACACCTTGGCCTGTGTCGAACTCGCACTGAATACCCCCGCACAACGTGGTGAATTCCGCGTATTTAATCAGTTCACCGAGCAGTTCAACGTGCTCCAACTGGCCACGCTGGTACGCGACGCAGCGCAGGCTCATGGCATCAGTGCCACCATCCAACACATCGAAAATCCGCGCGTCGAGAAAGAAACACACTACTACAACGCCGCCCATCGCAAACTTATCGACCTCGGCCTGCAACCACATTTCCTCAGCGATACACTCATCGACTCAGTGATGCAGATTGTCTATGCCCACCGTGATCAGGTGCGTCCCGCATTGGTCTTACCATCCGTCAACTGGCGCCACACGAGTTCACCACTCAGCAACACGCCCAACTAACACAAAACCCCGCCCCGCACACGCGTGCGGGGCGGGGCGCATCAATCGACATCACACCATGTGCGATGCAATTTCCATGGTATCTTGGCTCACCTGGCGTTGAAATGCGTCAGGATTGATGCGGCGAAGCAGCCAGATAGATACAAGTAATACGACGATTTCGATGCTGAATACCCCCACGTAGCCCCACAGTTTACTTCCCAGGCTAAGCGTGATCACATCACGAACCACGCCACTCAGCACCGTACCACCCAGCCGGGCCAGCGCATCGGCCACACCCCACGCCCCAATAAAGACGCCGATTTGGCCGGCCACAGTCATATCAAGCATCAAGGCCAAATTCGATGCCGTCGAAATGCCTGCCCCCAGACCAAAGAGCATCAGCGCGGGCATGAGCCAGACCACTTGCCCAATCACCCCAGCCACCACAATGCCACTCAAACCACAGGCAGCAATCCACGCACCGATACTGGCCACGTGCATCATGCCCCAGCGCCGTGTCATACGGTTGGTAATCAGCAATCCCACCAAAAACGCTACACCCCACAGCGACGTATAGCGCGTCGTGGTGGCCGGTGGCACGCCAAAGACATCAGCGGCATACGGCTCCAACAAGACATCTTGCCCCAGCAGGGCAATCAACAAGAGCATCAAGTAGACAAAAAACAAGCGTGCTTGCGGGTTGGCAGCCACCGTGCGTAACACATCCCCCATGCGCTGATGCGTCACGGGAGTGACCTGAGCATTGCGCGACTCGAGTCCCACGACGCCGATTACACCGAGCCCCAACGCCACGAGCGACGTCCAACCAAAGGCGGCAATCAAGCGTTCGTGGCTATATGGATCAATGGCACGCGACAACGTGATACCACCGATAATCATGCTCACAATCAACACAAACCACATCACACCCACGGTGCGGGCGCGTTCCCCGTGCCCTGACAACTCAGTGGCCAGTGCAAGATACGAGACGGTGGCAAAGTTAAAGCCAAAGCCCCAAGCCCCAAATGCCACAAATCCCAGCGGGATACCCCACCATACCCCATCATGGATGGCAAAGGCGGCATAGGGTGACAACCAGGCCCCCGCCGCACACAACACGATGCCCAGCATGATGTATGGCGAACGGCGGAATCCCCACAAGGGCATACGCTCGCTCAGTGATCCAATCCACATCTGCATCGGTGACAACATGTATGGCACCGCCACGAGCACCGCCACCAACGTGGCCGACAACCCGAGTTCGCTAATCATAATGCGATTCAACGTGCTATCAATCGGCAACAACGTAAGGGCAACCGCCACGTGAATCATGCTCAACCGCCACAATGTACTCATGCGCATAACAACATCCTTTCGCACAGTGTATTCATTGTAACGTGTTGTCCAACAAAATAGTGGCTATGTCGCATCATAGTGCGAAATTTTACCGACCGGTCAGACACATCAGCGCACCAAAATAGCCGGACGCCGATAGACGACCCCATCCATCTGCACATCAATCATCGGCCAATTCCCTGTCTGGGAGAGCGCATGTGCGCCATCAGCAGTCAACAGCATGGTATCCTCGGATTTGGTGCCAGTAATACTGGGATTCCAGGCAAAGGCTTGCCCCACCGCAATGACATGCGTGCTATCGGGGCGAGCCTGGATTTCGCGGTTTTCGTAGGCGGTTACTCCGCCCTGATGGTGTTTGTGCCATTCATCCACAAACCCGTGTGCCGCATACGCCGCCACAATATCGCCAAAGGCATCGCCGAGCCGGCGCCCTGGCTGGCTGGCATGCCACGCCGCCGCATCCACCGCCGCACAGGCCTCGGCACGACGGGCAATCGTGGCATCGAGGGCACCAAACGCCACCAACCGAGTCGCCGATACAATCAAGCCGTGCCGGCGTGCACAGGCAACGAGCATCACCATCTTGGTCACACATTTGGCAGTGGGTGCAGGATGGCGATACAACGCAATGCGCTCATCGGCCGCAATCAACGCTACCACTGGTGTGGCACCGGCAGCATAGATGCGGGCCGACAACATCCCGGCAATTTCTAGCTCGCTCATGCCCGGTTGCACCTGCAACGCGGTGGCCTCGAGGGCCTCGCCCGTGGCGCGCGCATGCGTGGCAAAGCGTGCCTGTTCGGCGGGAGTAAGCGCCACGCGCAACGCCGTCAATTCATTGGCCACACTCAGGGCAGCCCCTGCCACATCACTCGCCCAACGCCCCGTACCACATACCTGATCCACAAAGGCATCACGGGCTGCCGGTGTAAACCAATCAAACACCTGTGGGGTCAACGGCAAATCATGCACTTCCTCGGCGCGCATACGCGGCATTTCGATGTGGCTGGCCAGCAGATAATCACCATGTGGCGTACACAATACACTCGCCACCGCGCTCTCGCTGTTCAGGCCGACATGCGCCTGCCCACCGCATGTGATCCAGCTGAAGTTGGCACAGCGCGTCAACAACACACCTTGCAGGCCACGCTGCTCCATCAATGCCGCAATCCGATCGCGCTTGGTCTGCCATTCTGCTGCATGCATCATGTTGACTCCTTTGTCCATATCAGAATTGCCCCGATTATACCATCCTGTCATGATAGGACGGTGCCATAGCATACACTGAAAAGACGAACACACCGCAGTCAAATGACTGCGGTGTGTGATTGGTGGAGCAATGGGGGATCGAACCCCAGACCTCAACACTGCCAGCGTTGCGCTCTCCCAGCTGAGCTATTGCCCCGGACTATTGAATTGGTGGAGGTGAGGAGGCTCGAACTCCTGGCCTCGACAGTGCGATTGTCGCGCTCTCCCAGCTGAGCTACACCCCCAAAACCCTGTTGGAAGTATACGATACCGCATAGCACTTGTCAAACCCAATTTCCAGGAGTTCTTGCCGTCCCCCGTTTTTAGCGCGAATTGCGCATTTTTACCATGCCGCGTGACACCACATATGACCCAATCACCAGCACCAACGCCAATGCTTGTGCGACCAATCCCTCGCTGTTGGGGAATACCGCAAACCACATCCCCAGCCAGCCGGGGATGGCCACGTCCACCGGCGTCGTGCCGATCCACGCCGCCTGTTGCATCTCTTGCACCTGCTCGCCGACCATCACTACCAGCACCATGGCCAGCAAGAGCCCCGTCGCAATCAGGAGCTGTTTGTACGGCATTTTGTGATTGGTCAAAAAGGTCACTGCACCAATGGTGCCCGTAAACGCCAAGCCGATGAGTACACCTGCCAATACCGTCGGCGTGCCCATTTCCAAACGAATATTCTGCAAAAACAGCACAATCTCGAATCCCTCGCGGTAGACCGCACTGAATCCGAGCATGACCATTCCCCAAAAAGTTGCCTGAGACGTCACATCACCAGCCAACAATGCACGCTTTTTGTGGTTGTGCATGGCAATCCACCCCGTCCAGTAGACGTTGTGCAAAAACCAGTTCATGATGACGAGTAACACAACAATCGCCAAGAGTCCGGTGGCTGCCTGAATATGCAACAACGGTGCATTGATGCTGTCGATGATGGCCACTACAATGAACCACGTCACAACGCTCGCCAAGAACGCCCAACCTGCCCCCGTAAACACCGTGCGTCGCAAGGCGGCCTGCGCCCCCACAAAACTCGCCGTAATTGCGGCCAGTACCAGAATGGCTTCGAGTCCCTCACGAAAGACAATCAGACTCGTGTTGATCACTACCGCACTCGGATGCAAATTATGCGCAAACGGGTCAGGGACACCGGCAAATTGCATGCCTTGCCAGATCATCACACATACAACAATTGCCATCCCCAATGCCAATACCCAGCGGTACCATTCCCACTGCGGAATGCGTTGTGCCTGTTGTCCCTGTGCCATATGCGCCCTCGCCCTGTTCTGTGGTGTACCATCAGTATATCAACTAGTATACGCATTATTTTTATTTTTGCAAGGAAAAACTGTTTTTATTCATATATTGAAAAATACCGCACGAGCGAGCCATAAACTCACTCGTGCGGTACGCGACATACGGCGCATTATGCGTATTAAATGTCGAGGTTGCGCACTTCGGGGGCATGCGTCTGGATGAAGCGTTTGCGTGG
>CAZIKU010000046.1:0-20004 GCA_964539815.1 uncultured Klebsiella sp. | reverse complement strand
AGGCGCTCTATCGCATGGCGGCACAGTTGTTGGCGACACCAGCAAGTGTGAATGCAATGACGCAGCTTCGCGATTTTATTGATGAAATGCGCACTTTTGACGTGGAGTTGTGGATGGCACAAAACACGTATAATGTGGTGTGGCAACGTGATTATCGTGCCATGTGTGCGGCGGCCAACAGCGGTGATGTGACGGCACGTACCTGGGTCGACGAATTCCGTCGCTTGGGGATCCAACTCAACATGGCGATTGTAGACGTCGATGAATAAATCCTGCGATACGATGAAAGGGATGGCAAGATGGCTGTGACGTTACAGGTGATTGGGGCGATGCGTCCCGGCTATGACGAAATACTGACACCAGATGCGCTGGCATTTGTGGCCGAACTCATTGAACGCTTCGAGCCGCGCCGTCAGGAATTGTTGGTACAGCGCCAGCAGCGTTGGGCGGAACTCAAAGCGGGGCGCTTACCGGATTTTGATCCTGCCACTGCCCATATCCGCAATGGGGATTGGCGTGTGATTCCCCCGCCACCCGATTTCCGCAATCGCCGTACCGAAATCACCGGGCCTGTTGACCGCAAAATGGTCATCAACGCCCTCAATTCGGGCGCACAAGTCTTTATGTCGGACTTCGAAGACGCCAATGCGCCCTTGTGGGACAACGTGGTGCAGGGGCAAATCAACCTGCGTGATGCCATTCGACGCACGATTTCGCTGTCGAGCGACGGCAAAGAATACCGTCTCAACGATACCACCGCTACGCTTGCCGTACGCGCGCGTGGCTGGCACCTCGACGAAAAGCATGTCTTGTACGACGGTAAACCAATTTCGGGGGGCATGTTCGACTTCGGCCTGTACTTCTTTCACAACGCGCACGAGTTAATCGCTCGCGGTAGCGGTCCCTACTTTTATCTGCCCAAACTGCAAAACCACCGTGAAGCGCGCCTGTGGAATGACATCTTTGTCTATGCCCAAGACCGCCTCAACATCGCCCAAGGCACCATTCGTGCCACCGTGCTCATCGAGCACATCTTGGCAGCCTTCGAGATGGACGAGATTCTGTACGAGTTGCGTAACCACTCCAGTGGCCTCAATCACGGGCGCTGGGATTACATCTACAGCTTCATCAAGGCCTTTAACCACCGCGACGATTTCGTGCTCCCCGATCGTGCCCAAGTTACCATGGGCGTGCAGTTTTTGCGTTCGGCGGCCGAGTTGGTGGCGGCGACCTGTCACAAGCGCGGGGCGCACGCCTTGGGTGGGATGTCAGCCATTATCCCGCGTAAAGACGATGTGGCCGCCAACGAAAAGGCGCTGAGCAATGTGCGCGCCGACAAACAGCGCGAAGCCAGTCAGGGATTCGACGGCGCGTGGGTGGCGCACCCTGGTCTGGTGACCGCCGTGCAAGAGGTCTTTAATGCGGCCTTTAGCGGAGACAACCAGATTGAACGTGTGCCGCAGGTCGCGATTACTGCCGCCGACTTGTTGGCCATCCCCACCGGCGACATCACCGAAGCCGGCTTGCGTAACAACATCAGCGTGGCCTTGCAGTACATCGAAGCATGGTTTGGTGGGCGTGGTGCCGTGGCGATTAACTATTTGATGGAAGACGTCGCCACCGCCGAGATTTCGCGTTCGCAGATCTGGCAGTGGATTCATCACCATGCCACCCTCGCCGATGGTCGCCCTGTCACGCCAGCCCTGTATGCCCAGATCCGCGACGAAGAAGTGGCTGCGCTCCAGGCACGTCTCGCCGGGCCGCGCCTCACCCAAGCCGTTGCACTCCTCGATCAACTGGTACTCAACCCCGAGTTCGTGGAGTTCCTGACGGTGCCCGGGTATCAGCAGATGGCGTAGAAACGCATGCGACACGGCGTTGGCATACTGCCAACGCCGTGTTGTTGTGTGGTAGCGCCGCACCCCACGCTACTCATAACAATACCGATGCCAATCGAGGCTGCGTGCTGCCGGTGCATTGATACGCCCTTGCGCCAAAAATGCTCCCTCAAGTGAGATTTTTAATACATTCTGCACCGTAGGCGGACATATTTTTTATACCATATCGCCCGAAATCAGTAGGGGCGGCATTGTATGGCGCACGCAGAGGGCACAGAGACGCAGAGGTCGTTGTAGTCATGCACACGGTATATCCCATTGACGGATAATCTCCGCGCCTCAGCGTGCTCCGCGTGAGCAACGCTCATACCCATGCACGCAACGGGCGCAGCAACGATACAGCAAAAGCCTGGTGTACTTGGCGTAGGTATTGTTCTTAATTCATAATTACGTATTGGTTTTCTTCTGAAATGGCATCAGCAGTATGCCAAAAAATCCGTCGATGAAACGTGCGATAGTGTAGAACAACCAGCGTACTGGCCACAGCGCCCAGACGATCGGATTGCGCAGCGGTGAGCGTGCAATCAAGATGGTACCAATCAGGACACTCATCGAAATCGTGAACTGCTGTAGTTCACTAAAGGTGATATGGGCATATTCGTGCAGAATGAGCTCGCCGCCAATTACGAGGAGCAACAAGAATGCACTCGTTTCAAAAGCCGGTTCCCAGGCGATGAGTTTGCTGAAAATCGTGGCCGCAAAGCGCATCACCACGATCCCAATTGCCACACCGAGCATCACCACCCACAGTTTGTCGGAGAGAGCGACCGCTGCAATCACATTGTCAATGCTGAATGCCAAATCGGCGAGCTCGAGGGCGGCTACTGTTGCCCAGAATCCGCTGGTTTTGAGTGTATTGGTACCGTATTGGCCATCTTCACCGCTGGCGTCGAAGCGTTCACCGAAGTGACGGATTGCCAAATACATCAAGTACAACGCGCCGACCAAGCGCAACCATGGGAATTGAATAATCCATCCAGCGATGACAAGCATCAACCCACGTCCGAGATATGCGCCGAGCAAGCCAACTTTCAACGCGGCGTCGCGTTGATTGCCTAGGGTGCGTTGCCCCCAATTTGTCAAAAAATGGAGAGGTCTAGGCCACGGAATAGGTTGATTGGCAGGGAGATGTGCTACCATAGCACCGAGGACTGCTGCGTTGTCGATTGATAATATTCCTTCGAGAAAAACGAGTTGCACAATTACACTAATTGTTGCGATATCCATGTCATCCCTTTCAACTTACCCTATAATATTACACGACGTGTGACTACGTGGTAGTTGCACCTGTGATACATGGCCGGGGAGTGTGTACCCAGCCAGGAGGAAAACAGCATGGCGGTAGTAGCAGTGGTCGGCGCACAATGGGGCGACGAAGGCAAAGGTCATATCGTCGATATCTTGGCGGCACGTGCCGCAACCGTAATCCGATATGGTGGCGGCAATAATGCTGGGCATACGGTGGTGAATCGCCATGGTACGTTCAAGTTGCACCTCGTCCCGGCAGGGATTTTCGAACCGGCCACTCTCAATATTGTAGGCAATGGCACGGTCATCGACCCCAAAGATTTCATTGCGGAGTTAGATGGTCTCATCCAACGAGGCATCGATGTCTCGCACCTCCTCATCAGCGACCGTGCGCATGTGGTCATGCCCTACCACATATTGCAAGATCGCCTCGACGAGCAGCTGCGTGGTGATGCCAAAATCGGCACCACGGGGCGAGGTATTGGCCCTGCCTATGCCGACAAAACGTCGCGTATTGGCATCCGTATGGGTGATTTGGTTGATGCTGATCGCCTGTATCAACGCCTGCAGACGGTACTTGCTATCAAAAACCGTCTTTTCACGACATACTATGCCAGTGCAGGATTCGACCTAGATGCGCTACATCGCGAATACGTGGCATACGGTCAGCGCTTGGCTCCGTTCATCGCAGATATTCATCCCGCGGTCCAGCGTGCGGTGACAGGCACACAATCGGTGTTGCTCGAGGGCGCACAGGGCGTCATGCTCGATATCGACCATGGCACGTACCCGTTTGTGACCTCGTCGTTGCCGGGCATTGCAGGGGCGTGTCAGGGTGCGGGGATTTCACCGACGGCTATCGACCATGTGATGGGGATTTTCAAGGCATACACCACGCGTGTCGGATCGGGTCCCTTTCCCAGCGAAGTCGACGGTGCGACTGCCGATGCCCTGCGCCAGATGGGCAAGCCGTGGGCCGAAGTAGGCACAACCACGGGGCGCTTGCGCCGTGTCGGCTGGTTTGATGCGGTAGCCGCACGCTACGCTACGGCGCTCAACGGCATCGACCTGATTACCATCACCAAACTCGATGTGCTCGACGACGTCGCCCAGATTGCCATCTGTGTGGGGTATACACTCGACGGCCAGCCCATCGACTACCCACCCAGTCAAATCGAGGAATACGCCCGTGTCCAGCCCGTCTACGAGACCATGCCTGGCTGGCTAGCACCGACACACACTGCCCGCCGTTGGGAGGATTTGCCCGCCAACGCCCAAGCGTATGTGCAACGGTTGGCCGTATTGTGTGGTGCGACGATTTCCATGATTTCGGTGGGGCCTGGTCATAACCAAATTATCGAAGTTGTGCCTGCGCTCTGACCACAAAAACGTGGCGGTGGGGGATTCCCCCACCGCCACACCGTCCCACCGCCATCGCTAGCGCAGGCTGGCGATTTTTTCTTTGAGAACTGCGGCTGATGGCTCGGCCAACATTGATCCGTCCGGGAAGACGATTGTGGGCACGACTTGGTTGCCGTTGTTGAGTTTGACCACAATGTCGCGGGCAGCGGTGTCTTTTTCGATGTCGATTTCGGTATATGCGACGCCTTCTTCGCCAAAGACACGTTTGGCCAAACGACAATCAGGGCACCACGTGGTGCTATACATGGTAATACCAGTGCTCATAACTGTGACTCCTCTTGGTGTGAAACATACCACTTTTATTATACGTGATGCCACAAAAAATGTCTGATTTGGTGTTATCTGTAATCACGCGTACAATGAAATGATGAAAAACTATACTATTGAAATCAGAGAACGTACACAAGGATTGATTAATGACTGACTATCATGCCCCACAACCTGCGGCAATCGATGCACTGCTCGCGCATGTGCAGGTGGTGACTCAGGTACTTGATGCCCAGCATCTGCAATGGCGGATTGTGGGTGGTGCGGCACGTGGACTCGTCTGCGCTGAGGCAGCTAGTGATGTCGATATCGAAGTCGTGGCTGATACAGCAACGACGCTCTGGGCACAGCTCGTCACTGTCTTTCCCAATGCATTGCTCATCAATACCGATAAACCGTTGATTCGTATTCGGATCAATCATCAGTGGTTTGATATCAGTGTTACCTCGCACCACGATATCCGTGCTGCTGCCGCGACCCGTGACTTCACCATGAATGCCATGGCGGTTACGAGCGATGGTGCCTTTGCTGACCCATACGACGGTCTCGCCGATTTACGGGCGGGCGTGATACGCCATCTCGGTGAGGCATTTGTGGATGACCCGCTCCGCGTATTGCGTGTGATGCGCTTTGCGGGGATGTACGATTTGCAGGTAGCCCCTGCCACCGCGTTGGCAGCGCAGGCCGTACGCACACAGGCCAGCGCACTGACTCCCGAGCGCGTCTGGGGGGAATGGGCGTTGTGGGCGACGCGCAGTCATATGCCGGGTGCAGGGCTGGCCGCACTTGCTGCGTGTGACTGGTTGTCCCACTATCCCATGCTGTCCGACCTGGTTGGCTGCCCACAAAACCCCGTGCATCATCCCGAGGGAGATGTGTGGACGCATACCCGGCATGTGTGTAATGCGATGGCGCGTATACGGTATCCCCTGACTGACGATGAACAGCTGGTCGTCATGTTGGCAGCGTTGTGTCATGATTTGGGTAAACCGGCGACGACGACGACCAAGGATGATCGTATCGTCAGCCCAGGTCATGCCGAAGCCGGAATGCCACTCACCGCCCAATTCTTGACGATGATTCATGCCCCAGAACGGGTCCATACGCTCGTGCTTCCACTTGTGGGTGAACACATGGTGCGCCTGGGTGCGCATCCCTCTGATCGGGCGGTGCGCCGCTTGGCCACACGGCTGCATCCTGCCACCATCGAGTTGTGGGGGTATGTGGTGAATGCCGATAGCGCGGGGCGCCCACCCCTGCCAGCAACGCACGAGGCCGATGCCGTGTTAATCATGGCGGAAAAGTTAGGGATTCGCGCACACAAACCGACGGCACTGGTGCGTGGCCACGATGTGCTAGCGTGTGGTATCCCGGCTGGGCCGTTAATCGGAGAATGGTTGCACAAGGCCTATGATGCACAGCTTGATGGTGCCTTTGCCACGCATGACGCTGGTGTGGCTTGGCTCCGGATTCAACTGGGTGACGAACCAACGGCAGATGCGGTGCGTAGTAGTGATTGAGGAATGCACAAGAGGAGGACGATGATGGCAACACCACTTGCGTTGTTAGGGGTGACCCCACGGATGCTGATGTGGCGTGGATATCAGATTGCCCTCCACGAACAGGGGACTGGTCCCGTCGTCTTGTTGGTGCATAGCATCAATGCGGCGGCATCGGCTCACGAAATGCGTGCGCCGTTTGCACGACTTGCGCCACATTATCGCGTGGTAGCACTCGACTTACTGGGTTTTGGTGATTCTGACCGTCCACAGATGGTCTACACGGCCGAGTTATACCGCGATCTAATTATCGATGTGGCCCGTGAACTTGGCGGCAATGTGCGTGTTATTGCCGTCTCGTTGAGTTCGGCATATGCGATTGCCGCAGCCCACCACGCCCCCGATGCAATTCGCGCATTGAGTGTAATCTGTCCAACGGGACTCGAAGACCTCGTGGTTCCGAATCAGCCGAATTCCGCCTACCGGCTATTAGCTGGACCCGTGGGCGCAGCGATTTTTGCAGGGCTGGTGAGTCGGGTCAGCATGGATTATTTTCTCGGGCAAATGACATATGCCGATGCGAGTCGCTGTGATGCGGTGATGCGTGACATGTACTACCGTGTCGCCCATCGCCCTGGGGCACGTTGGGCACCGATTTGCTTTGTGACTGGGCTGCTCAACTGTGACCTGCGCGATGTGTTGCCCCACCTCACCCAACCACTTCAGGTGAACTGGGGGCGTCTGGCATCCACCACACCAGTCACACGCTTGGCGCGCTTCCGTGCAGTTGCTCCTCATGCCGATGTCCAGCTTTTTGATGCGGGGATGGCCGTACAGGATGAATGTCCGGATGCATATGCGGATGCGGTACAGCTGTTTTTTGCACGTACGTGATTGTGCACTCATAAAGAGACGAAAGGATTGCCAAATACATGACTATTCCATCGACCATGCGTGCGCTCCAACTCGAATCGTTTGATGGGCCCGAGGGCTTGCATGTGCGCGAGATTGCCACGCCAAGTCCCCGCGCAGGACAAGTGCTCATCAAAATGCACACTGCTGCGGTTAATCCGTCAGACCTGATGTTTTTGCGTGGGCGTTACGGGGTGCGCCGCGAGCCACCCACCACACCGGGATTCGAGGGATGTGGCACCGTGGTGGCAGCGGGGGCTGGACTCGGTGCACTATGGGTGGGACGGCGGGTGGCGCTGGCGACACAAGGCAACTTTGGTACGTGGGCCGAATATACGGTTGCGAGTGCAACTACTGTCTTTCCGTTGCGCCGCCAGATTAGCGACGAACAGGGCGCCATGCTGCTCGTCAATCCGATTACGGCGTGGGCGTTGATCGACGAGGCACTGCGTGCCCGCCAGACGGCCATCGTGCTCAATGCGGCCAATAGTGCGCTCGGTCGCATGCTGATTCGTACGGCTGCCCGGCGTGGACTCGCGAGCATTGCCATTGTGCGCAATGCCAACTATGTCGCCGAATTGCGTGGTCTGGGGGCGACTGAAGTCTTTGTGAGTACGGATGACGATTTCGCCACACAGCTGGCTCAGGCGTGTACCCGTCATCGTGCCGGCATCGGCTTTGATGCGGTAGCGGGTGACTTGACGGGTGTAATGCTCAAAGCGATGCCGGCGGGCGCACGCATCCTCGTGTATGGCGCATTGTCGCTCTCTCCGGTACAGGTAGATGTGGGCACACTCTTGTTTGGCAACAAAGTGGTCGAGGGATTCTGGCTGACGGAGTGGATTCGCCGGCGTGGCATGGTGCAGGTCATCCGTGCCATGCGTGACATCCAGACGACTCTCTACCCGGCCATGACGACTGAGGTGACCGCCACATACACCTTGGATACGGCCGCCGCTGGGATTCGTGCCTATCAAAATCAGATGGGTGCGGGGAAAATTGTGTTGCAGTTGACGTAAAAAATAACCCCCCGCCGTGACCATGCGTCACGGCGGGGGTGTCGTTTATTTGTAGATGTTTGGACGACGATTCGCCAATGATGGCACGCTTTTGCGAATGCGATCGAGTTCAGCCATGTCGAGATTGGCTACTACTACTCCTTCGCCATCAGGTGCTTGGGCGATGACCGTGCCCCACGGGTTGATAATGATGCTGCGCCCATAGCACTGCCGGCCGACGGGGTGCTCGCCCCACTGTGCCGGTGCGATGATGTAGCACTGGTTTTCAATCGCACGGGCGCGCAAGAGTGGCTCCCAGTGGTCTTTGCCGGTAAACGCGGTAAAGGCGGCGGGTACAGCGATGATTTTGGCACCTGCGAGGGCTAGGCAACGATAGAGTTCGGGGAAGCGCATATCGTAGCAAATAGTCAGTCCCAGCGTGATGCCATTGATGTCGGTGGTGACGATCTGTTCACCGGGCAAGTAGGTATCCGATTCACGGTAGCTGCCCGGGGCAATATCCACATCAAAGAGGTGAATTTTGCGGTAGACGGCGACCCGTTCCCCCTGCGGATTAAAGACCAGGGTGGTGTTGTAGTCTTTGCCTTGGCCGGTTTTTTCAATGATCGAGCCCCCATGCACCCAGATGCCGTGGCGTTTCGCAGCGGCAGCAAACGCCTGTGCGGTGTCACCATCAATCGATTCGGCATTGGCAGCATGATGCTCGCGGCGCCCGAGGAATGTGACACATTCGGGAAGTGCGACCAACTCGGCACCTTGGGCTGCAGCCTGACCGATCAGCTCGACGGCGCGCGCCACATTGTGCTGGCGATTTTCTTGGGAATTGATTTGCACAAGACCGACACGCATGCGTGCTCTCCTTTGTTAGTGGCGCTCGACCACACTCAGCCGGTCGATCCGGACTGGCACGGTGATATGACTGCCAATGGCAGGCACATCTGCTTGAGGCATATCATACTCGAATTGTGCCATCCCTGTGATGGCACGGATGGTGACGCGTACCCAGGGGGCACGATAGTAGTGATGCTGCACCACACCTGTCAGCGACCATACGGTGCTGTCACCGGCGAGGAGTCCCGCTTCGGGGGGGATGATAAGTTCGCCAGTCGCAATATGAGTGGTGATGGGAATCTCTCCAAACGCGGTCTGGATGCCGTGTGCGCCTTGTGTGAACGGAATACTATGACGAATCCCCAGTAACTGCGCCATGAAGTATGTCTGTGGCTGCTGATACAGCGTGGCGGGATGCGTATCACGAACAATGTGCCCCGATTGCATCACCACAATGCGATCGGCCATCTGGCACGCTTCGTTGAAGTCGTGCGTCACGTAGATAGTGGCCACCTGCTCACCCGCCAGGAGCTCGGGGAGCTCGGCGAGGAGATGGTCGCGCACCGAACGATCGAGCGATGCAAATGGCTCGTCGAGGAGCAACAGCCGTGGACTCGGGGCTAGACTGCGTGCCAACGCCACCCGTTGTCGTTCACCCCCCGATAATTGTTCGGGATAGCGTTGTGCGAGATGTGTGAGACGAATCAACTGCAGTAATTCGTCGATGCGTGCCTGTTGGGCTGTGGGGGTGAGATGATTCAACCCATATGCAATGTTTTGCACGACGGTCAGGTGGGGAAAGAGCGCATGTTCTTGGAACATTAGGCCGATCTGGCGCCGATGTGCTGGGGTAGCGGTGATATCACGCGACTGGTAGGTGATGGTACCACGATAGCCGTCTTCGAGTCCGGCGATGATGCGGAGTAGCGTACTTTTACCGCATCCTGATGGCCCAATTAACGCAATGCGCTCTGCATCAGCAAGCTGCAACGAGCAGTCGGACACCGCAGTGGTCTGCCCGTATTGATGGGTGATGTGTTGTAGTTGCAACAGATGCGTCATGCGGGATTCTCGCTATGTACTACCCCTATAGTATTATAGTGGTAGTGCGCTGTGGTGCGACTGCATGAAGGAGTGGGAGATGATTGCCATCCTGCAACGCCGCTGGTTGTGGCTAAGCCTGTGTATTGCTATCACATTCCGCATCTTTGTGTGGGTCGTCGTGCCCCGTACGACGTGGATTTCTGACGAAGGCGAGTACCTCTCTGCAGCCACCTGGCTCAGTTACGGGCGTGGATTTGCTTGGTACCTCGACTATTTGTGGACACGCGTTCCCCTCTACCCGTTGTTTGTGGCCGCCCATCTGCGCATGGGTGGTACGCCATACTGGGTGTTCTGTTCGCAAATCATCCTTTCTCTGACACACATCATGTTGGTGCGAGCCATTGCCATGCGCTTGTGGCCGCTCCAGCCGTTGGTTGCGGATATCGCGTGTGTGCTCACTGCCTTGTGTTTGCCACTGGCGGTGATGAGTATCACGTTGCTCTCCGAAACACTCTTCCTGACGTTTTTTTTGCTCATCTTGTGGGTCGCACTCGGCTTTCAGATTGCCATACCGAGCCGATGGCGTGCTGGTCTGCTGGGTGTCTTGTTGGCATTGGCCACACTGACCCGGAGCATGATGCTGGTCTTTGTGCCGCTACTCATGCTCTGGATGTGTTTTGGCGGTGGACGGTTGCCTGCAGGATATCTCTGGAAGCGCGTGCAGGCTGCCATTGTGATGCTTGCCGTTTTTGTGGCTACCATTGCACCATGGAGTTGGTATGCATCACGCATCTATGGTGGTCCGTTGCTGTTGGACACCACGGGTGCGTACAATCTGCTGTTGACCGCCAATGCCACCGTCTATCCTACTCGCAGTGGGGCGCGCCTCGAGTCCTACACGGCGGCGTTGCTCTCGGAT
This sequence comes from uncultured Klebsiella sp., assembly GCA_964539815.1. GTDB lineage: Bacteria > Chloroflexota > Chloroflexia > Chloroflexales > Roseiflexaceae > UBA965. The sequence continues at coordinate 8,945 of CAZIKU010000046.1, read as the reverse complement.
AGGGTATCTCCACCGGTGGATACATGTCTGCCCCATCCTGGAGTGCGTCAGACGCCCGTGGCACGCCAAAATGCCATGTTGGCTGAGGCATGGTGCATTGTGCGCAGTAACCCGAGTGCATTTGTGACGCGCATTCCCACAGAATTCGTCGACTTCTGGCAAATTCATTATGCAAGTGCCGAACGCTTTACCAAAGGATTTACTACGGGGGCCGTATCCGCAGCGTATCTGACGGCAGTGTTGTGGTTTGACGATGTGTGGTACATCGTCGTCCTCTTCCCCGCCCTCCTCGGGTTGTGGGTGCTGCGGCGCGACGGAGCTACACGTAGCCAGCACGAGTTGTTCGTGGTGTGGTTCGTCGTCCCCATCCTGCTGGGCGTCGCCTTGTTTAGTATTACGCGCTTCCGGGTCGTCTTGTTGCCGTTGATGAGCATCACGGCGGCTGCTACCATGGTCTTTGTGGTGATGCAGCGCTGGCGCGAACTACTCCAGCCGGCTCCCGCAGTTGTGATGGTAGGCGCTGCGTTGGTATGGTCGTTGGCTGCTACTCCATTTCCGTCATTGGCACCCACGCTGACACCGTCGTTTTTTGGGGGTTCGCCGTCGGTGCGCTTTTGTGTGGATTTGGCACGCATCGGCGTGACGATGCGCCAACACAGCGATGACTTTCGCCGCATGCTACACATCAATCCCTGGCTGATGCCCATTCCCACGCCACTTCCGCCTCGTGAGGAGGCGATTGCTACTGCGTTGCAGTGGTACTGGCGTGGTGATATGCAGCAAGCCGTACGGGAATTGCCTGATGATACGGCCATCGAGACACAACTCGTGCGTGCCGATGTGCTCCGGCATACTGGTGATGTGACCACTGCCAAAACGGTGCTAGGTGCCTTCGAGATCGACCAGCAAAACCCACTCGACTGGGCATGGGTATGGCTCAATCCCCCGCCGACCACCCAGATTGATGTGGGTGGTGACAACGACATCGGGTATATCCGCGGCTGTTATCTGGGTGAAGGTGATGCCGCACTCGACGCCACATTCCGCTGGTGTAGTAGTGGTATGCAGTTGCGCCTGCCGCAGGCCGCATCCGGATACGTACAGCGCTTGCTCCTACGGGTCGATGGGCGTGGTTGGCCGCGCGATGTCCATCCGTCATCTCACATTGAAGTGTGGCTGGATAATCAACTGCTCGGGACGTTTGCAGCCGATGATGCGCAGGTACGCGACGAATACATCGACTTACCCGTGTTGCCGCAGGGGAGCGACATCGTGATTACGCTACAGGGACCGGCATTCATCCCCGATGCCGTCGATTTCCGCACCCAACAGGGTGTTCAGGCTGGGCAGGTCCGCCACTTGATGGTGCGCCTTGATCGCGTGCACGTGCTCCCTGCCAATACGCCGTGATTCGCCGTATAATACCTACAAATCGTTGTTGAAAGGATGTCTCAATGACTGCCCAACAGGTACCAACCCGTAGTGAAGCCAAGCCCACTGACACGTGGGATCTGACGTTGATGTATGCCGATGATACGGCGTGGGAGCGCGAGCTCAGCAAGGTCGACGAATTGATTACCGCACTCGCCGTGCACCAAGGCAAGGTGGCACAGAGCGCTGATACCGTTGTGGCAGCCTTCAAGGCCCGCGAAGCGCTGATGCAGACGGCCCACCAACTCTATATCTACGCCCATTGTCGCTACGATTCGGACTCAGGCGATGCCGCTGGTCAAGGATTGTCGGCCCGTGCCCAAGCCATGGTCGCCAAAGCGCAAGCCGCTACCGCCTTTGTCGAGCCTGAAGTGCTCTCCATCGACGAAGCCACGTTGCGCGGCTGGATGACGGCACACGCTGGACTTGCTGCCTATGCCTACTACCTCGACGTGCTGTTGCGCAACCGTGCACATACACGCTCGGCTGAAGTCGAGGCGGTGCTGGCCCAGACCGGCGAAATGGCCGGTGCCCCGTATCATATCTTTGGTGTGCTCAACAACACCGACCTCGAGTTCGGCACCATCAAAGACGAAGAAGGCAACGATGTCGCCTTGTCACACGGCCGCTACGGCAAATACCTCGAAAGTAGTGACCGCCGTGTGCGCAAGGATACGTTTCATACCTTCTACAAGTCATTTCAATCGCACCGCAACACGCTGGCTATGACCCTTTCCAATGGTGTGCGTGCCAATGTGATTAATGCACGCATCCGTGGCTACAACAGCGCCGTTGAGGCTGCCCTCGCCCCCAATGACATCCCAGTGGCCGTTTATCACAACTTGGTCAAAACCGTGCAAGCCAATCTGCCCAAGTTGCACCGCTACATGGCGTTGCGCAAAAAATTGATGCAACTCGATGAGTTGCACGTCTACGACTTGTACACCCCCATCCATGCCGGTGCGGATGTGAGTGTCGATTACCACGAGGGCTATCGCATGGTGCAGGCCGCACTGCGCCCCCTCGGTGAGGAATACCAGACGGCGCTCAGCACCTGCTACGAATCACGTTGGATCGACGTCTACGAAAACAAGGGCAAGCGCAGTGGCGCCTATAGCACAGGGTCGTATACCACGGCACCATATATTTTGCTCAATTACCAGAATCGCCTCGACGATGTCTTTACCTTGGCGCATGAGTTGGGTCACTCCATGCACTCCTTCTTTACGCGCAAAACACAGCCCTACCACTACGGTGACTACACCATTTTCGTCGCAGAAGTCGCATCGACACTCAACGAATCATTGCTCATCTCACACTTGATGCAGACGCGTGACGATGCCGCCTTGCGGCGGCATTTGGTGGTACAGCAGCTCGAAGACGTACGCACCACACTCATCCGGCAGACCATGTTCGCTGAATTTGAATTGGACATGCATACGCGCTCCGAGCAAGACGAGCCGTTGACGACGGATGGGTTGACAGAGCGCTACTACGACATGGTCAAGCGCTACCACGGCCCTGCCGTCACACTCGACGACGAAATCGGCCTCGAATGGTCGCGCATTCCCCACTTCTACTACAACTTCTACGTATATCAATATGCAACGGGTATTTCGGCAGCCTTGGCGCTCGCCGACAAAGTCCAAAAGGGCGATGCAACTGCCGTCAATAACTACCTCGGGTTTTTGCGTGGCGGCTCGTCCAAGTCGTCGATTGACCTACTACGTGGAGCGGGTGTCGATATGGCATCACCAGCACCTGTCCAGGCAGCCATGGATCGTTTTGATACGTTGCTCGACGAATTGGAGCGTCTGAGTTAGCCAAAGGATATACATGAATCGTATACTCCACCAATGGTCGCGCCTGTCCCCGAGACAACAAGCCGTGTTGTGGGGTATGCTGGTCGCTGGTATGCCTATCCTGGTAGGAGAACTGTTGCTGCGTACCTTGGGTGGGAGCTATTCTATGCTTGCACCACGTTGGAGCGACGAGATTGGCTATTGGTTACAAGCGCGCGCATGGCATGTCGCTCAATTTGACGCGGGATACTTCACTATCAACGAAATAGTGGCACCGTTTTCTTGGTCACATTATGGGCCGCATGGTATTTTTGTGGTCATGATATATGGTATCGTCGATGGAATGCAATTCCAAAGTATTGTCTTGGTTAATCTCTGTGTGTTTACGGGTTGCTGTGTGTTTAGCGCGGTAGCAGCGCAATGGTCTTGGCGAATGGCGCTCAGCATCATGACCATTCTTACGATTTTTCCATTTGTGCTGCTCATGTTACCGTCATCCATGCAAGAAATGCTACATGTCGGCATCGCAGTGGTACTTGCCACGGGTTTTTATCGCCTGATGGCTGGTCATGCGGTGCGGGGGTGGCTAGTCAGTGCAATTATCTGTGCTATGTTGATTCGCCCGACATGGGGATTATTGCTCATGCCAGCGCTGCTACTCGAAACCCATACCAAGGTGTGGTATGTGCGTCTTGGATATGCGGTCTTGTCACTCATGCTGTTTGGGTTGGGGAATTATGTAGTGGGGGGGACGAGTTCACCATTCCCCAATCTCCGCATGCGTTACTATGCAGACATTCATAGTGTGGCTGATCTCCTGAATGCTGCCTGGGCCTATTTTCAGAATAGCCTAATGGTCTTGCAAAAACCAGTACATCCCTTGTTCAGTTTGAATCGCGCCTTGGCAGTGATCTTGGTATGCGGTACCGTACTGCTCTGGATTATTGCGAAAGTCCGTCACCGCGCATATATTTCTCGTGCAGAAGTAGCCTTGCACTGTTGGAATATTGCCGGTTTGTATGCTGCGATGTCCGTACTCTATGAATTCATTGATGGACGTGACTTCAGAGTGGCATCGCCGCATCTGCTATTTAGTATATTGTTTGCAGTACAACGTCGCCAGTGGATTTGGATGTATGTCGTGGTGGTGTGGTGTGTAATAAGTATGCCGGCCATGTGGCAGCAATACAAAGTTGTACAAACGATTCGCACCAAACCGCATTCCATCGATACCTCGCTCGCACAAGTCCTGACATTCGATCGCCAAAAATCGAGTTGGTGTAACACGATTGCGGTTGCGAATCGATATGCCGATAGTCGATCTGATGTATTGATGGGCATTCCACCTGGTTTTGGCGTGACGCATCTTACGAATGGTCATCCTGATGCCCTCAAAGCACAATACATGTTGTTGGACGAAGGTGAACGAGACCTAGTATCGCAAAGCCTGCCACTGCAACAACTCATGACCGTGAGTGAAGGTGCGCTGTATCGTAATCTGGCGTCACCATGTACACCATAGAAGCAGGTTGTGTCGCATCAAATGCGCCGTACGGGCATTGCCCGCACGGCGCATTGTCACAAATCGTAGCAGCTACGGCGCGGGGCAGCGCACTTCACCTGTCGCCATGTCGATTGGACATACGTCGGCGATGTCACGTAATTGTTGCCATTGCATGGGGTGCGTTTGAGGGAAGTCTGGGCGCATATAGAAGTATGCCCCTAGCGGTTTTGATGCAAGTACTTGCATCGATTCACAAGTATATCCCTGATCCGAGAGAAACAAGTCGTACGGGGCGCGATGCATATGATCACAATACATGTGGCGCACTGTTTCGCCGACTTCGACAGTTGAGGGGTGAATGAGAATACTTGCAGCGGGAATGTGCGTGTAGAGTTCGACAATGTTTGCAAACGATCCAACAAACGCTATGCGCAGTTGTAATGGTTGTAATTGCGCATAAATGTGCTCGAATTGTGCAATCCGGAGTTCGTTGTATTCTGCGGTGTCGACCATGGCATTGGGGTCGCGTTGAAAAATACGTTTAATCGCCATCTCGTTTTGATTGAGTCGATTCGCTATCGGCGTATGTACGAGTGCAATCATCAATGGTAATACTACAAAGAGACTCGGTATGATGTTCGCGTAGGTGATTGTGCGTGCCACCGGCTGGGACCCTGCCATGCGTTGTACGAGTTGGTAGAGCATGAATGCGGCCACACTCATGCCGATATACATTGATGATCCCTGGAATGAAATTACCGAGTGGTTGATGTAGTACGACATTCCCATGACTGCTACGCTAGCAATATACACCAGTGCCGCAAAATGATTAGCAATCAACCCGTCGTATGCATATGCCTGTGGATGCTTTTGCAATACCAAGTAAATCTTTGCCGTACACAACCAAATCGCAACAATAGCAATAATGACCATCAGTCCATTACCAGGGAACATAATCAACAAACTGCCGTATCCCGCTACTGATTTGCGAATCCAAATGTAGATGTAGTCTGGATTGAGTACTGCGAGGTCGGTATTGAGTGCTAAAAGCAAACACAGGCTCACCAGCACACTGATGACATAGATACTGGCAAGTTTTATGCGCATGATCCATGGCTGTAATGGCTGGAATACAATGGCTGCTCCTACAGCAAGCAGTGCAAACAACCCAAAATCATTGATTTGATACATGCCAATGCTGGCTACCAAGCCACAGAGAAATCCGTAGCCGATAAGTGTCGTGGTGTTCTTGTTGGCACGTTGCAAAAACACCATGCACAGTGTCCCTACACTGAACACGGTGAACATGCGTACTGGTACCATCGAATAGAAAAACAGCTGTAAAGTGTAATATCGCGTACTGTAATCCCAGAATGGGAGTGTGGCGATAAAGAACAGTGGCACACCGAAGATAATTGCAATCCAAAGAGACTTTTTGACCATGTAGCGATAGTTGAAGTAAACGGCAAACGCAATAGCAGCAATACACATGACTTCCAAAAACAAATAAATGATGTACATCGTGAGCTGCGGATATGCAGTTAGTCCGACACTATCGAGTATGCGTGGAAAGTGCTGATAGAGATTCACATATGGAGGAATGTAATCGGTGTATGCCTTGAGATTGGTCAGCGGCAAGAGCATGTCATTGATAATGTAAAAATTATCGGTCAAACTCAGATTGATGAGTACCGCAACCATTCCCATGCTGACGACAAAACCGCTGAGTAGAATCACAAGTGGCGTGATTATGCGTTGTGCTGATGAATGACGTAAGACACTACTGATAACTACGATCAATACCAAAATTCCGAGCATCAAGCTGCCAAATCCCAGAAATTCAGTGTAAAAATCATCCTTACGGAATCCTAACCCAACAAACACTGCAACAAATACGAGCAGTATGACTTTGGCTCCCCGCAACTGGCGTACTCGTTCATAGATATTGGGAAAGAGTTGCAGCAAAATAAATGTGAGGAATGCCGTGCAGAAAATCGCCATCACCAGAAAGCGATCCCCTGCTTCATTCATTTGTGTGCGAACCAATGCAAGGGGGTAGACAATAATGGCACACATCCCCACAATCACACTAAACAAATGCGGAATGTTAAACGAATCTGCCTGATCAGGAATGGTGATGGTATCGTCATCATGTAAAAAACGTGCGTATGTCTCTTGGCCCCATGCACGCACTTGTGCCAGAAATGTCTGCAGGATGTGGGAAAACGTTGGTAACGATGCCATGGCAACAAACCCTTTCTCTACACGTCATTGCGCACAAGTGACGCGTGAATCGGATAGATTCATGTACTCATCTGTATGCTGATGGGGCACGTGGACGATAGATTAACAATATTGAATAATCTTTATTATAACGTATTCGTTTCTGACGGCGTGTGGTACGGATTACAACTCGCTGAGTTTTGAATGGTGGGGCACGGTGTATCCGCATAGGCACACCACACGCAATGCTGTTGCGGCGGTGTCACCACCAATTGGCCACATGCCCGACAGCGCACCTGCATTTCGATGACCGTCATATGCATTGTCTCTTCACTGGCTTCGTGACAGTGGGGGCAGGTTATGTACGTTGTTTTGGGCATGGCTACTTATTCCTCACGCTGGATCGGATGCCCATCACAATCGTGTGTGGCATACGAACAAAAGACGCAACAATCGCCCACACGGGGCGTCAGCCACTGCCCACACTGTAGGCAGTGCCATCGGGTGACTCAGGCACCGGCAGGTATGGTCGCTGTGCTGATGTGATGGCAATGTGGACAGGTTATGCGTGTTTCCATTTTCATGCTCTGCATCCCGCACAGCGGCCGTACGGCCGCTGTGCGGAGGGACAAATTAGCGCGACTTCTCGCGCACGTATTGCTCGAGTTCGTTGGCCAGAATGCGCTCTTGTTGCATGCTGTCGCGGTCGCGCACCGTCACCGTCTTGTCCTCGAGTGACTGGAAGTCGACCGTGACACAGAAGGGCGTACCGATTTCGTCTTGGCGGCGATACAGCTTGCCAATGGCACCCGTATCGTCATAGACGGTGCGCATGTTGGCGTTGAGTTGCAGGTCGCTGCGGATGCCTTTGGCCATCGCCACCAAGTCGTCGTTGTTGCGCTTGAGCGGAAAGACTGCAACTTTGTTGGGGGCCAACTGTGGCTTGAGATGCAGCACGGTGCGGTAGAATTCATCCACCACTGGCTGTGCCACGCCGCGTAGTTTTTTGCCGACCTCAATATTCTCGGCTCCGGGCATGCTCAGTAGCTGCTCGATTTCGGGCAGGCGGCGTGCCAGGTCGCCCCCCACGGCATCGGCCTGCGCCACAATCGCATCGCGTTGCTCGCCACTCATTTTGTCGTTGCGGCTGACTGATTTGCGGAAGGTGTCGAGGGCTGCCTGCACCGCTTCGACTTTGTCGGCGGTAGGCTCTTTGACCATCTGTTCGTCGTAGGCTTCGGACAATACCGCCAAAAAGCAGCGCCCCACACCCGCCGACGGCTCGATGACAAACGGTACCACGTGGCGGTTGTTGACTTGATCGTAGTAGGTCAGCTTGGCCACACTATCGCGATTGGGGGAGACTTTGGCGGCCAGCCCCAGGTTTTCTTGGTCGCGTGAATGTGACCCCAGGTCGTAGTCGCTACGACTGGCGATGCCTTCGATTTCTTCGTAGCCCAGTGTCGGGTAGTCATACATCAAATCAAAGGTGCGCTTGGAGTAGTGCGCCAAGTCGGCCTTGGGCACGTCGTAAATCTGAATGCGACTACGCGGCACACCGATGGATTCCCACCAGCTCAAACGGTCTTCGAGCCAGCGTTCGTGCCAGGCTTCGTCGGTACCGGGCATGACAAAGAACTCAATTTCCATCTGTTCGAATTCGCGTACGCGGAACAAAAAGTTGCGCGGGTTGATTTCGTTGCGGAAGGCTTTGCCCACCTGCGCGATGCCGAAGGGCAGCTTGCGACTGGTGGTCGACAGCACATTGCCGAAGTTGGCAAAGATGCCCTGGGCTGTCTCTGGGCGCAGATAGGCGAAGGCGTCACTATCGGCGACAGGGCCGACGGCCGTTTTGAACATCATGTTGAAGGGGCGCGGTTCGGTCAGATCGCTCGAGCCACAGCTGGGGCACTTGCCTTTGATGTGGTCGGCACGCCAGCGCCCTTTGCATTGGCGGCAGTCGACGAGTGGGTCGTTGAAGGTTT
>CAZIKU010000045.1:0-20010 GCA_964539815.1 uncultured Klebsiella sp. | reverse complement strand
GAGTCCAATGATTCGTGCGGAGATTACATATGCGTGGTTCGAGAATGTATGCATAACATAGTGTTATTGTTCAAGGGCACTGTATGTGTACGTATTGTCAGAGCTATACAACATCCAACCTGCACCAGTTTTCGCGTCTTCTACGGCTTTGATCTGGGCACGTACCTCGTCAGCACCATATTCAACGATTTGATCATCTGGTACCCAAATCAATGTGAAGTCTTGAAGCCACGGACGCAAGCGAGCCCGTGTGTTCTCATCCATTTGCTTGAGACCGAGCTGCATTGTGCCGAGAATAACCTCATATGGATAGGCTGCCGGATTATTAAAGCCCATATAACCTAGTCCATAATGTGATGGATAGACCATGGGACAGATATAGTCTGTTGTCAGACCCATGATCGGAATACTTTGACCAATAATGCCAATCGGTCCTTCAGTGGTAAACCCAAAGACATCAACGGAGAGATATGCTCCTGCCGCATTGATCGCTGGTTGAGCACGATTAAGCACATTTTTGATATTTTCATAGCGAATGTCACTTGTAACATCTTCGCGTGAAAGCTTCAAGCGTTCACCGTCATTTGCACCAAATTCGAGTGACGGGAAGCGGATATAGTCAAAGTTAACTTCATCGAATCCAGCCAAGCTTGCTTCGACCGACAATGCAATATTGTAGTCCCACACATTCTCGTTAAACGGATCAAGCCAAGCATACTTGATGGTTGACGTGGGGTAGTCGTAGAAAATACCACCTTTGATGCGGTCTTGAGCGGCCCATTCGGGCTTCGCTTCAGCAAGCACATTGTCATGACTAAACATGTGCACACGTGCAATCGTATAGATGTTCCGTTTCTTTGCTTCGGCGAGGATAGCATGAATATCGTAATACGGATGTGATAACCCAAGTTCTTTGACCAGTGGCACCTGTGAATCATAGTAAACAAGTCCAAGGTCATCGCGCAGGTCAGACTTCAAGTCAATGACAATCGCATTCAATTCCGATTTATCGATGTTGTCGAAAAATTTCTGAATGAGCGTCGGATTTGAAGCAACTGCAGCAGTAATGTAGACTGCTTTTGCGGTAAACGGTTCCATCTTGAACTCTGTGGGAATTTCGCCTTGCTTGATGGGTACCACCAATTTACGATAGCCGGGCGCAAGCACATAGACATACCCTGTTTCAGGCAGACCGTTCAGTACAAATGCACCCTTGTTGTCATCAACACGGATGCTGGACACTCCTACCTTGGTCAGATCCTCGGTGGCGACGACGGTGGCATGACGAATTGGTTCGCCGGTAGTTCCATCAACAATAGTCCCCTTGAGCGTATCGGGGCGCATGGTCAGATCCAACGTAATATTTGTGCTTGCATCCTTGGTGAGTGTCGCATATCCAGCGAATTCAAATGTCACGACGTCACGCTTCAGAACATTTCGCAGGACGTAGGCACCTTTATCATCTGTTTTGCCCGTAACATCACCGGCAGTGACCACCACATCTGCCAATGGAGCACCACTGTATTGATCCGTTACCACACCAGATAGGAGGCCATTCGCCAATGAAATGTCGAGTGTAGTGGTTTTGTTGACTTCTTTTTCATACGACACATAATCTAACAGATTTGCACTGAGCGTAAACGATTCAGGGACCGAACGAAGCATGTACTGACCATCGGCCTCAGTGGTCGCAGAAAGCGCATCAGTGATGCGCACAACCACACCAGGGAGTGGTTGCTTGGTCCATGCATCACGAACCACACCGCTTATCGTATTGGGACGCATCGAGATGTCAATTTTGGCATCTTCTGCACTGACCACATTCGCCCATTTCCGTTTGGACAGATTGAGTGATATGGCGTCATAGTTATCGCTGACCGCAGAGAGCGTGTTTGAACGATGCCAGCGCTGAACCGCATACATCCCAGATTCGTCCGTCATCACCCGACTGCTCCCCACACGAATCACCACAGACGGGACGGGTTTGCCGGTATATGCATCAGTGACTACACCGGTCAGTGGTACTGATTCGCTCCCACAAGCCACCAACACAAACAAACTCACACACACCAACACGATTCGTGATGTGATATTACGCAGAAATTTCACCACAGACATTCCTCCGACTAGTGCTGGTTTCATGATAAGATGGGCTCAATAGTACGCTACAACACAAGTGAGGTATTAAATACACTCACCATACATGATACGTGTACATCATGAACACTGTCAATCTAGCGTTTGCATCGTCGTATTGATATTATTAAATTATCAGGAGGCTATCATGTCTGTTGATCGTTCACGGGTGGGGAATCGTTCATACTGGCAAGAAACATTCGACCTCAACGTCCCAAGCGTCCCATTACCAGCGCGGGCAGCACATGTCGTTGTGGGAGGTGGCGGGCTTGGAGCAGCAGCGGCGTATTTCATGGCTAAAGCGGGCAAAGATGTGGTGCTTATAGAGCGTGAACATCCCGCCCATGGAGCCACAGGACGCAATGGCGGGTTCATCGGAGCCGGTCCTGCAGAAGGTTACGCTGGTGCCATTGCGCGCCTCGGAAAGCCAGCCGCACAACACATCATGGAACTCACACAACTCAATGGGCGGGTGGTACGCCAGATCATCAATGATGAAAAGATTGACTGTCATCTGCGAGAACCCGGCACGCTCAATTTTTCGATTTCGGCCAAAGATCATCAAGAAGGTGCGCAGGCAATTGCAGCGCTCAACGCAGATGGGTACGCCGGTGAAATTCTCGACCGTGCGCAAGTACAATCCATGGTCAATACCCCCCTCGGCGAAGAGATTGTCGGCGCCATGTACATTCCAGGTAATGCACTGATCCACTCCGCACGATTGGTGCGCGGTGTCGTAGACGCAGCCATTCGCCACGGCGCCAAACTCAGTATTGCCACAGTGACCCGCATCGATCAGCGTGATGGCGAACGAGTGGTCGTCACCGATAAAGGTGAAATTCGTACTCAATCTGTGGTACTCGGATTAAATGCGTGGAGCCGTCAAATTGCTCCTGCATTCAATGGCGTCATCACACCCGTGCGTGGACAAATCCTGAATACTGCACCGATTGCGCCAGTGTTTGCACACGGCATGGGTACCGACATTACCCCAACAGGCGAATACTGGCAGCAAACACTCGATGGCTCAATTGTCCTCGGCGGATGTCGCGCAGCTGCGCCGAATCGCGACGTAGACATGTACGACATCGGCATCACCGATGAGGTGCAAAATGCACTTGACAACGTATTGCCACGCCTCTTTCCCAAGCTTGCTGGGACACCAATCACTCGACGCTGGGCAGGCATGATGGCCTTTACCCCCGATTATGTCCCCGTGTGCGATGCCGTCCCAGACATGCCAGGCGTGTGGGCCGGCGGCGGCTTTTGTGGGTCGGGAATGCCGTTTTTATTCGTAGTGGGCATGTACTTAGCACAGGCCGCCATGACGATGCAGACACCGGCTGAACTTGCACCACTCTCGTACTTCCGGCCTACGCTTGCCGCATACCGCAAGTAATACAGCAATCCCCCCAGGGCAGATGCACCCTGGGGGGATTATCGGCAGCAGACTACCAGAGTCGATAAATCCGTCGGGCGTTACTGTTCCAAAGTTTCAGTTTGGCTTTGTCTGATAGGTCACTCGTAAGCATATCGACAGTGCGGACCCATTCCTTGTAGGTCGTCGACTGCAATAGCACTGGCCAATCCCCACCAAACATTACACGGTCTTCGCCAAATGCATCGAGCACATGTGTCATATACGGCGCAAGTTCTTCGGTTTTCCAGGTGCTATGATTTGCCTCGGTTGTCATACCGCTAATTTTGCACACCACATTCGGAAGTGCGGCCATCTCAGTGATGTGTTTACGCCACGGTGTCAGCTTTTGCTCACGAATGTTTGGTTTGGCGATATGATCCAAAACAAATTGTACTTGTGGCACCCGTCTGACCAATTCGATGGCTGCAGGCAACTGATTGTGAAAGATGCAAATATCAAAGCTAAAGCCATATTCAGCGAGAATTTCCACCCCGCGAATCACATTTGGTCGCATGGCAAATTTGGCGTCAGATTCGCCTTGGAAAAGTCGGCGCACCCCTTTGATGCGTGGACCAATTGCTGCCAGAGCCGCATAGTATGCCCGGGCTTGCTCACCGAATTCAACTGGTGCAGCGGCCACAATGCCTTTAATTTTGGGCATTTGACGCGCCAACTGGTTGATATATTGGGCTTCAAGAAGCGCATACTGTGGCTCGACAGCAACTTCGAGGTAGACCGCTGCCTCAATTTTGACCGAACGGCTATGTTGCGCAAATTCCTCTACGTGATAGCGTGCATTCAAGATCGCATTATCATCGAGCCATGACATACGAAATTGTGCCGGATCCCACAAATGCAAATGTGAATCAATGATTGGAAAATCTGGCATATATCCTCAACTACACAAGGTAATATTACTCTCAAATATAAAAGTTTTTAGATGTTATTGTCAATCGCTCTTTGCATATTTTGATTACAATATCTCCACAATTATCTGATGCACCTGTTCATTTATGTTTAGGCGATGCAAATACTTCTGCGCCAAGAGTAGCCACGACACTACAAAGCGCAAGTAACAGCGCCACTACTTGTGCAAGCTGAAAATTAAGCATCCCCGGTTTACCGAGTAATCGTGCCACATACACCGGCGCAGTAACTGCATCCGGACGCGTCAACAATAGTGATGCCGCAAAATCACCTAACGAAATTGAAAAGCCAAACAAGCCAGCAACCAATATCGCACGCCGGAGTAATGGTGCCTCGATACTCACGAATTGGCGAAATGGTGATGCACCCAACGTGGCTGCCGCTTCTCGATAGTGCGACGTCAACTGCTGCCGAGCACTCGCTAGATGTCGCGTCACAAGCGGCAACGCAATCACCACATGTGCCACAATAATCAACCACCATGCAGTCAACACCCCCCACCGCCCAAACCACAAAAGGTAGCCGAGTCCAAGCGTGACCGCACTCATTCCCATTGGGAGCATGGTCAATACACGAATACGTCGATCAACCCCACTGGCAATCCATCCGATGCAGACCGTGATCAACGCCACCGATCCTGCAATCTCAACCGAACGGACGATGGCTGCCACCGGACTCAGAAAGAGCCCACTCCCACGCACAGGCTGCCAAAGCAACGGCCAAAGCGCCCACACATCAACCTCAAATACACGCGCGAGCAAGACCACAAACGGCATCATCAACAACACGATACTTACCCACAAGACAGTCTTCGCAATCAGTGCTGTTTGCAATGGCACATGTTGCCAATGTCGTATGGTCCCAGCAGTATTTGTATGGCTTTGTAATCGATCGGAAACCACCAACAGACCGTAGCTCGTCACCAACTGCACAAATGCCAGACTCGCGGCAACGTCAAGGCGGAGTAATTGACTCGTTTGGCGCCATGTTTCAACTTCGAGCGATGGCACAGTCCCACCACCCAACAACAGTACCACCCCAAAACTCCCGATACAGTAGAGGAATACTAGGGTTAATCCAGCAACAAACGCCGGAAGAATCAATGGCCACTCGACAGTCCGAAAGCGATACCAAGCTGATGCCCCTAATGTGGCTGCTGCTGCGGTATAGCGACCTCGAATGCTCAGCCAGCGCTCCACGACTATCCGCACCACAACGCTGATGTTGTACCACACATGCACCAATACGACGAGTGCCAGTCCTTGGGGAATGTCGATGTGCAACACCGTGGCACACCATGACTGTGGTGCACACATGACCGCAAACATTGTCGCCACGACTGGCGTGGGCATCACAAATGGCACCCCGATGAGGATGTGTAACACCGTGGTCACACGACCTGGTGACTGTACCATGGCCCACGCAATGGGTAAAGCCACACATGCCACTCCGAGTGTGGAGAGTACGGCTTGCCACAGAGTCGCACGCATGACCGTCGCAATATAAATTGCAGTTGCGGAATCCGGCCATTGCAACCCACGCCAAAACACCGTCAGCAGTGGCGCAATCACGGTAATCACACAGACACAGAGGAGCGCGATGGCGAATCCAATGTGCCAATATGAACGCAGTGTTACTTGCGAAGTGCGCGCCATACGGGTCCATCAGGGAATTGATATGCGCTGACAGTGTCAGCGTTCATTTCAATGCTGTAGCCAGGTAGTTGCGGGGGCATATAATGCCCGTTACGAATCACACACGGATCCACAAAGTGTTCGTGCAAATGATCGACGTATTCGATGACTCGTCCTTCGGTTGTCCCTGTCACCGCAATATAGTCAAATATTGACAAGTGTTGGACGTATTCACAGAGCCCGACACCACCTGCATGTGGACATACGGGCACACCGAACTTGGCAGCCATGAGGATGATTGCCAACACTTCATTAACGCCACCTACACGGCATGCGTCAATTTGGCAATACGAAATTGCATTGGCCTGAAGTAATTGCTTGAAAATAATGCGATTTTGCACATGTTCACCCGTAGCCACACCAATTGGTGCCACTGCACGTGCAATCGCTGCATGACCGAGTGCATCGTCAGGACTCGTCGGCTCTTCGATCCAGAGTGGACGAAGCGGGGCAAGATGCCGCATCCATTCAATCGCTTGCGGCACATCCCAGACTTGATTCGCATCCACCATCAAATATCGATCGGGGCCAATAACATCACGGATAAGCGTTGCACGACGCACATCAGATGCAATATCAATGCCAACTTTCATTTTGATATGGGTAAAACCGGCTGCAATGGCTTCGTGACAGAGCTGACGCACCTTGTCGTCGCTGTAGCCGATCCACCCTGCAGATGTCGTATATGCGGGGTAACCATGTGCCTGCATTTCTGCAATGCGTTGCGCTTTGTGTGGCTGTGCCGCCTGCAAGATGGCAAGCGCCTCAGTCGGGGTAAGTGCATCGGTGATATAGCGAAAGGGAATACATTTGACGAGCGCGGCCGGAGACATGTCTGCTAGCAATCGCCAGAGTGGTTTGCCCTCAATGCGCGCATACAAATCCCATACTGCATTTACTACAGCGGCCACAGCCAGGTGGACAACCCCCTTTTCGGGACCAACCCAGCGCAGCTGGCTATCGCCGACCATTTCGTACCAAAATGCACCAAGATCGGCAGTAATGGTCGCCATATCACGACCGATGAGTCGATCAGCTAATGTTTGTGCAGCTGCAACGCACCACTCATTACCTCGTCCTATGGTAAACGTAAGTCCGTAGCCGACAAATGAGGGGTGATTCGTCTCAAGGATTACGTATGCGGCCGAATAATCGGGGTCACGATTCATAGCATCCGAACCATCAAGTTTTAGCGAGGTGGGAAAGCGCACATCATGCACGTGCGCCGCAGTAATAATGATTGCAGTAGACATGATACTTCCTTGTGTTTATATGCCATCACGCATGATGCGTTCGTGGAATTCTTTTTCCATTACCAGAGTGTCACCTTCATAGGCTGTGATGCGATTGGTGACCACAAAATGCGTTGCATCACAACGAATTTCACTCCATGTCTCCACACGCGTCTGCCAGGTACCACGGCCCACACCTATGCGGTGCTCACACACGGTACGGGCACTCAATGGATCATCTAACTGGATGATGTATCGATCCGCAGAAACATGGTCATAATATAACCCATCTGCACGTTGAAAGGAACCATGATCATTTTCATCGTGCAGTTCGCGGCGTTGTGTCGTTTGATCATGAATCTCGTATCGACGCCGATGTTCGGGGCGTAGTTCGACGATGCCAACCTCTGGAGTGAGTTCTACCGGTGCAAATTGTCCCGCACTGTCGTCAGCGGGTTGTGGCATACGGATTGGTAATTCCACATACGACTGTGACGGATCGATCATCAATGTCACAGGAACCGGTGACGGCCAGGCATGCGGCCAATACGATGGACTCACCGCAACTCGCCAATGATGCCCTGCCGGCAGACAATGCCCAGCAGCATTGAGCGTCACACCCACTGTCTCATAGTGATATGGCGTCATTTCACGCGGTACTGCATGTCCATCACGATGGGTCAAATTGAGTAACCCGCGACTCACCAACAACGAGCTTCCATCTGGGGCCACATCACACAACCGTACCACCACCATGGCAAGTGGTTGGTCGCATGCAACACGCAGGATGACGCGTGGGAACCCCAATATGGTTTGCGCCGTAGCAACCACGTCTGTATGGTCCATCACCTGATGGTCGACGTCTTGTACTGGCAAATCAGCACACCACGACCGCCCGTCTTCGCCGCGTTGGTCTGGCGGATAATCACCGGGCAACGCATACGAGCACCACATACCCGCATCCGTACCACTGCGCAAATCCGTCCCAATCTGGACGACAGGCTGATTGAGTCCAAGCACATACTGCGCATATTGCTGCGCTGGATTTGGCCACGTAGCGTCACCTACCCACGTGCCAGGACGCGAATCGTACCACGACGCAGGAGTGACCCAGTCTTGGATGTAGCTGGTCAGCATTGGACCATCCATCACATCCGTGGCTTCGTTGTTTAGCCAGTGCTTCCACCATTTCACCGCTTCTGCCTGGAACCCTATTGCAGGTCCCGGTTTGCCCGCTTCGGGGTATTTGTGCGCCCACGGACCAATCAATCCTTTGCGTGGTACACCGAGACCATCAAGCAGGCGAAACACCGCATTGGTATAGCCATCGGCCCAGCCACCCACCGCATACACGGGACATTGAATGCGTGTGAAGTCTTCACACACGGACCCATGCTGCCAAAACGCATCTCGCCGTTGATGCGATAACCACTCATTGATGTATGCTGGGGTTTCTTCGATGCGTGTCAACCACGATTCACGCCACTGCGCACCGAGGAGCTGTGGATCAGGTGGACGGCAGTTGTACGCCAGCATCACCGATGCCCACGCCAACATATCAACGGCCAGCATGCAGCCACCCATATAATGCACATCATCGGCATAGCGGTCATCGGTCGAGCAGACGGTGATAATTGCTTTGAGTGCAGGTGGCTGGCGTGCTGCCACTTGCAAGGCATTGAATCCCCCCCACGAAATCCCAAACATACCCACATTGCCATTGCACCACGGTTGGGCTGCCAGCCATGCGATCACCGCGACCGCATCATCTTGTTCTTGGGGCAAATATTCGCCATACAAAATCCCATCTGAATCGCCACTCCCGCGCATATCAACGCGCACGGCTGCAAATCCATGACTTGCTAAATACGGGTGGCGTACCATGTCACGGCGCAATGTGCCGTCCGCACGCCGATACGGCAAGTATTCGAGAACGGCTGGTATCCGGGCGTCACGGTGCGCAGGCATCACAATGCGGGCGGCCAAACGCGCCCCATCGGGCATGGGAATCCACACGGGATCCAGTACTTCGAGTTCACCATTGGCATGGGGAGTGTCATTGGATTTCATTTGCATGGACCTCCATGATGGCGTTTGCGGCGCGCCACCCGCTACTCAATGCACCATGCACGCTCGCAGATTGCCCATCAATGGCTGTTGCTTCACCCGCAAAGTGCACACGCCCGTGTGCGGCTGCAAGCACTTCACGCTGACCGTGTGCACCCACAGGCACAGAACTATACGCGCCACCGACCCACGGATTCGCGTTCCAATCTTCGACGTGTGACCAGACGAGTGTCGGTGGTTGTGTCAATGCAAACGCCTGAGCAATATGTGCCACGCAGGTCGCAACAACATCCGGCATGCTCCGGAGTGTTTGGGCCCGCAGCCCCGTAAATAGTCCCATCAAAAACGGCGCATCGGCACGGGGCGTCCACCATACCGGCGCAGGGTCTGCGAGCGTCAGAAAACTCATATCTGCGGGCCAAAACGGCGCATCAAATTGTAATACGACTTTGAGTCCATCGTGCATGTCTAGGCGCTGTATCGCGGTCTGTTTGGCGGCACTCAGTGGCGGGACAAACTCGATGCGTTGTGCTTTGAGGATAGTGAGTGGGACTGTGACCACGACAAATTTCGCCTGTAGTTGTCGGCCATCAGCGAGTACAACCCGACAGTGCGTACTTTCATCGTGAATTGCTGCAACTGCGGCATCACACCAAATCGGTACTTCATCGGCAAGATGAAAAGCGATTTGGCTATAGCCGTGGACGATATGGTGATCGGATCCGCCTAAATGCTCGCTCAAGCGCAAATCACCACGCATGGCATGGAGGCTTTGGTGCATGGGGGTTGTGGCAGCGCTATGTGACAAACGGACATCGGCCAAATGGCGCGCAATGCCGTGATACCCGTGTAGGTCGAGCCACGTGGCAAAACTCATTTCGGGACCGTCATATGCCAAAATCGCATCTTCAATCGTCTGTAATGCAGCAAGCTGCGCATCATTTGCACACAATTCA
The DNA here is from genome assembly GCA_964539815.1 of uncultured Klebsiella sp. Taxonomy (GTDB): domain Bacteria; phylum Chloroflexota; class Chloroflexia; order Chloroflexales; family Roseiflexaceae; genus UBA965. The sequence goes on along the minus strand of CAZIKU010000045.1, from coordinate 9,578 downwards.
GACATGCGTTGCACGTGTTGACCGTCCCACACCACGCGCCCCTCCCAGCGTGTATCTACACTCGTTGCAAGTTGGAGTTGACGCACCAGTTGCCAGGTAGATACCGCATCACCGTGGATAAATTCCGCACCCATTTCGATGGTATGACCGGTGCCCGTGCGAAACGACTGCACACGACCACCTATCCGTGATTGTGCTTCGCAAATTAACACATCTAAGCCCGCATCATGGAGTACACGGGCTGCCCCCAACCCTGCAATTCCAGCACCCACTACAATTACATCATTGTGCACCATAGGATCCACTCCTCGTGCTAGCGTCGCATCTGGATAAAGGTGGTGATGATACGCTCTGCCCATTCGTCGACATCTGTCGCACTCCGCATCGCACGCAGCGCGTCATGCCATACATCACTCTGCATCACGGCTTCGAGCACATGTGTGCCCACAGCACGCTGCAACGCAAGCTGGTGTTGATACTTACGCCGGTCAGTAATGGGATGCGATTGTTGCCACTGCGCATGTGCGAGGAGTACCTCAACACATTCCGCGATACCGTGTGCATTCACAGTAGATACTGGCACCACGGGGACGCTCCAGGTATCTGCACGCTCGTGTTGCATCCGTACCAGGGCACGCAATTGCTGCACGGTGGCAGCTGCATCTGCGCGATCGCTTTTACTGACTGCTATGACGTCTGCAACCTCAAGCAAGCCGGCTTTGATTGACTGTACTTCGTCGCCCATTCCAGGGGCTTCTACCAAAAGCACCGTATCAGCAACTTCGGCCACTGCCACATCGGATTGCCCGGCCCCCACTGTTTCGAGAAAGACCACTGGAAAACCCGCAGCACGCATCAACAATGCGGCATCTGCAGTCGTTGCTGCGAGGCCACCATACTGACCGCGATTCGCCATACTGCGAATAAATACCCCACTATCGCCAGCCAAATCAAACATGCGAATGCGGTCACCGAGCAATGATCCACCAGAAAGCGGGGATGACGGATCAACGGCCAATATTCCGACCTGTACACCACGCGTGCGCAATTCACGCGCAAGCGCCGTCACGAGACTCGATTTACCGGCACCAGGTGCACCCGTCACTCCAATCAACGTGCCACTCGCAAGCGGCGGTAGTGCGCGACGGAGCACACGCGCCACCGTGCCACCACGTTCGATGAGGGTGAGCGCTTTGGCCAGCGCACGGCGGTCACCGGCCACTACGGCATGCGCAATTCCCTCCAGATCGTGACTCATACCGACCCGCGTCGGGCCGCCACCGTCTGTCGGATAAAGGTGACGATCTCGTCCGTATTGGTGCCTGGACCATAGATTGCATCAATGCCATGCACCGTTTTGAGGATGTCGCTGTCTTCGGCGGGGATAATACCACCAGCCACAATCACACAATGTCCTAACCCGGCTTCTTTGAGCAACGTAGCCACTTTGGGCAACAGGGTCATGTGCGCACCAGATAAAATTGACAAACCGACCACATCGACGTCCTCTTGCAAGGCCGCCTCAATAATCATGTGTGGGGTTTGGCCGAGTCCCGTGTAAATGACGTCCATTCCTGCATCGCGGAGCGCGCGTGCAATCACTTTGGCACCGCGGTCGTGCCCATCGAGACCTGGCTTGGCGACCAGTACCCGGATTGGTTGACTTTCTGTCATTTGCGGTCTCCTCCGATACGGCCAAACAATGACGGCCGCTGCACGTTTTGCACGCCGGTATCTTCGTAATCGGCTTCACCTGGACGCATGCCTGGTTTTTGTTTCATCCATTCGTCGCGGACATCTTTGGCATGTTGGAAGTAGGCAGTAATCGTCGTTTCATCGCCATCATGGATCGCATCACGTATTTCACTCATGCGTTCGATGGCTGCATCCATCCAACGCACCAGCGCAGTACGGTTGGTCATCACGATATCACGATGCATCGTCACATCACCAGATGCAAGGCGCGTCGAATCGCGGAATCCACCTGCAGCCAAGGCACTCATTTCGCGCCATGACGGCACAGATGACGGAATATCGACGAGCATCGCAGCAGTCACAAACGGTAAATGCGAAATTCCGGCAACATATGCATCATGCTCCACCACATCCATAAAGTAGGCTTTGGCACCAATCTGTTCTACCAATGCTTCGCAGACTGCAATTGCTTCACCTGGTGTTTTGGATGTCGGACACAAGCAATACATAGCATCTTTGAATAAATCGGCTTTGGCCGACGTCGGCCCACTCGTCTCGCGCCCTGCCATCGGGTGCCCACCCACAAAAATGACCGTCTCAGGAAGGTGTGCTGCCGCCCATTGCGCCACCACTTCCTTGGTGCTGGTCACATCGGTGACAATGGCACCCTGCAACAAGTGTGGTGCCATCTGCGTGAATACATCGGGGATTAATTGTGCGGGGACAGCGACTATCACCAGATGCGCCTCTTTCACCGCATCAGCAAGTGACGTGGCAATTTTGTCGATGGCCAATCGACCGCGCGCTTCCTTGAGATGCGCAGTATTCGTATCAAAGCCAATAACCTCTACGGCACCAAGTGGCGCAGTTTTGGCATTCGCTACACGAATTGCCTGCCCCAATGACGTGCCGATTAGCCCCATCCCAATTATTGCTATACGAAACATATATCCCCCTTTGTCCGATTCAGCGTGTAACCGGCGGCTCGATAAACGATAGAAAAATGACTTCGGTCACGATTACCATTAATACCCAGGGCACAATCAAGAGCGGAATCATGGCTCGTAGCCCGAATAGAACGAATAATCCAACACATAAAATCGCCACTTCTCGCGATTGGCGCCAGGCGCGCCGTACATCATAGCGGCGGGCGCGCTGTGCAAACGCCACTTTGCCGATTAGATACATCAATGGCAAGCTGATACTCGCCAACATCCAATAAATCATCAGACCGACTAACACATATACGGGCACGTCGGGTAACCAAAGTAGCGATGCCGTTGGCACTGGGACGTACAAAATGATTTGGACAAACAGAATGAGCCCCACAATGCCACGGATGGCATATCCACGTACACGGAAGTAATACTCAAGCGGAATGAATGTCAGTAATCCGATGATCGCCGAAACGCCCCCCGCAAGGAGCTGCTTGGCACCATCATCACGTGGCCATTCACCCGTGGCCAATACCACAATTGCCCCAAGCCATGTGAATCCAACGAGCACGAACCACAACAGAATGGTCGTACGTGACACGGATTCATGGGATTCGGCAGTTGTTGGCGTATTGCGTGATGCACGGGTTCTCGTCATAGACAGCGGTCCACTCAAATTCACGATATTTTCAGTACTAGTATAGCCGAAAACAGTCCAGCATACACCTCGTGTATAATCAGCTTGATTCCGCTACAACAAATTATTATGTCATGTTGCAGTCATTCTCTGCAGACAGCGTGGTTGACAGAGGAGTATCTATGCCAGTAACCAAAGTGGGCATTGTTGGTGCAGGGAGTGTCGCACAGCGCGGCATATTGCCCCATCTGAGTGCCACAGATGTGCGGCAACACGCCGTTATCCAGGCCATCTGTGACCCCGCACCGGGGCGAGCCGATGCGGCAGCGTCCAAATATGCCATCCCGCAAGCATTCACCGACTACGCGCGTTTTCTCGCCGACGCCGATGTCGAAATGATATCACTTGCCACGCCAATAGGTATGCACTACGCCCAAGGCAAAGCAGCGATTTTGGCAGGCAAACACGTCCATTTCAACAAAACAATGACCACGACCAGCGCCGAAGCAAGCGAACTCATGGCGCTTGCCCAGCGCATGGGTGTCAAAATCGTTGCATCACCAGGTGAAATGAATCGACCACATAATCAAGCCATCAAAAAAATGCTCGCAGATGGCGTAATTGGGGATTTGTGCTGGGCAGTCTGTGGGGCGTCATTTGGGCGGTACCACGAGAATGAAATCTACCGTAATGGCAACGACCCACTCACCAATATTGATCCTTCCTGGTACTATCGCAAGCCAGGTGGTGGTCCGCTATACGATATGACGGTGTATGCCCTGCATGGACTCACCGGCATTCTCGGTCCTGCCACACGCGTCACCGCCATGTCAGGTGTGCGGTTGCCTTTGCGTGAATTTCGCGGGCAAATGTTGCCTTGTGATGCCGACGACAACACGTTGATTTTGATTGACTTCGGTAACAACGTCTTTGCCATGAGTTATGGCACGCCAGCCGGTGCAATCAGCGAAGACGACAGTGGCAGTTTTTTTGGGACCAAAGGCCAAATCGTCGGATTGAACCTCAACAATCAACCGTTTGCGTATCCAGGCAGCGATCTCGCAGAGACACACCCCGATGGTCGCTGGGGTGGCAATCAGTGGATTTTGCCATATATCAGTGACGCACATCGCGATATACCCGAACAGCACGTCTTTACTGATATCATGCAACTCATCATGTGGATTCGCGAGGGGATTCCAGCAGTGGCACAAGCCGATCATGCCCGTCATGTCATCGAAATCATCGAAGCCGGCTATCGCGCTGCTGCCACCGGACAGACACAAGTCTTGACTACCACATTTACCCACTAACTTGGCGGGCAATCATTTATTCAGGGAGGAATGCACATGGCAACAACAAAAATCGGCGTAGTAGGTGCAGGAAGCGTAGCACAACGTGGCATTATGCCCCATCTCAGCATGGCCGATCTCGGTGATCGTGTCACGCTTCAGGCTGTATGTGATCCGGCACCAGGACGTGCAGATGCCGCTGCAGAAAAGTTTTCAATCCCACAAGCCTTTACCGATTACACGACATTTTTGGCGAATGCGGATGTGGACGTGATATCGCTGGCCACCCCAATCGGCATGCATTATGCCCAAGGCAAGGCGGCTATTTTGGCCGGTAAACATGTCCACTTTAACAAAACGATGACCACCACAAGTGCCGAAGCAACTGAACTCATTGAACTCGCCGCACAAAAAGGGGTCAAACTCGTGGCATCACCGGGTGAAATGAATCGCCCACACAATCAGGCCATCAAAAAAATGATTGCTGAGGGCGTCATCGGTGATTTGTGCTGGGCCGTCTGTGGAGCGTCATTTGGTCGCTACCACGAGAACGAAATCTATCGCACCGGCAATGATCCACTTACCAACGTGGATCCGTCGTGGTATTACCGCAAACCAGGTGGTGGTCCCCTCTATGATATGACTGTATATGCGTTGCATGGATTGACCGGCATTCTCGGTGCGGCCAAACGTGTGACTGCCATGTCTGGTGTACGCATGCCTTTCCGTGAGTTCCGTGGGCAGATGGTAGCCTGCGATGCAGATGACAACACGTTGATTCTGATTGATTTCGGCAATAATGTGTTTGCCATGGCATATGGCACACCAGCAGGAAGTGTGAGTGAAGGATTCAGTGGCAGTTATTTCGGGACCAAAGGCAACATCGTGGGCCTCAAACTCAACGGACAACCATTTGACTATCCAGGCAGCGAGATTGCGGATACTCACCCGCATGGGCGTTGGGGAGGCAACCAGTGGATTTTGCCACATGTGACGGGGGCTCATCGCGATGTCGACGAACAACACGTCTACGAAGACATCATGCAACTCATTGATTGGGTGCGCGGTGGACCACCTGCAGTCGGCAGTGCCGAACATGCGCGTCATGTCGTCGAAATTATCGAGGCCGGACTGCGTGCTGCAGAAACAGGCCAAACACAACACCTGACGACGACATTTTAGGCAGATATGAGATGATGAGTACCCAAAATGAGAGTTTCTTATTTGGGGCTCATCCAATTTTAAATTGTGATAAAATAAACGAAGACGTATGTGTACACGGCGTATCACTCATTGTGTTCCCGAATTGGGTACGAGATTTCTGTGTGATACATCTGATTCGTACGCCGGATGCGTATGGAGTAGTACAGGTAGATGAATCATCACAACATGTCATGAAACAGTGGCGCCAATGTGGTGTGTCATCAAAGTGTAGAAAGGGACCAGATGGCTCAGGTATTTACTCGGCGAGCGAATAAAATCGCTAGGTTGAGTATCTTTGTTGGGATCCCGATAGTATTCGCTTTGCTCTGCACGGCATGGTGGTACTATACGCGGTCCAACTGGATACGCGACGTCGGGCCGGCACACGCAGTCGTGCAGCCAGGCGGTGGCTTTAGTCATCAGCTGCACATCGGAGGCCTCAAGATGGATTGTCGCTACTGCCATACAGCAGTAGAAGTGTCCTCATCGGCGAACATCCCACCCACAGAAACATGTATGGGATGTCATTCGCAGGTGTTACCACAAAGTCCAAAACTGGAGTTCATCCGCACCAGCTATGCTGAGAACAAGCCAGTACAGTGGAACAAAGTACACGATTTGCCCAAGTTTGTGTATTTCAATCACAGCATCCACGTCGCCAAAGGTGTGGGGTGTTCGACATGTCACGGCAACATTGCCACGATGGCCGTTGTCTACAAGTCCGAGGCACTCTACATGAATTGGTGTTTGAATTGTCATCGCAACCCAGAGCAGTACTTGCGCCCGCAGTCTGAAATCTACAATACGGCCTGGCAGCCGCCTGCGGATCAAATCGCCCAAGGGTTGAAGCTGAAAGAGCAGTACGGGATCCGTTCATCGTATCAGCTCACCAACTGTTCGATTTGTCACCGATAGAGCGAGACATAGCAGACATGAGCAAAGAATCACTCGACATTCAAGGGAGCAGCGGACGGAGCTACTGGCGTAGCCTCGAAGAGCTGTCACAATCAGCTGAGTTCCGCGCCCGTCTCGAGCGCGAGTTCCCCCGTGAGGCTGCCGAAATGCGCGACCCAGTCAGTCGCCGTTCCTTCCTCAAATTGATGGGCGCGTCCATGGCACTCTCCAGCCTCGTTGGTTGTCAGTTTGCCCTCAAGCAACCCCAAGAAAAAATCGTCCCATACGTACGCCAACCCGAGCAGGTCATCCCCGGGCGTTCGCTCTACTTTGCAACGAGCATGAACGTGCAGGGATACGGTATTGGATTGCTCGCCGAAAGCCACGAAGGTCGTCCGACCAAGGTGGAAGGCAACGCATTTCACCCGGCCAGTCGTGGGAGTAGCGATGCATGGATTCAGGCATCCGTTCTGACCATGTACGATCCTGATCGGTCACAACAGGTTCTCAACGCCGGCAAACCAGCCAGCTGGGATGACGCCGCCAAGGCCCTGAGTGCCGCTTATGCCCAGGCAGGGTCAGGTGTGCGCATCTTGACAGAGCCAACTGCATCGCCGTCACTGGTGTCAACCATCCAAGGGCTAGTCGGAGCAGGTGCCAAGTGGTATCAGTACGACGCTTTGAGTGGCGACAACACCCGCGCTGGTGCGCAAGCCGCCTTTGGGAGCGCCGTCAATACTGTCTATGCCTTCGACAAGGCGGACGTGGTTGTTGCACTTGATAGTGACTTCACCCATGGATCTGCCACATCGATTCGCTACGCTCAAGATATTGCGAGCAAACGCCGCATATTGAGTGACGAGCCCACAATGAGCCGCATCTATGTGGCCGAGCCGACCCCCACCAACACAGGCGCATTGGCCGATCATCGCTTGGCTGCCAAAGCCAGTGATATTGCAGCCATTACCCAGGCCGTTGCCAATGGCGTCGGTATCAGTGTGGCAGCTCCTACCCTCCCAGAAGCCGCACAAAAGTGGGTTGCAACAGCCGTCGCCGATCTCAAGGCAGCTGCAGGCAAATCAGTCGTCGTCACTGGCGAAACACAGCCGGCCGCAGTCCATGCCCTAGTCCATGCCATCAATGCGGCATTGACGAACGTCGGTGCCACAGTCAATTACACCGCTCCTGTTATCGACGCCGACACAGGTGCTGCATCACTAAAGTCGTTGGTTGATGAAATCAATGCTGGTGCAGTTACCATGCTTGTCATCAACGATGTCAATGTGGTCTACAGTGCCCCTGCCGATTTGAACATCGCTGAAGCGCTCAAGAAAGTTCCCACCATTGTGCACGTCGGTCTCTACAATGACGAGACGGCTGCAATCGCCACATGGCACATCAATGGCTTGCACTATCTCGAAAGCTGGGGTGACACCCGCGCGTACAATGGTGCCGTTGCATTGCAACAGCCACTGATTGCTCCGCTCTACGATGGCAAGCATTTCAGCGATGTACTGCAGGCGCTAGCAGGTAAAAGTGACTCTGCTCATGATGTGGTCAAAGGCTACTGGAAATCACAACTTGGCCTTGATGGGTTTGCCTTTGAAAAGGCGTGGGAAGTAGCTCTCCACGATGGTCTGGTCGCCGGTGCGAGCGCAGTTGGCAGTGCCGCTGTCACCCTCGCCCCTGTAACTGCATCTGCAGCACCTGCCAGCGAAGGCCTCGAGCTCATTTTCCGCGCTGATCCGTCGTTGCGCGATGGTTCAGCCGCCAACAACGGCTGGCTCCAGGAAGTCCCCAAGCCATTCAGCAAAATGGTATGGGACAACAGCGCCCATATCAGCACCGAAACTGCCACCAAACTCGGCGTCAAAACCGAGGATGTAGTGACATTGACAGTCAACGGTCGCAGCGTCGAAGCCCCCATCAACGTCTTGCCCGGTCAAGCCAACGACACCATCGTGGTGCACCTCGGCTTTGGTCGCACCCAGGCTGGAAAAGTCGGTACTGGCATCGGTTTCAATGGCTATGCGATTCGATCGAGCGATGCACTCTGGACTGCAAGTGGCGTAACAGTCAGCAAAACTGGCAAGACGTACACGCTGGCATCCACACAATCGCACTTCAATCTCGAAGGTCGCGACGAAGACATCCTGCACGCCAAATCGTTGGCTGAATACCTAGCCGAGAAAAAGGCCGGTATCAAGCACAAGAAGCACGAGATTCTTTCACTGTTCCCAGAATATGACTATTCCAAGGGATACCAGTGGGGGATGACAATCGACCTCAATGCATGTAACGGCTGTAACGCCTGTGTCGTCGCCTGCCAAGCCGAGAACAACATCCCGGTGGTCGGCAAAGACCAAATTTGGCGCGGTCGTGAAATGCAGTGGATTCGCATTGACACCTATTTCAGCGGTGATACGGCCAATCCAACGATTTACCAGCAGCCGATTGCCTGTATGCAGTGTGAGCATGCCCCCTGTGAAATTGTCTGCCCAGTTGCAGCCACCGTTCACGACTCCGAAGGCATCAACAACATGGTGTACAACCGCTGTGTGGGTACCAAATACTGCTCAAATAACTGTCCATACAAAGTACGCCGCTTCAACTTCTTCCAGTATGCCGACGAAGAGACGCCATCACTCAAGTTGCAACGCAACCCAGATGTGACGGTACGCGTTCGTGGTGTCATGGAAAAGTGCAACTACTGTCTACAACGCATCAACGAAGCACGTATCGACGCCATCCGTGAAGATCGCACCATCAAAGACGGTGAAGTCGTCACCGCCTGTCAGCAGGCATGTCCATCACAGGCCATCGTGTTTGGCAACATCAACGACACGTCGTCACAGGTCGCCAGACTCAAAGCACTCGAGACCAAGTTTACTGTCCTTGATTCGCTCAACACCAAACCACGCA
>CAZIKU010000044.1:0-20059 GCA_964539815.1 uncultured Klebsiella sp. | reverse complement strand
TCAACGTCAACTGCAACACCACATACACCGCTATCACATTCCCACCACTGGCAGTGAAATGATTCAAGCCGTGATTATAACTAGCAGACACTGTTTTGGGAATGGTACCAACCACCTGCCAGCCATTGAGTCCAGCTAGTTGGATCTGACTCAAATCAAGATGATCAATCGGATTATTGAGGTTGTACATGGCCGAATCAACCCCAACCTGCACATGTCGGGTCAAATAAATCGGTGGTGCTTGTTTGGCACGGCGGATAATTGCATCCACGTGCGCATTCAGCTGTTGTTCATTCATCACGCATCCTCCTGTAAGCGATAAGTGGGCTGTGGGGGCGCCGGGGCAAAGCATTCGTGACGTACCAGTATGGCATCAATTCCACGCGGTTGCTGGGATAGCAACTGCTGAAGCATATCGGTGAGTTGGGCGGGAGTGGCACCTATGCGCGCATTAATCGTAATGGTAGCCTGGGTCGTCTGTGGCGGCTGCGGGATAACATCCCACGACACCATGCCTCCTGTGGTCGTGAGACTCGCCTTGGCCTGGGTGTGTGCCGTCTGGGCGTGCATTTTCAGGTGAGCAATCGCCACCTGTTGCTGGCGTGCCTGTAGGTCGAATTGGTGCAACGCCCCCGCCAGCCAGCTATCCAGCCCAAACGGTTGCGGGGCAGTCAGCGTGACCACCGCATTCAACCAGCCCAAAGCCGCCTCGGCATCCGCATAGGTCGCATAATCAATCTCGAGGCTACGTGGCTGTGCCACCTGCTGGCGCACCTGTGTCAACCATGTATCCACACTGGCGTCATCATCATGTGCAATGGCCATGATCTGTTGCTGTGGATGGTGCTGGTGGAGTTGCAACAGCATGTGGTGGCGCTGCGCAGTGGTCAAAGTATCGGCCTTGGTCAGCACGATGATTTCTGCTTCGGCGAGTTGTTTGTGGTGCAAGTAGGCGACTGCCGGCACGAATGTGGTCAACGTGCGTTGTGGATCGTACAGCACACTCAGCGGGGCGATCGTCACCATATCACCATGATACGCACGCAGTGGACGGAGCACCGTGGCCGCAATGTCCGTACAACTCCCCACCGGCTCGGCCAAAATCACGTCGGGCGCCACCTGCTCGCGTAGCGTCATCACGGCCGTCAGCAGATCAGGGAAGCGACAACAAAAACATCCTCCCTGCACCTCCACCACCGGCACCTGCTGCGTCTGTGCCAGCGCTGTATCCACCAAATCGTGCCCTTGGTCGTTGGTAATCAATCCCACACGCAACCCAGTTGCGCGCAGTCGCTGGGCGGCACGCAATAACAAGGTACTTTTACCGGCACCGAGAAAACCTGCGACAACGATGAGGTGTGTTTTTCGCATAGCGTCCATTTCCCACATTCCTTTCCCCTATTATCGCATGTACGGCGCACTTTTTCCATAGAAAATGCGGCAGGTGCAGTGCACCTGCCGCATCCCGTAAGCTCGGTTATTCGGTCAACGTGAATGGAATGGCTTGCCCTTGCAACACACCGTCAATATACAACTCTGCCGTATAGTCACCCGCTTGGAGCGTATACAACGGGCCGATATCGACGGGGATGATCAACGCAACCGTACCATCACCACGATCATCCCAGGTGGTCACATAGCGCAGCGTGGTGTCTTCGACCCCGTCCAGATAGATGCGCACAATCACATGCGTATCCGGCGTCGTATTGGCGGCTGCGAATTCCAGTGCCAGAGGGGTAGTCGACACATCCGCACTCGCCACCGCATCCTGGGGCACAAAGGTGTCGTCATCACCGATGACGCCAAAGCGCAGGGACTGGGCGCTGGCTTGCCCGGGTGTGAGGTTGTATTCCAGCGTCATCGCAGTCGAGCGAATCTGTGCCACCGCCACATCGATGGCGGCGATGGTAGTATCAGTCAGCGTTAGCGGCGGGAAGCCACTTGCCTCGGCGTTGGTGGCAGCCACTTGCACATCGGCAATAACATCTGCGGCATCACTGAGGGTATACCACAAATCCTCATCAGGTTCACCACCATTGGCGCGGAGTTGTTGCACCATGCGCTGTGCAGTTGCAACCAGTGTTGCCACGCTGGCATTGGCCGCATCCGGGGTGTCCATGGCATACTGGATGGCTGCCTGTTGCCCAATAGCCACCACGTTGTCAGGTTCACGGCTCAACCATGCGCTGGTCGCCGTTTGGGCGGCAGCGTAGTTGCCCTGCAGCATCATGACATATCCTTCGAGGTTATCGATGCTGGTGCTATCAAAGCCAGTGCGGCGGGCTGATGCCAAATCAGCGAGCGTTTCGGGATATTTACCATCCGCATAATATATCCACGCACGCTCGTAATAGGCACTCGCATAGTCTGGATCCAGACGAATTGCATCGTCGTATTTGGCAAGCGCCCCTGCAGTATCTCCCACATATGCACGCGTATAGGCATCCGTATACGCGGCGATGGCTTTGGGATTGATTGTGGGGACAGGTGCCAAATATGTCTGTATACTCCACACCAGCGTCACAATCGTCAGTACTACAGCCATACTCAACACCATGAGCCGCGGTACATCGAGCATTACGACACCGAGACCAAGCAACGCCAATACGACTGCAAGCAGGGTTAAGTGGACGACATAGGTATTTGCTTTGCTATCCCACACCGCATCAAGTGGAGCGGACGCTGCCAGATACTGCTCGGCACTGATGGCATCTTTCAAGTAGGTGTCGACATCGTATTGCAATGCGGCCAGGTCATTGTCAGCATAGGGTGGTTGCAAAATAGGGGACACAACGGTCAAGGCATCGCGCAACGCATCGATTTTGCCCGCGATTGATGCATCTCCCTGGCTCGTCGCAAGCGCCTCTTGCTGATCAAGGAGCTCGTTGACGCGCTGGATATATCCCGTATCAAAGGTGGCCTGTGTTTCCCCCACACTGCGAATCCGCATCGCCGCAATCGCATACCGTTGGGTATCAGCACGATACTGCGTATTGAGGTTACTCGCCTGCATCTGGAGCATACCAATGAGCGCCGCATAAATGGTAATTATCGCAATCGTAATACCGATGACAGCATTGGACTCGTTCAAGCGTGCGATGAATTTCTGCATGATTATCGTACCCCTGCTTCGATGACGATTGTCCAGACGACCAGTGCTACCGAACCGATGATGCCGGCAAGTGCCAAGGCAAAGTTGACGATTGGTGTCTCGATTAGTTCGGTAAATGACACCAAAAGAATGACCAATGCATATCCCACCAGCAACATCACCAAGAGGCTCGTTTTGTCGCGACTCTGTTGCGAATCGGCATAAATCGCATCTGCATTAACGTTGCGTTTACCCACAATACTGGCGTAGACTGCCCGGGCATCGGCTGCGCGATTAAATTCCCCTGTGCGTTTGACAAATCGCTGTGGGAAGGCAGCTTTGGCCACATTCGCCGGCAAGGCATCAGCCTCGCTCTGTGCCACGTACATCGCCTGTACCTCCGGGTCGGTACTTTCGTCGGCCTGAAGCAACGAGATATCGCGGGCACTACTCGCCACCACGTAATCGGTGTAGGCACGTAGATGATCACTGACATCGCTCGCCGCACGGATGCGTGCACTTGCATCGGTAATCAGTGCGTGAATACCATCGTTGATAGCATCCCCCATGGCATCATCGATTACCGACATGCGCCAGGCGGTATACGCCCCCCCAGCAGTAGCACACAACAGCGCCACTGCCACCCATATTTTGGCAATTGCATCGCTCACTGATTCACTCCTTTACACTACTCGCATTCGACATGACGTCTGCCAGTCGTTGTACATGTGTGTACTCTCATCATAACATGATGTATTTCGTTAAAAATAATGCATTGTACGCATATTAGCCACGATTCAACAACGCCGTGGTGGAGATTTGGCCACACGAGTGGACATCCCCGCATAATAGCAGTATGATATGCTTCCGTGAGATGCACGGCAACAGCATCCCACTTGTCCCACGTGGTGCTCATACCACACAGATACCGCAACAGCGGTATTGCGGCATCTTGCAGAGGAGATTCTATTGCGCGTTCCACACGGCTATATGCCATGGCTTATTCGTACGGTACTCGTTTGTATGGCGCTATTGCTTAGTCAATGCACCGCCGAAGTTTCGTTACAAATCGATACACCCACCCCTACCCCCCTCCCAACAACCACAACAGATAGCGCATCACCCACCATAATCGCCACCGCACACCCCACCCAAAAGCATACTCCCCAACCAACCGTCACCATCATCCCGAGTCCTACCAAAATCGGCAAGATCCTTGCCACACTTGCACCGACCAAAGTTCGCATCGATTCGGGCGTCGTCAAGCCAACCGAGAAGCCCAAAATGCTCCGCTTTGTGCGCCAAAGTCTCGACGAAGCAAGCAAATGTGTAGCATTTCGCATCCAAGGCATCGATACCACTGGGTGGCGGGTCACCATTGACGGGCTCAAGCTCTCAAGTACCTTCGATGCGAGTGGCGTCGCACGTATTTGTGGACTCCGTGCAGGGGCCGAATTCACGTTTACGGTACGTGACAGTGCCGATACACCAGTACCAGGAGGATCTGGTGTCCCTGCTCGCGATACGGCAGTAATGCTGGCAACATGGGAATAAGGTACGGAAGTGCACCCATGCCACCAATGCCTACCTATTGAGGAATCGTGATGGACACACAACACAACATGCTCATGACGGCCGGCGACAGCGACGTCGCAACGTTGCTGCAATCGCTCGGTAGTCGTGAGACGGGGTTACTGCCACACGAGGTCGTCGCCCAACGCAGCCGGCATGGCGCCAATATCATTGCCACAGAGCATACGCTTACATTGTGGGAACGCGTGCTCGATACCTTCAAAAACCCACTCAACCTGCTACTCGTCTTGCTTGCCGTCGTCTCGTATAGTACCGGTGACTATCGGGCAGCAATTATCATTGCAGGCATGATGGTGCTAGCGGTAGTGCTCCGTTTCACCCAAGAAATACGCGCAGATGTCGCCGCCGCGAAACTCAAAGCGCTCGTGGCACGCCGCACCGCAGTACTGCGTGATGGACACGAATCTACGTTGCCATTTGAAGAACTTGTCGTAGGCGACATTGTCAATCTCAGCGCCGGTGCCATGATTCCAGCGGATGTGCGCCTGATTGCCGCCAAAAATCTATCACTTGACCAGTCAACATTGACTGGAGAAGCCTTGCCCGTCAACAAATACGCACGTGCCACCCACACCGCCCAAACACCACTCGAACACGACACATTGTGCTTTCTCGGATCGAGTGTAGTGAGTGGGGCAGGACAAGCCGTGGTGATTGCGACAGGGGCACGAACGTTTTTTGGGGATCTTGCACAACGGGTCACCGCCAAGCGCGAGGAATCGAGTTTTGATCGTGGGGTGAATTCGTTTACCTGGCTGATGATTCGCTTTATTGCAGTCATGGTGCCTTTGGTATTTCTTATCAATGGTGTGGTGACCCGTAACTGGTGGGAAGCATTTCTTTTCGCGACATCAATTGCTGTTGGATTGACTCCTGAAATGTTTCCCATGATTGTATCAGTCAATCTTGCCAAAGGGGCGCTGACAATGTCGCACAAGCGCGTTATTGTCAAACGTCTCAACGCCATCCAAAACATTGGTGCGATGGATGTGCTCTGCACAGATAAAACAGGCACACTGACCGAAGGCAAAATCGCACTCGATAACCATGTCGATATGCGTGGGGCACAAAGCATGCCCGTATTACACTATGCCTACCTCAACAGCTTTTTCCATACCGGACTCAACAATGTCCTCGACGATGCAATTATTGCCCACACCCGCAACGAACAATACGATACCGCCGTCGCCGACTACCATAAAGTCGACGAGATACCCTTTGATTTCGTACGCAGACGGATGTCCGTGATTGTCGAACACAACGGTACGCGGCTGCTTATTTGTAAAGGGGCATACGAAGAAATATTGACCTGTTGCCGTTTCGTCGCAAAAGACGACACGTACATACCACTTGACGACACAGCTACCGCAGCAGCAACTGCCTTGGTGCATGCGGCGAATCAACGCGGGTTCCGCGAGTTAGCCGTCGCCTACAAACAGCTTCCGAGTGATCACGGCCCTGTTACCGTTGCCGACGAATCTGATCTGGTGTTGTGTGGGTTGTTGTCGTTTCTTGATCCACCCAAAGAAAGCGCCAAGGCCGCAGTGCAGGCACTCGGGGATCTGGCCATTACCATCAAAATTCTCACTGGCGATAGCGACATGATTACGACATATATCTGTGACAAAGTCGGCATTCCGACAAGCCATGTCGTCCGTGGTCAAGACATTGCACAGATGGACGACGCAACGTTGGCCACGGTCGTCGAGCAGAGTCACGTCTTTGCCAAACTGAGCCCCGACCAAAAGGAGCGCATCCTGCGCACACTCCAACGCAACGGCCATGTGGTGGGGTTTATGGGGGATGGTATCAACGATGCCCCCGCCTTACGCAGCGCCGATGTGGGAATTTCGGTCAATTCCGCCGTTGACATTGCCAAAGAGTCGTCCGATATTATTTTGCTCGATGCCACACTCGACGTCCTCAAAGCAGGCGTCGTCGAGGGGCGCAAAGTCTTTGGCAACATTATCAAATATGTGCGCATGGCAGCAAGCTCTAATTTTGGCAATATGTTTAGCATCGTCGTAGTCAGTGCGTTTTTGCCATTTGTACCGATGTTACCCATCCAAATTTTGCTCAATAATCTGCTATACGACTTGTCTCAGTCAGCAATCCCCACAGATTCCGTCGATCCCGAATGGATTCTCAAACCACGGCGCTGGGATATCGACACCCTGCTACGCTTTATTCTGGCCATAGGACCGATTAGCTCTATTTTCGACTATATTACCTTTGCGCTGTTACTGTTCATGTTTGATGCTGGGCATCATCCTGAGTTCTTCCATACGGCCTGGTTCATCGAGTCGATTTTTTCACAAATTCTTGTCATCCATGTCATCCGCACCACCAAAATCCCTTTCCTCCAAAGCATGGCAAGCTGGCAGTTGAGCGTGGCATCATTGGGCGTCCTTGCGGGAGCCGCATGGCTCACCATCTCGCCACTCGCCAGCACGCTCGGCTTTGTGGCATTACCTGGCAGTTACTGGCTGGTGTTAGCTGGATTACTGGTCACGTATATTCCCTTGACACAACTCGTCAAAGCCTGGTATGTGCGCCGGTATGGGATTTGATGAAAGATATCTGACCCTCTCCCACCGGTGGTACGCCACACACCATGTGGCGAATCGCTCCCAGTGTGCCCCTACACGATATGCATCGTGTACGTCTGCATGTGCACGCCATCGGGGGCGGTGACACACATCTCGACGTGTGCCACAGATCCCACCGCCCACGCCACACCCGGTTGCACGGGGTGGCCATTGATGGTCAGGCGTGCGATGCGCGTGGATGTAGGAATAGGCGTGATAGTCACCACCTGGCGCGGGACGCGGCGGAGCGTATAGTGCGTGGTAGTAGGCACAAACGGCGCATCGAGCACGCCCCCCTGCACCAGGATGTTGCTCAGGCTGGCAATGTGAGTATGCGGCTGGCTGAGGCAGGTTTCTTTGCGCACATTAATCGAGGCCCAGTTGGGGTTGCTGATGCGGTCACCCTGCACTGCCATCCATATCCCGGCAGGGCGCAGCGATGGTACGAGCGTGTCGGGGCCGTCATCGACGAGGCGCTGGGCGGCGGCCTGCAGGTTGTCGAGGTAAGTTTCGCCGATGAGTGGCCAATCGTTGTGGCCGCCGTAGATGAGCGTGATGCGCCCAGCGACTTTGGCACGAAAGACCTGTAACGCCGACAGATACGTGTCGATGGGTGCCATGCTAGGCATCTGCATCCACAAGGCGTCGGCGGTGCCCGCTTTGTTGCTGCCCACAGCATCGCCAGCAATGAGCAGGCCTTTGGCCTCGTCAAAGAGCATCATGCTGCCTGCAGAATGCCCGGGCAGTGCATAAACGCTAAAGCGGTAGGTACCTAGATCAAAGACCATCCCCTCGTGCACATCGATAATCGCGCTGAGGTCGGCGTTGAGGCCACGCGCTTTGGCGGCCTGCACCATGGGCAGGTCAATGTGACTCATATAGACGTCGTAGGTATCCTCGAACTGGCCTAGGGCGGTGACATGATCGCCATGCCCGTGGGTGAGAAAGACGTCCATGGGCACATCGCCGCGTAGCGGCTCGATTACCGCCCGCAAGTTGCCGTTGCCCATGCCCGCATCGACGAGCAAGCTACGTGTGCTACCGCGGATAAAGTACATGTTGACGTTATCAAAGTCGCGAATCACGAAAAACCCCGGCATCAGCTCGTGCACCACATAGCTATCGCGGTCGCGACGCGCGATGGTATAGGCAAAACTCGCCACCGCGCTCACCTGGCCGGCCCGGGCGGTGATAGCGCGGATGGTGGTGTGGGTGGTCAGGCCGCGGTCACCGTCGTTGACTGCTTCGAGCAAAATAAAGCCATCTGCGGCCAGCACGGGGCTGGCGGTGGTGGGGGTGGTGCCGTCGGTAGTGTAGTGGATGGGAGTATCGGCCGGGGCAATCAGCGCCACACGCTGCTCGACGGCATAGGTATCCGGTGCAGGGAATGCAGTAGGGGGCAACAGGGTCATGGTACAGGGCTCCTCGGGGTGGACTACGGCCATTATGCGCCGAGGAGGGGCGGGGTGTCAATAACGCAATTTCTGTTTGATGCATGCCAACAGGCGAAATATGTCGCGGAACTGTGTCACAATCTGGATTACATCATTAAATGCAGATTCGTCGACAACCGCACCATGTGCGCTCTGATTGCGCTTAGGAATAAGTAATTCCCACTGCTCAAGAAGCTGTACATACAATACGTCGATATCTTGTGATGTAAATTCTGGTTGCGCATACATACTAACTTTATGCTTTAACAAATCTTTGAGTGACGAATATTTTGCCACAGTATATGACTGACCAATACCTGGCAACACGAGCTGTTTATGGACAAAACGATTAAAATCAATTTCTAATTTACCAGATATGACTTTCGCTTTTTTTCCTTCCTGATATGTGTTATACCATGTTGGAAAATCGATACCAAGTAACTGACGCACAACTTGGATAATTGATAGGTTAATCTCATTTTCTATCATTTTTGTGAGTGAAATGGTAAATGTTGAGTAATCCAGTTGAGTATATGATTCCGCATACAAGGATTGATAAGCACTCCACACTCGTTGAAATGTTGAAAGGAACAATGCACTCTCAGTTTCAAGAAGTTGTGTATCAACGTCAATTATTGAGTTACTACTACTTGGTAAAGTCAGTAAATCAGCATATTGCGCTAATAATCGACAGACAACATCACAGTATCGATCAAGGCGTTTCATTTGTTGCTGGGCATAATCACTTTCTAGTAGATCAACATCTGCAAGACTCGCCAAACTCTCACGCAAATGTTGAATCATCTCCTGATACCGTTCAAGACGTGATTTAGTTTCACTAGTATCCGTAAATGCAGAAATATCGAGCATGTCAATGAGCGAGTCAATAAATGGATCAAGGATGTAGGAGACAATCGTATCCGAATAGGATTTAGATAGTTCCTGCCGAACTATTTCGAGCAAATGTGCATCATTGAGATTCCAACTCAACGATTGTGTTGCAGCGTATGCCGTAGCAATTTCACCAAGTTTAATGAGCTTCGCAGATAAATCGTGTTGACTAAATGGCACTACAATATACTCTTGACTGCGATGCAGTGACGTCGTCACTACCAAACATGGCATTTGCGCATATGAAATTTGGAGCTGTTGTGATACCAAAGAAATATGCAATTCAGGGTGAGAAACTGTATCTGTTCTATCAGATAGAGTTTCTTGTTGCACTCCATCTTCGTTCAACATTGTATCCCAAATATAGGGTAAATCAGATTGACGGTATTGTCGCTTTAGCCATGCTTTACTCGGTTTAAAAAAGCTAAAAAACAAAAAATCATTGCCCGTATCTTCATGTAATGTTTGATACCGACGTTGCAGCGCATGCGTAATTTCTGGTTGTGCCTGCACATCATATAAGACGAATGCAAACAACGTAAACTGTTCGATTATCTTCCGTGTCTCATTGTTATTATTAAATGTTAAGAAAAAAGGCAGACTTAGCGATGTTTTTTCATTTGGTAATGAAAAAGGATATGCTGATAATAAGCGGTTACGTCTCATTTCTATTATTTCAATCATGTCAATATACTGAGCAAGTTGCTTAACAATCTGTTGTGAGTTTTCTACAGTGATTGCGTTATTTAGGTATATAGTATTGATTTGAGTAATAGAAGTAAAAACATCATCAGTGTATTGTTGTATTTGGCTCAAACATTCAAGATGTTTGCGCCAAAAGTCATCATTTCTTGCACCAATTACACAGTTATACTTTGCATCATTAGTTATATCATCTAAGGCTTGATATACTAATACTTCTAGCCTCTGGATACGATATTTTAGCTCATAGATACACTGTTCTAACTGATCTATGTTGTGCTTATCGAAAACCTCTACCTTCTGCTCAGCGTGCCATCTCGCCAAGAAATGCTGCACATATCCTTTCAGTGAATCAATCGACATCAAGACGATATACCCATATGTGCGGGTCTGGTCGATTTCGATATAGTCCTTCAGTCGCATAATTCCTCCATCCAACATGCTCACCGGTCATCGTATGATAGTCTCTCAAATTTTGCTCGATGTCACACGCTATTGATGGGTGTTTTTCATGCTAATACAACACGAGTACATAGAGTTGGAATGGCAACTGCAAACGTCAACTATTTTTTTCATGCGTTGTAGCAAACCGTACATCGCAAGTAGTGCAACCAGTGTCACGCCTCCTCTGTTGATTGCTAGAGAATTAGTGCATAGTCTATCATACAGATATCCAAATTCTAAGACTTTTATGAACCAAATGAATATGACATCGGTGTAAGCACAATTTGCTGTTTGACTATGTCCACTTTGTATACTTTTACCTTGATTTTATCGCCTATCTTCCATGTACTTAATGCAAAATCATGATGTATGAATCCGTTGTAGTCAACACCGATATCAATAAGTACACCACTCGTAGTAAATCTAGTTATTGTACCCGTATGTTGATCACCTACTTTCAACTCTGTTGGAAATGGTACCGAAAGTATAATCTGCTTTTTTGCTGTATCCACTTTGTATACTTTCACCTTGACTTTATCACCTTTCTGCCATGTACTTAATGCAAAATCATGATGTATGAATCCGTCGTAGCCAACACCGATATCAATAAGTACACCACTCGTAATGAAGCCAGATATTGTACCTACATATTGATCGCCTATTTTCAACTCTGTTGGAAATGGTTTTCTAGAAGGCTCAATGTATGGCTTTACTGTAATAATTTCATCAATTGAATGATTAGCATTGTTAACTTTTTTCACACGGGTATTCAAAAAATCCTTATGACGAGCCCACCAATATCCTGCAATATGTTTATACTTAAGTCCAAAGTCTCTTTCTGCACTCTTTATGATTGCATCATACTGTGTAAGTATTGTTGAATTTATGCGACTCAGCTTACTTTTGATTGTCTTTTGCAAATCAGAATCAAGACCCGAGATACCAATTATAAACGCAATAATCTGCTGTCCAAAGTCATCAGAGAGCATGCCATCATACGCACACTGATGCAGAATCGATGCACACAGTAGACTATCCAAGTAACCAAAATAACGAGGGAACTCACTAATATATCTTTTATTATGGATCATTTCCATAATTTTCACGTATGCCACTCTTTCTAGTACAATTTTCATATACTTATCTGCATATTTGTTCTTCACAGTAAAATACACTTGTTTATCTATATTTGGTGTATCTAGAGAATCCACAAACATACTATATATTCGTTCATCGTTTCCTAGTCCTGCAACAAAAGAAATATGTAGTGGATTCGTACTATTCAACATGCGCATAATTACATATCGCTTCTCAGTATTGTTTAACTGATCAAAACACATTTGGAGCTCCATACTGCTCTGATTTGCTTCGATCAAATTAATACAATTACGAATAAGCTTAAAACTATCAATGATACTATTGCCAAAATTTGGTAAAAAGTTCACTCCTCTGTCTAGATAATAACGTTCAGTAGACTGTAGTATACGCTCTGTATCCTCATCGCGAAGATCATCAAATTCTTCGCATAAATTACTATAATCAATATTTCTTACATGACTAAGCTTCATTATTGCCTGCACAAAAGCAAAATATGACGGGTTAACCAACGATACATTTCGTATAAAGTGTACTTTTTGATTATCCGTCATGAGTTTAAATGGAAAGTAGTATAAATCTGGTCGTGAAGTTGACAATTCGTCTATTGATAGTACAGAATAATACCCCTCATTTATCTTATCTTCAACTTGCGAAATTTTATTATTTGCGTCGATACCTAAGTCTTCCACATCTCGTGCAAAATCCGAGTTTGCATCAGTTATTATTTTTTTTAAAAAGTCAACTATCTGGATCACTTCTTCAAACTGATAACGAGTATTACTCAAGTATGCATATTGATATAATGCTTTACTTATGGCATTATTCAGACTTTCATCCGTTTGGATTTGGGCAATATCTATATCTATTCCCTGGCATAACCGAAACAACTTTTGACCTTCATCACGAATCTTATAGAAATCTGCTCTTTGTTTTTCTTTAAAGGATACCTCTGTGCTGGGATCTCTTCGATCTTGCCTCTGAAGACTACTTTGTCGTAAATAATCAATGCATAGTCGTTCCACTAATACCCCACGTAGTTCTAATGCGTCAATATTAAATTTGCTTGTGTTGTTGTTACTAATTGCTAAATACGAAATAATGATATTAAAACTCTCACTAATATAAGCAGCGTTTCTCAACTCAAGTTTCACTTTGTAAGATCCAAGACCTATATTCCAAAATATTTCGGCATACCTTTTTACAAAAACATAATGAGACTCATACTGGTTTTTAAATTCCCTACAAATTTTTATAAGCATCGATACCTGGAGATTGCTGTTTAGATAATCAAGTAAGTTATTTATTGCTACAAGCTTCACATCTAATGGGCAGTTATCATCCGGCCGTAACAAAATTGAACGGTACTCCTCAATTACATCAGCAAGCGCCTCGGACTGTTCGCGCAACTTAAGATTCTGGAGTAATGCATTATTCAAATCCAAATCGGTACGACTCGCTTCAATCTTGTTAATCGTATTTTCATACTTTTTCTTTTGATCTTGATTCAAACCATCCCAAAATCCACGCATTATATTCCAGATTTGCTCATTATATACCTCAAAAACTTTATCATTAGGAATCTTGATAATATGCATTCGTACCAGCTTTTGAAGTGACACGTCAAATGCATCATTCATCTCGGCTTCTACCACGAATCGCAACTTCTCAATCAAATTCGAAAGATTCCGGTTATTTACCATCCCTCCCATCACAACGAATATTTTCTGCGCGAGTGGCGTAAGCGAATCATATATCTTCCCGTACAAAAACTTGATATCTTTGTCACGCTGACCAGGTCTTTGCGCCATAGCATTTTCAATTCCAAACTGCAACATCAATTCCGCCAATTGAATTACAAATAATGAATTACCCGTTGTCATATCATGAATTACCTGATGTAGATGTGGGGAAATAGTTAAACTAGAGTTTTTGTCTGCTAAATATTGCTGCAAGAAAATCATGGTGTCACTAGGTGAAAGATGTGTCATCGGTCTTTCTTCGCCAATCGCATAAAAATTTGCAATACGCGTGGTAATAATTACTTTGTGCTTATTCACATCCAAACGACCCACAAATGTAGCAATTTTGGTACGTTCTATTTCAGAAAATGACTCAAAGTCATCAATCACAAGAATAAACTTCGAATCAGAGTTAATCACCTTATGCTCCATTTGTTTCACATCATTAGAGTGATACGCTTCAAGCATTCGATTGATTAGCTGCAGAATATCTTCATAACTTGCTGTATATCCTTTATATGAATACTCTGCTACTGTTTGTAATGCCACATCATAACGAATTGTTTTTGCTGTACAAAAAATAATACAATCGAAATTTTGGCTCAGTGTTTTTGACTGACCTGAAATAATTTTTCCCAGTATATACTGAATCAAGGCAGTCTTACCAAGCCCACCTTGGCCTTGTAATGTAAGTGTTACTGTACTTTTCTTATCAAGAAAATTTTCAATACTGCTAATATAGCGAATGTGATAATCATGAGCTATATATTTATTATATGAAGTTTCATATTCATTGTACTTAATGCCATTTGCCCCATATCCAACTCCATTAATTTGTTGTGCATGCTTAAATTCATCATATATTTGTGTCCATAAATCTGATTCAAATAACGTATTGTATTTAGCTTTACCAAGAACTGGATCAGCAACACCTTGGAAAACACGGCATAATCTTTGTCGTCTCATCTGATGGCGATCTAAGCAAATAAAAGGAGATAAATGTATGTATTCATGTTTATTTAGGTTGTAACCAAACACATCATACAAAGTAAACTGTGACATATTGTTGGAATACTGCCAATCCTGAATCGCACCATCATTAGTAAAACTAGCTCCAATTATTTCGGTGGCATATATCTGATCTGGTTGGATAATTAAGTAATTATCTTTCAGGATATCACTCGAATCATACAATTCGTTGCATATGTTCAAGAAACCACCAAAATCACCAGCACCCATAAGTTGATTGTAGGCTTCCTCTTCTGTGAATGTCCAACCATGGCCTAATATCTCATTGCGCGGATCAAGATACATGCCACCCGCAATGGTATACTCAAATCCATGATGCTTTTTATTTAGTTTATTTAAATCTTTTAGTAGTCGCCAAAGTACACCCAGCGGTGGCTTAATAAGTTTCTCGAGAAAATCAACTCGTTGACTAGTGTTACGGAATGAGTCAACATTTGCATGCCAAAGTACGGCCAACTGAAACACCAAGCCGTACTCAATTTTGGCACGAACAAGATTTAGTGCTTCCATAGAACCTCTAGGACCGTTATTTGCGGCTATGGACAACCGAATACCATACAATTTACTATTTATCTCTTCATCAAGTTGTTTGGTAAAGTAATCCATAATCATTCACTCCATAAATCATTCACTGTAAAAAATAACATATTTACAGCATTACTTGGCAATCCTATCACAGACCGTTCATCATTTATTTGTAATTTTTACCAAATTTTAGGTGCTTTGGTCGACGAATACTAAGTGCAGTGCCCCCAAAACACAAACATCCCCAGCTCTTTTGCCAGAGCTGGGGATGAATCGCGCCCTATTCCTACTCAAAGAGTGGCGCAACAATCCAACCGATAAACTTAATCCAGTCCCACGCCACCCATATGAGCACGAGTAACATGCCGGCCAAATGGACGAGTTGTTTGTTATCTGCGTCGAAACGCCGTTTGCACCACACTTCGATACCTGCGACCAGCATACGCCCACCATCAAGCCCCGGAATGGGCAACAGATTGAAACACACTAACCATATACTCACATCACAGAACACTTGTACCACTGATGTACTGAATTCACTGACGAGCCACCCTCGGTAGGGCTGACCGGTCAGGGACATGATTCCCCAGGGCAGCAGGAGATAAAGACTCTGGACGAGTCCAACCGACAAAAGATTCATCAGTACACCTGCGGCATACAGAACTATTTCCTGCTGTGGAGTGTGTTGCGTGTCATCATAAGGCGCTAGTGTGGTATCGTCAGCATCGTCTGCCATTGACACATACCCGGCGATGGGAAGTAAGCGCACCTCATAGCGAATCCCGTGGTGCGTACCAAGTGTGCTGACAAGCGGACCAATTCCAATGGAAAAAGTACGGATAGGGAAGCCCAAATGTTTGCCTACCAGCAAATGGCCTAATTCGTGAATGATGATAATCACGTATAACACGGCCATGAGTGTGCCAGCCAATATAAGTCTTTCAAGCATTTGTATTCACTTTCAATGACCATAACCTCGCAACAATCACAGCAGCATGAATACGGCTGTGTGTTATGCCAACCGATTACATGACAGTACACCTGAGACCTCGTATGCGACGCGACAGCTACACCAAAACACATATACCCGCCCCGGCTTCTGACATGAGCCGGGGCGGGCACGATGTATCCTTTAGCGGACCTGCACAATTTCCCAAAGCTGGTTGCTTTGGCCGTGCACATCCCATTGATGTACTTCCGTACCGTTCTTGATACGTGCCCCCTTGACGTCGAGCACTCTGCCGCTGTTGCGGGCCACAATCACGACGCGGCCGCTACCCATATCGACCACACGGAACTGCTGGTTTTCCCCATAGTGACAATTCCAGATTTGCAGATTACGACCGTTGTCTGGTGAATTTCCCGACACGTCCAGACAGCGATTCGAGAACGATGAACTCGGGCGGATAGCGTAGTAGCCATCACCACGCGACTCAAAGCGCCACTTCTGATTTGAGCCACCACCACGGGTGAATTCATATATCTGGATAATCGTACCGTTCTTGTCCTTGCGGTCTTTGACGTCGAGAGACAGATTCTTACCCGCAACAGAAATGCGGAACAGTCCACCGCCGACGGAGATCGTATTGTCGACGTTAAAGCAGACGGTATCCGACCATGGTCCATTGCTCGTCACGCCGACACGAGCACAGTAGTTGCCACGCTGAATGCGCGCCCAGGCTTCGCTTTGCGCACGGTAGACTCCACCACTGACCGGCTGATTGACCAGACAGTTGCGGAAGCTACTGTCACACATCTGCAGGTAATAACCATCTCCATCCCAATTGATTTGCCAGAACCCGCGCACCTGCTGATTGACAGTCGGTGATGTGATACGGGGTGCACTCATCGTGAAGCACACCGCAGTCGACCATGGGCCGGTGCTCGTCACGCCCACAGTGGCACACCACTTGCCCGTCTGTTGCTTGGCCCACGACGCGCTATTCGACTGGTAGCTGCCGCCACTGCGCTGCTCAGATACCACGCAGTCATTCGTATTACCATCGCGACAAATCTTGAAGAAGTTGCTCGTGCTAGCATTGTTCCACGTGAATGACCACGCATCACGGAAGACATGACCATTGCCTGGAAAAGTGATGGTAGGAACAACAACCGGGGTGGGCGTTGGTTGTACTTCAGCAGCACACGCTTTAGGCCACAGTATGCTGGTAATCTTGTTGCGCTGGCATTCACTGTCAGGGCGCAGTTTGGTTGCATCTTCGGGTTGCAAGCGCCAAATCTGTGTCGACACACCATCGGCCTTGGTCCACTGATGCACTGCAGCACTATTTTGCACCTGGTTGTCTCGCACATCGATGACTTTGCCTGAGTGCTTGGCCACAATGCGATAGGCATCTACCAACCCGGCATTAAATGATGCAGGTCGCTTGCCCACGTACTCAAAGGTGAACCGTTGGTTATCCTTTTTCGTACACCAGAAAATTTGCACGCGTGCACCGTTATCACGACTTTCGCCCTGCACATCGAGACACATACCATCACTATGATACGGTTTGATGTAGTAGGACTTATCGCCAGCATCTTCGAGATACCAGGCTTGATTAGCACCACCCACGGTGGCAACATCCCACGTTTGCACGGCAGTACCAATATATCCATTGCCCCAGTCAGTGGCATCCAATCCTTTGCGGCGAGCTACATCATCGCTCGTGGACGCATTGAGCAGGAAGTAGTACGGGTTTTGTTTGCCCGTTGCCAGCGTTGTAGCCGGCATTTCCACAATCGCCATTGCGTTGAATGTATTTGCTGTAATCTTCGCAAACAATTCATTCGATACTGGATAATTACCCAATGTACCAGAAACAAATTTTGAATTACGCAACGGATCATTGATAAAAAAACCACTATCATTGTAGCCAGTGACCACTACGATATGATTAGCTGCGGTATCACTTAACGTTCCATATATGCCACTTTTTATCAATTCGGCATTGTTAATGAGCACGACAACTGCATATCCTTCACCGAGCGTGGTTTTGATGTCATCAAGTGTGGTAATTGGCTTACGCATGAGCCCACGTTCATTCAAAAATCTGTTAAGACTATCACTATCAAAGGGGTTAGTATAGCCCTGATTACAGGATAAACCTGCCCCGCGCATCGCTTCTGCAACCATCTCTACAGATACAGATGCATCCTTGTTCAGCGCTGCAATTGCCATCGCTACAGAAGCAGGGCCACAATTGTTATGTCCGTGTATCGATTGCTGTTTTTCGTTATAACAAGGATCGCCCAGTTGCGCAGCAACCTGAGTCATGAACGGAACCTTTGACATCGGTCCAATAGCGTCCGACGCTGCCTTTACCGTGGCGTGGCGTGTCACCATCATCGCCATCATCATCATGATGAGGCCAAGCACAAATCGCTTTGTCATACATTTGCTCTCTTTCAAATAAAAATACATTTCCCAACTTGTTAACTTGTATGGTACCCACCACAGCGCTGTGGTGGGTACCGTGTTTCAAATCTACTTGGAGTAGAACTTGATTCCTGACTTGTTCTTGTCAAAGGCACTCCAACCCGTCACACGCACATTGGAGCATCCAGCATCGGTGTATTTGCTCCCACCAACCCATTGGTTTGCTCCACGGATGTCTATGGCCCACTTGTTGCCTTGGGAGCGGACCGAAGCCACAAACCCAACATGCCCGTCGGATGGGTCACTGCCTGGAAACGAAGGTTGCAGCACCGCAATTGCGCCCACTGATGGTGTCGAGCTTTCACGCCAGCCATTGCGCTTGAGCCAACTCCCCATGTCCTTGGCATTCCCAACTGCAGCACTAGTACCGATTTTGGCCTTGACATACGCGACACAGCTACATTCCTTAGCGGCTTTTGCAGCCTGCACCTGTGGCACCATGATGCTCAGCAACAGCATCAGAATAATCGTGTTCATAATGTTTGCCTGTTTCATACCATACTCGCTTTCTTTGATGTTTCCCGTGAACGCAATACACAATCTGCACAACACGCGGGGAACCTTTTTGTGGACGATGGACACACGATCGCGCAATCGCCATCGTTGACGACGCAGTATGGTCACCTCGGTTATCAAGGTACGTGTGTGTCACCACACCATGATTTGCACGCCAAGAGACAAGCGGAGAAACCCGTGAACCGGTGGGTCGTTGGTGTTTTCGCTTTTCCAATAATCTCTCAATGCACAAATGCTCTCAAATAATATCGTGACTAATGCCTAAATGTCAAGTCGCAATTTACAACCCATATATGAACATTTGATAAGAAAAAATTAAACTATATTTCATATTTTGCTCTATTTTTTATTGAAATTCATTACGTCACACCCCATGCCCCTGTATCCTGCGCACGTCACTGATCTCGACACTTGGTGGCGTCAACCGGCAGCGATTATCATCTGACGAACCATACATACGCATCGCATGCACCCTATCAACAGAACGCGAAATTTGGTATGGATTACATATTTCTGAGCCATTCTCTTTGATACAATCAGCATGATTAGGCGTATTAGGGAGATGTTACACCATGGAAACAGATATTCTCGCCATGCTCTTCGACCCGCTACGTGTGGTATTTATTGGATTAGTTCTCGTCATATTTGTGTATCTTTTTCTCTTAGAAAATAAATATGACAAGGCCCTCAAAACCCTAAAAAATGACCCTGACAATCATGATCTGTACCTTGAGGTGATGCGTTTGGGCCGTGCGCATATGATCTACAAGCGCAAACAACACATTGGCCAGATGACTGCACTCCACCCAGATACACCGCGCGAGGAACTCGCAGAGGAAGCATATCGGCTCTATGGCGATGAACAAATCAAAGATGATATATATCGCGTCGTCGGGAGAACGTATCGTTAATCAGCATAGCGGAATTCTCGTCGTATTGGCTACCCTACCAGACAGAGTTGCCACGAGCCC
>CAZIKU010000043.1:0-20841 GCA_964539815.1 uncultured Klebsiella sp. | reverse complement strand
GTCATCATACTGCAACACCAAGACGACGCGCTGATCGGGACGGAATTCGAGTGCATAAAACCGGCGCATGCCCTGTACCCGCACCGCCAAGCCACCGCGCGACAGCAGGTGTGGAGTAATCACCGCACGGGCGCAATAGTCACGCCAATCGGCTGTGCCATGACTGATGATGCCAACACCACTGTTTTGTGCAATACGGAACGCTTCAGGCCACGACGGATGCCAGTTGTCACAGCCATCTACCCAGGCCCGACGCCAGAGCACTCCGTTGTGGTCTGGTTTGGTGAGTGTCAGCGTCGGCGTGCCCTGCCATGTCAAAAAGTCCACATACACGCACCCATCGGCACGCACGCTGCTGGTCAGTTGCACTCCAACAGCCATAATCGGGGCACCGTGCGTATCAGGTATCTGCCACGTCATGAGCGGTGCATCTCCGGCAACCAGGGTGATGTGTGGTCCCACGATGGTTTCAATCGCGTCATCGACGCCATACACGCGAATGAGGAGTTGGGCCTGGACAGGCTGGCGATTATGGGCATCAGCAACGAATCGCGCAGTCAGCGTCTGGCCGCTGTAGAGTGTGGGGGACGCGAGAATCTGGTACGAACTACGCGTCTCAATACCATCAGGAGGGATGAATGTCATCGTCGTGGCAACCGCACTCCGTCCAAGTGCCAGGCGTTGATAGCGGATGGCGAGGGCAGGTGAATTCCCACCGTTGTAGCCCATCACCTGATCAATAGTAGCCACATCACGGCTTTGTGGCGTATCGTCGCTAATAAACCCTTGGACGGCACCTGGTAAACTAAAGTGGAATTTGGCACCATCCTTGGGAGCAAGTGGCTCCTGACCATGGTGGCGCCGCGCCATGTTGACCACATGGTACGTCTCGGTCAGCGCATCCGTGATGGCGCGCCCACCATCTGCGGTGGGCAAGTAGAGACGGTCGGCTACAGGGCCACGCAAATCAGGGCCTGATTCAAATGCCGCCAAGCCGTTTTTGATACCAAGCAGACAACCGACATTGGCCGCATTGCAGTCCGTGTCCCAGCCAGCCGTGTTGGTAATCATGAGGGCACGTTGCAAGTCGTCGCCACCATACAGCAGTCCGAGGTGAATCAGCGCATGGTTGGGCACCATGTGGCAGTTGCCGCCGAATTTGTCATAGCCATAATGCGCTTCGATTTGCTGGCGGGCCTGGCGCCAATCAGGGTATTCGGCGTGCCAATCACGCACATCATGAATGAGGCGAGCAATCGTGCTATCGCGAGGAATAAACGTGAGTGCACAATCGATGAGTTTGTTGAGGTCATGCTCGACAAAGGCTTGGGCCTCCATGGCAGCAATCACCTGTGCACCGTAGATGGCTTCACCATCGTGGCTGACGCTGGCGGCACGACGTGCCAAATCTGCGGCCAGGGCAGGGTCGCCCGGCGCGACCATGGCCCAGCCATCAATAAAGATTTGTGAACCGATTTGTTCGGCGACGACTTTGGAGTTGAGGGCTATCGAGCCACTCTGTGGTGCTGGGATGCCGTTTTTGAGGCGCATATAGGCTGTGTGTTCGGTCGAATTACCCACACCCCCCCACCACAGAATGGTGCGCTCTTCGATGAGGTAGTTGAGCCAGGTCTGACCGATTTGCGCAGCAGTCACGCCCAGTGAATGCCCATGATCGGGGATGGCACGTAAAAAAGTAAATGTGCCGGTGATATCGTCGTCGGCCACAATCAACGGCATACCGCGTTGTTCGTGGACGTAGTAGTTGATTTCGCCGAGTTCGGCCATGATGCGGTCATGTGTCCACCCTTCAAACGGGCGCCCAACATACACCCCGATGATTTTGCCGAGAATCCCTGCATAGACACGTGCCACATAGTCGTGAGGGAGCATCATTGCACCTTTCTGAGTAGAGAATTGGGAATTGTTGATGAATGCACTCATTGTAATACCAAGCCACATAACTGACAACAACTAGTGCTATAATCACACTGAAGTTGCCGAGCACCAATCATTCACCCCCATGGTTCCAAATAGAGGGAGCGTTCAACGATGAGCACGATACCATCTCACATGTCTGCACTGATTTGGCTTGGCGCCAACCACATGGAAGTCCAACAGGTGCCGGTGCCGATTCCACGAGATGGTGAGGTGCTCATTCACATCGGTGCAGTTGGTATCTGTGGTTCGGAATTGAGTGGGTACCTCGGCCAAAGTAGCATCCGCTTCCCGCCACTCATCATGGGACACGAAGGTGCCGGCGTCGTCGTCGCCGGGAACGGCACGTTGTACGATGGCACGCCAGTACGCGTCGGTCAACGTGTCACCTTCGACCCGCTCGTATCGTGTGGCACCTGCGATCGCTGTAGCCGCAAACTCGAACACCTCTGTCGCAACCGCAAACTCCTCAGCGCACACCTCCCCGGTGCCTTCGCTGAATACATGACTGTCCCCGCCAACTTGTGTTGGCAACTCCCTGATCATGTATCACTCGTAGCCGGATCATTGTGTGAACCACTGGCATGCACCATCCACGCCGTGGGTCTGGCACAACCAACCCGTGACAGCAGCGTCCTCATCCTCGGGGCAGGACCAATTGGTCTGTGTGCAATTGCAGCCGCCAAAGCACGCGGGGTACAGACGATTATTAGCAGCGACATCGCCGATAATCGCCTGGCCGTGGCGCGCGAGTGGGGGGCGACGCATACCATCAATGCGCGTGCTGACGACACCGTCAAGGCCACTCGCGCAATCATCCCCGGAGGCGTGGATGTCGTCATCGATGCCGTGGGTACCAGCATCGTGCGCAATCAAGGCATCATGGCGACTGCCCCCGGTGGCACAGTAGTACTCATGGGACTCCACGAAGACGAAACGGCTATTCCCACCAACTACGTCATCCGCCAAGAAATCAGCTTGCTGGGATGCTTCTGCTATACCCAGCAGGATTTCGCCACAGCCGTTGCACTCGTCGGCCAGGGCATCGCCCAACCAGCCAGCAACTGGCTCGTCGAACGTCCCCTCAGCGACGGTGATATGTCGTTCAAGGAGTTGCTGGCAGGTACCGCACCTGTCACCAAAATCGTGTTACGCCCCTAATTTGCCATGTTGCACAGCCTCCACTGCCGTGGCAGTGGAGGTTTTTTATGTGATTTTTACCAAATATTTATACGTTTCTCATCATAAATAATGATGTTTCATGTACGCTATATATAGCATAAAGAAGTGGATACCAGCGTCGCAAGACGATTGCATACCTGCCACTGGTGACCCCAGTGGCGGGAGTGTGTTGGTGTGCATATCAGTCTGTGCTAGGATAACTACGAATCACGGACAGATTGCGACAGCGCATACGGGAGCGGTTTATGCGGATAAGCGAACTCACCTTGTTTTGCAACGATATCAGCGCCCAACAAGCCTGGTACATGGCACATGGCTGGGATGTCCAAGAACCGTGTGTCATCACCATTGGGCAGTCACAGTTACGTTTTGTGGCGTCAGATCAGCCATACCGGTACCACTACGCCATTGCCGTGCCAGCCAACAGCATCCATGCGGTACTACGCTGGTGGCTGGCGACGTGTCAGACGCCACAACATACACCATATGGGACCATCCATGCCTTTGATGAGTGGCACGCGGATGCACTATACTTCAGGGATGCGGCAGATAACGTGGTGGAATTCATTGCTCAACGTGATGTAAATCAGCCGACACCTCCCATATTTGTGCACACGCAGATGCTCGGTATCTGCGAAATCGGCATCGCCAGTAGCGATGTGCTCGCCCTTGCAGATTGGTGTCACACGTCGTTGCAACTCACGAGCTACTACTCAACCAGCCCAACATTTTATCCCGTAGGGGATGTGCATGGTCGTTTCATCATCGTCGATCACATGCGGACATGGTACCCTGACACTGGTGTCATCGCCGGTAGCACACCATGCCATATCACCATGCAGACCGCGCAACACGCATCCCGATGCATTCGGTTTACCACGCCAGATACACTACCGCACCGTATGTAAAAAATGGCGCAAAATGGCGGCATAATCGGCAAGTCCCGCCACACTCGTCCACTCCTCGTCACTACCAATTCCACCGCCTATTGGTCCAAACTCTACCCCTGCACAGCCAACACGCATGAAATGACGTGCATCCGACGACCCCATGGCTGCACTCAGCCGTGCCGGCATGCCACGCACTGCCTGCACGGCCGCTTGGAGCAGTACAATGTCCGGGTGTGTGGCAGGCACATCCAAGGCGGGTTCGTCGGTAATGACTTCGACACGACATGATGCACCCACACACTCACGAATCCGCGCAATCACCGTCGCTGCATCTGCCGGGGTACACCGTACATCGAGCCACATGTGTGCATCGTCTGGGACTTTGTTAAAGACCACATTTGGTGTTTCAATTCGTGCCAGATTGACGGTCGTTGCCCATGCGTCTGTGGTTGGTACGGGAAAGGCTGCTGCGATGCGTTGCCATGCCGCCGTCAGCAGCACAAGCGCATTCTGGCCACGCCATGGATAGGCGCCATGTGCGGTTACGCCCTGCGCATGGACTTTGAGCCATACGATGCCCTTGGCTTGATTGACCACGTTGAATTGCGTTGTTTCTCCACTAATCACAAAGTCCGCACGCACCCCCTGCTCAATTTGGAACATGGTGCCATCGAAGCCGCCGATTTCTTCTTCACTGACCACTTGCAGTGCAAGTGGATACGGCACGTGGTGCACCAATTCGGCAAATACGGCACACAACACGGCCAAATTTGCTTTCATGTCGAGTGCCCCTACCCCGTAGATACGATCATCCACTCGTGTTGCCTGATATTGGTGTAATTTACCAGGGATGACATCGACATGACCGTTGAGCACAATACGGAAGCGATCTGGACGCGTTGCCCCTGCATACGCCAAAAAACTGCTGTGGCCATTGCGCGCAAACCACTCTACCGTCACATCCATGGGGAGCTGGCGCACAATAAGGTCGAGTGCAGCACGTAATTCCGTGTGCTGACCAGCATCAGTACGCAACGCAATCAGTTGACTCGCAAGGGTAATCGCATCGATCATCGCAGTGCTCCTCATTAGAGGGTAAAAACGTGGGTCTGGGCAACAGTCACATAGCCCAGTGTCGCATAGAGTGCGGCACCTTCGTAGGATGCCATCAGCGTGCTGGTGTGCATGCCTGCAGCCACATCGTCATTGAGCATGGCCTGCATCAAGGCGCGCCCATAGCCACGACGGCGTTGAGAGGGATCAACATATACCATACTGACATAGCTGAACCCCGATGAGAGGCGCAATGAACGCCCACGGGCGACCAGTGCATCAGCCCGAAAGATGGCATAATGACCCATTTCTTGGGCAGCCACATCGAGCGGATTGAGCCATGACTCACCTTCGGGGTCCAGCGCATTCCACGTAGTCACATCATCGCTACCGGCACGCTGGACGACGTATGCGGGCGACACCATGGGATGAGTGCGCAACTCGACTGCCATCACAAGTTCACTGTAGGCATGCGTTGCCCCCAATGACTGATATGCGCGAATGTCGCGGTCATCATCAGCACAGACGGTGATATAACACAGTGGGGCTGGTGGTACGGCACGAATCAACGCCATGGCATGTGCTGGTGGACAATCGGCCACAAAATAATCATCACACGGCGCTTGATTTTGTATGATGCGGATGCCGTGCACCGGTGCACAGTCAAGCCAGGCTCGCATAGTTTGTTTGTATGGTGTCCCGACAAATCCACTGATACAGGCATTCCAAATGGCAGTACGGTGCATAGGATCCTCACCACTACGATGTATCACAATCATACAGCGTATACCGTATGGATATTGTACGTGCACGGCAGCATGATACGTGGCTAGATTCAGTATATAATTGCACCAATACAACGACAGGCTGACAGATGACAAGCACCACACACTCATTCATCATAACGGGCATGGACTGTGCAGACTGCGCCAAAAGCATCGAACGTGGCGTAGCACAACTTCCTGGTGTCACAGCGTGCACACTTACCTTTACCAGTGCCCGCTTACACGTGAGTGGTACCGTTGATACAGCTAGCATTACTGCGCGTGTGCAGTCACTCGGTTATGGCATTGCGGATGCGCCAACAACTCCTGTTGTGCACACGGCACCGCCATCGTTTGTGGCGTTTATGTGGCAACGACACGAGACGCGTCTCGCACTGCTGGGATTGATACTCATCAGTCCATGCATCGTGCTGAGTGAAGTGCTCGGATGGGAACGATGGTGGCTCGATCTGCTGGCAATCGCCGCGTTGCTCTGTGCAATCCCACCAATCCTGCGTAATGCGTGGCGCAGTATTTGGATTACGCACGAACTGTCAATTAATGTGTTGATGACTATTGCAGCTGGCGGTGCCATCGCCCTTGGTCAGTATGTCGAGGCTGGCATGGTTGTCGTACTATTTGCACTGGGCGAGGCACTCGAGGGGTATAGTAGCAACCGCGCACGCGCAGCCGTATCAAGCATGTTTGCGTTGGTGCCTGAACGGGCACTGCGCCAAAACACAGATGACAGCGACCCACACGAACATCTCGTCCCCGTGAGCGAGCTTGAGGTCGGAGATACCGTGATAGTCCGCCCTGGCGAGCGGTTTCCGTGCGATGGCGTTGTCCAACGTGGTGAATCGCTGGTCGATGAATCGTTACTCACCGGCGAAAGTCATCCGGTGGCCAAAACAGTCGGCGATCGTGTGTTTGCTGGGAGCATCAATGGACTACGTGCACTTTTCATCACGATTAGCCATCACGCTGATACCAGTATGGTGGCTCGTATGAGTCAGCTGGTGGCCGAAGCCCAAGAGCGCCGTGCACCCGTCGAACAACTCGTCGATCGCTTTGCACGCTACTACACGCCGGCAGTCGTTGTCCTCGCATTGATGGTTGCAGTCATACCGCCACTTATCTGGGGGGCACCATGGTGGTCGACAACGGATCCAAGTAGTGGGTGGCTCTACCGCGGACTGGTATTATTGGTGGTGGCATGTCCGTGTGCCTTGGTCATTAGCACACCGGTGACGCTGGTCAGTGCGCTCAGTAATGCGGCACGCCATGGCATCCTCGTCAAAGGTGGCGCCATTTTGAGTACACTTGCACGCGTCCGCGCCATCGCATTCGACAAAACTGGCACACTCACCAACGGCACCCCCAGCGTCGTCACCGTGCGCACGACCGCTTGTACAACGCCTGATGCCCCCATTGCAACGTGTCCTGCATGCACGAATGTGTTAGCCCTCGCAGATGCAGTAGAACGCCATACCACGCACCCACTCGCACATGCCATCGTGAGTGCAAGTTCCACTCATTTACCCGCGGCCCACAACGTGACGACACACGTGGGGAATGGCGTAAGTGGTGATGTAGCAGGGGTATCCGTATTTGTGGGGAGTCATCAGTACTTCGACCACGATATCCCCCACGATAGCCAGCACTGCGCTGCCGCACACGCCGACAGCCAACACGGCTATATCCCGTTGATGGTCAGCGAAAATGGCCAATACGTGGGCACTATTACCGTCGCAGATACAATACGCACACACGCACATGATGCATTGACACACCTGCGTGCCATCGGCATCACCAGCATTAGTATGCTCACCGGTGACACGGCACGCGTGGCACAACATGTCGCTCGTCAACTCAGAATCACGCAGGTCTACGCAGGATTATTGCCTGCCGACAAAGTCGCCACCATCAGGTCAATCCGTGCACGCGATGGCATCGTTGCGATGGTCGGTGATGGTATCAACGATACACCAGCACTTGCTGGCGCAGATGTCGGTATTGCCATGGCAGGCACACACCAAGCCATGGAAGTTGCAGACGTCGCCCTCATCAATACCGACATTCAACGCATCCCGCAACTCATCATGCTGAGCCGCATTACCATGCGTACAATCATAATCAATATCACACTCAGCATTGTAATCAAAGTCATTTTTCTGCTGACAGTTCTGTTCGGCCATACCAGCATGTGGATGGCCATCGTCGCTGATGTGGGCACCACCTTGGTGGTCACTGCCTACGGATTACGCCTGTTGTATCTCCCACTCACGCCTCACGGTGAAAAGTAGCGACACAGGATAATGTGCGCGCATCCATCACACATTAACCACGCAGCAACGCACGCACTGCCTGCAGGTACTTGCGATTAGCCAATGCCACAAATGCGTGCATCCAGGCCAGTTTAATTTTGCCTTGTGCAAACATCAACAAGGTGCGTGGTGGCATGTCATCGGCCATGGCCTGGAACAACAATGCGGTTGGTCCATCGGCGTCCATTGATCCCAACAACTGTTGCATTTGGCGTTGCATCTGGGCGTGGAGCATACGCGCCACCCACGAGTGTTTGGCCATGTCACTAATCGGCGTATTGATGGTGAAATTCCCCGGGGTGTGGCGTTTGACTGCGAGCGGTTTGCCGTACAACCGTGCAAATGCAGCTGCATTAAATGCATCGCTGCCACGGATGTCGCTGTAGCCAGTCAGTGTGGGCTGTGGCTGTGCAGCCACACCTGCCACCGTGACAAGCGATCGCCCACGAATGTCGCGAGATGACGACCCCACCTGAATCTCGAATTCGCCGGCTTCAACCAGCCATTGCGCCGATGGTACATCATAGAAGGCAAAAGCGCGCGCATCGAGCGTGAATTGCACCGTCGTTGTTTGCCCTGCCTCCAGATGGACTTTGGTGAAGGCCTTGAGTTCGTGCATGGGGCGGAACACGCGTGCCGCCACATCACGCACATAAACTTGCACGACTTCGTGTCCAGCACGACTACCACTGTTGGTCACTGCTACGGCAACCGTCACAGTGCCATCCGCATTGACATGTGTTGCCACATCACCATATGCAAAGTTGGTATAGCTCAAGCCATGCCCAAATGGATAGCGCACTGCCACATCAGCCGTATTGTAGTAGCGATAGCCGACGTAGATGCTCTCGCGGTAGACGACCATTTGCCCATCACCGGGGAAAAACGGGGCAGCAGGACAATCACTGCCATGTACGGGAATCGTTTCAGCCAATTTACCACCTGGATTGACGACGCCATACAACACATCAACGATGGCACCACCACCTGCCTGCCCCCCCAAATATGCTTCAACGATTGCAGGAGTCTGGTCGTGCCACGGCATTTCCACCGGTGCTCCATTACACAACACCACCACAGTACGCGGGTTGGCAGCCACCACTGCTGCTACGAGCGCATCGTGGCTGGCAGGGAGTGCCATCGTGGTGCGATCAATTCCCTCCGCCTCGTAAATATCGGGTAAACCAACGACCAATACGGCCACTTCCACCCGTTTGGCAAGCGCCACTGCCTCGGCAATCAACGTGGCATCAGGAGCTTTGGCACGTGGCTGATAGCCGGGAGCATACTCCACGTCACGCCCCAGGTGGGCGACCAGCATGTCATAGACCGTGTCAAGTCGTGTCGGATTGATATACGAGCTACCGGCCCCTTGATAGCGCGGTACTTTGGCAAAACTACCAATCACTCCCACCTGTTGGGTTGTGTGGAGTGGCAAGAGTTGCTGATCGTTTTTGAGCAACACGATACCTGCCGCCGCAGCCTGCCGTGCGAGTGCGTGGTGTGCATCCCAATCGCATGCAACTGTCTCGTGGTAACTAGGCAGTGATTGTTTGATGAGTGTCAAAATTCGCGTCACCACCGTATCGAGCTGTGCCAGCGTGAGCAGACCCTGTTGCAGAGCATCGCGGATACTTGCACCATTGGCGTTACCGTTGCCCGGCATCTCCAAATCCATGCCGGCAGCAATTCCCGGCGCACGGTCGACAACAGCACCCCAGTCTGATACGACCAAACCAGCAAAGCCCCATTCATTGCGCAACACGTCCGTCAACAACCATTTGTTTTGGCTACAACTTTCACCATTAAGGAGATTGTAGGCACACATGACCGTCCACGGGTTGGCCGTTTTGACTGCACCCTCAAAGCTCGCAAGATAAATTTCGCGTAAGGCACGTTCATCGACCAACGTGTCAATTGTCATGCGCCGCGATTCTTGGTTGTTGGCTGCGTAGTGTTTCAGCGATGCACCGACCTGGCGTGACTGCACGCCCTGAATCCAGGCGGCTGACAGTTGACTCGATAACAGTGGATCTTCGGAGAAGTACTCAAAATTACGCCCTCCGAGTGGCGAGCGTTTGATGTTGGTGCCAGGGCCGAGCACCACACTCACATTCATGGCACGAGCCTCAGCACCGATGGCAGTGCCAACCCGCTGAATCAATTGTATGTCCCAGGTACTCGCCAATGCTGACGCCGTGGGGAAACAGGTGGATGGGAGTGTGTTTTCCAGGCTTACCCCCTCACTCTGCCCTTGCTTGCGCACACCGTGTGGACCATCGGTTATGTAAATTGTGGGAATGCCGAGGCGTGCTACCCCTTCCATTTGCCAGAAATTTCGCCCCGAGCAGAGTGCAATTTTTTCATCCAACGTCAGCTGTGACAACACGGTTGCCACATCGAAATCGCGTACAACTGTAGCCATACATCCTCTTTTGATTACTCACATGCGGTATACATGCAGTGTACCCGACAATTGTGGGTTACACAATTATCGGGTACGTGGTACAGACCGTTATATTGATGTGTTACGCACACATACCTATCGCTGCATCAAGCCATAAAGCAACACGTCCACTGCACTGCGATATATGTCTCGGGCTGAATACCCACCAATGGATTGCGCCTCGCCACCGAATTGACTCAAACGTTGTTCGAGTCCATAGAGTACAGACAGCAACATCGTCTGAATCAACGGCACGGATAGATCTGGGCGCAACGAACCATCCTGTATCCCGACACCAACCAATGTTCCCAGCAGTTCGTCCTTGCGCGATAAATTCGTGATCGTGGTATGGAGTTGCGCCGAATCGACATTGCCCACAAAGGTACGATAAAAATCGACATAGAACATGGCACGCAGCGGATTTGCAAAGTAATAATCACAAAAACTATGCATCAATGCGTGTAACCGTTCCGCCCCTCGGACTGATTCATCCCACACAAGTGCAGGAAGCTGATTGTAACAGCCAGTCATACAACGCTCGTATACAGCCAACACAATATCACTTTTGTTGGCATAGTATCGATAGATTGTTGTGCGTGTGACGCGTGCTGCATCTGCAATGTCGTTCAATCCAACATGTGCAATACCTTGGGTACAAAAGAGCGTCTCAGCTACACTCAAAATCCGCTCTTGTTGGCGCAAACGATGACCTTCATAGACACGAGCCTTCTGTGTTGATTTACTCATATGATGCTCTCTTATGTCAATTCTCTTGCGCCCCACAAAACGTCAACACATTCACACTCAAAACAATCACTACTATTAATATTAAGTACAAATATAAATTTGTCAATATAAAAATCCGTCAAAATTTAACAAAAAAATAAACAAATTTACGTCTTTTGATCCCCATATAAGTGCATAAAATACGTATTGACTGTATGTAACATGTATCCAGTCACTATATGCGAAGAATGTTATTTCGTTACTATTTTTTCGTAACAAATACTCAACGGGTCATACACATACTCTCCAAATGGAGGGATTTTGACGAAGCCGACCCGTTCGTACAATCGCAGGGCTTCTGTGGAATGGATGCCTGTTTCGAGGCGCAGGCAGGTAATTCCGTGGTGGAGTGCATAGTCGGCTAATACATCGATGAGTTGTTCTGCGTAGCGGCGACCGCGGTAGGCTTCACGGACGTACATCCGTTTGAGTTCACCAAAGTCATCGAACAGCTTGATACCACCACAGCCAACTGCTTCTCCGTCGAGGCGAATGACAAAGAATGCCACCTGTTGTGCGATGAGTTTCTCGATGCTAAAGCCATGCCGACTTTCGGGCGGATAATGCGCCTCGAGGATGTCGTTGAGTTCGCTAATCAACGTTACCACTTCGGGGATATCTGGCCGTTCACGGGTAATAGTGAGTTGCATAATTCCTCCTCAGGCGTTGAGTTCAGGCAGCTGGCGCAGACATGCCACCAGCAATGCGACGCTTTGTGCAATATAGGCGTGTCCAAGCGCAGCCGAGGCATCACGTGGATCAACCCCACCGACCCCTTGTGGATAGACTGTACGATCGCTACCCAGTTGTGAAATGTCGACAAGATGGGGGTGGAGTGCCTGCATCAACGATGTCTCGTTCTGGGCGGCATGATCCATTTGGCTCTGCCAGCCGGTTGGAATATCGTTGGGGACACTCACCAGCCTGATAGCATATTGGCGCTGCCATTGTGGGGCATGCTGCGCCCACACCCGACGTGATGGGCCATGTCCATCGGCGACCAGCACGCGGAAGCCAGCGCGTGCCACCTGCGCCACAATCTGCTCGAGCATCAGGATAAACAGTCCCTCAGGAATCCAATAACACCCACCATCGAGTTGGCGCGCTGGTGTCGTGCTTTCGGCATATTCCATGCCAACGAGGTAGCCGTCCGTACTCGGGCGGATGCGGTCCGGACCAAGGAACAACGGGGGCATGACAATTCCCCCAAACTGTATCGCCGTCGTCTCAAAGACACCTTCAGCAATAAGTGCATCTGTACCCAGCGCCATATGTTCGCCATGCCATTCGAGGGTGCCCAGTGGCAAATAGGCGACAGGACACGCCGCAACACGGGTACGGAATTGATGTGGCAATAAATGGGTGTAGCGCACAGAATCAGTCATGGCGCATCCTTTCGCAGAATCGTCCGATAAAAGTGCAACACGATGACACACGCAGCAATGTTTACACTGCCAAAGACCAGGAATGGTGATGCGGGCCACTGCTCGAAGAGCCAACTCCCTGCAATCGACCCGAT
The DNA here is from genome assembly GCA_964539815.1 of uncultured Klebsiella sp. Lineage (GTDB taxonomy): Bacteria > Chloroflexota > Chloroflexia > Chloroflexales > Roseiflexaceae > UBA965. The sequence continues at coordinate 7,936 of CAZIKU010000043.1, read as the reverse complement.
AATCATGCTGATACTCCAGACAGCATACAGCATACCAAACAGTGGCGGGTGTAGCGCAGGTGCCACACCATCACGAATCCAGACGAACATCAACGCTGAGAGGGCCCAGGCACAGGCAATACTGACCACGCCAAAGATGATCAATGTGACGGTGGTATGCGGGAATATGCCGAGACACATGCCACAGCCGACCATGGTCACAAACATGACAAGTGTGGGGAGACGCGCACCCCAACGATCTGCGGCACGCCCCGCCACAAACTGCACGATGGAAGCCGCAATCAATGTGAGGGATGTGTATGTAGCCACCACGGTCACATCGGCAGTGAGGTCATGCAACATGAGTGGAATCAACACCAACATCATGCCATAAAAAAGTGTGGCACAGGCCCGCATCACCACGATGTGGCGGATAGCTGGCGTCACAAAAAGCGCCAGTGTCGGGAAAGTGGTTGGCGTTTGTTGCGGTGCCACCGACGCCTGTCCATCCGGCAACATCACATAGATTACCACACACATCGCCACAATTACCGCCAACATGACCCAACCAAACAGCGCATAGCTAAACTGGCTAATCAGATAGCCCGCCAGCGGATTCCCCAACGTGCCACCAATGGTGGTGCTGAGGACGAACATGGCCGAAATAACTCCCATGGCCGACTGGCTTCCCAACGCCGTAAGATAACTCGAACTCCCAATATTGGCGACCGCAGAACCAGCCCCGCCCAGCGACCACAGCACAGTAATCAGCCAGATTGAGTCGAGTTGAAAGACGAGGCTGTTGAGCGCGGTCACGAGTAATCCGAGCACAAAGACCCATTTGTGACTGTAACGTGCCGTCATCGCCCCACCTACAAGTGCGGCGAGGGTACCGGTGACTTGTGCAGTCGATGTAATTGAGGCGATGGTGACAGGTGCAAGCTGGGCGCTCTGCAAGTACACAAGAAAGAAGGCAGACTGTGGGATTTCGCGCATACCAAGTATAATTTGTGTGACAATGAGCACAATAATTGGTCGGGTCCACGGCGTTGCTGGCGCACGCGATTCACTCGCGACTTCGGACATGATGGAACCACTTTCATTACCAACGTGGTACACGGCGCATCTCCCATGTGTTTCAGCTTACCACAGATACCAGAGGGGCTGGCAATGCAACAACAACTCAGCATGGTGGCGTTTTTTCGGGCATGGGCAGGCCTCGGACTGCAATCGTTTGGTGGTGGATCCACGACACTCTACTTGATGCGTCAATTGAGCGTCAGCAACCATGAATGGGTCAGCGAGACTGAATTTGCGGAGTACTGGGGCATCGTCCAAATTGCGCCGGGTATCAACCTACTCGGTCAAACCGTTCTGATTGGCTGGAAGGTGGCACGTTTGAGCGGGGCATGTATTGCGCTCCTAGGATTACTCCTCCCCAGTATCAGCATTACCATTGCGATTACTGCCATCTATGCCACCATCCGCGAAAACACGCTCGTCGCTGCGGCCATTCGTGGCATGATTCCCGCATCAGCGGGGATTGGTCTCATTCTCGTGGCACAAATGGTCCGTCCAGCCTGGCAGCGTGCCCGCCGCGAAGGATGGGCAAGTCAATTCATCAGCATCTGTGTCATCGTGGCGGCACCACTACTCTTGGCATTGACCACACTCCCAGCCGTCATCATCTTGTGGGGTGCGGGAATCGCCATGGCAACGCTTTTTTGGAAGTTGCGCATCACCAATGGAGATAACTCATGAATCCATGGTTGCTCTTCTGGCTGCTCCTCAAAGCATCGCTCTTCTCTACATCAGGTACCGGCAACATGCCGATGTTGCATCACGACATGCTTGCACTCGGCTGGGCCAGTGATCACACCTTTGCCGAGGCACTCGCCATCGGCCAAATCACCCCTGGACCAACCGGGCTGTGGGTCGTCAGTTTCGCCTATTTAATTGATGGGTTGCGCGGTTCGCTACTGACCGTCATCGCCATCTCGATTCCCCCGTTTGCCGCCATTGGGGTCTTGTTCTTTTATCATCGCCACGGCAATCACCCCGCCATGCAAGGATTTGTGCGGGGATTAACCCTCGCCGTGGCCAGCATGTTTTTGGTGGTACTCGGGCGCATCATGGTCCAAGCCGGCATCGACTGGCGCAGTCTGGGCATCGCCGTGACAGCCCTGGCGCTGACGCTCAGCAAGCGCATCCCCGTGCCATTCATCCTGCTATTGGCAGGGGGCATGGGGATGCTGCTCTATCAGTCGTGATGTTTTTTATTTTGATGAAAAATGTACCGTGGCGGTCATATTCCAGCGCAGCTGTGGATTTGATTCCTGTAAATCCAGCACCACCGCATACACAATGTCACCCTGGCGGTTTTTGCCGAGGGGCTGAATCGCCCGTACCGTGGCGGCAAGCGTCACATCGGGGAGTGCATCGAAACTCACCGAGGCTGCGTCTCCGACATGTACGCTGACAATATCTAACTCGGTCAAATCCTCTGTCTCGACATGCCATACACTCGTATCTGCAATCACGGCTGCGGGCACATTTGGCGTCAGCAACTCACCCACCGTCACATTCATGTCAGCGACCACTCCGGCAAACGGTGCAGTAATGGTGGCCTGATCGAGGTCGTATTGAGCTTGTGCCACTGCCACGGTTGCGGCATCAATCTCGACTTTGGCTGAGGCAATATCGACATCTCGCGGCGTTGCCGCCACCTGTGCGAGTTGTGCCGACGCCTGTGCCACATCTGCAGCCGCACTGTCGAGTTGTGCCGTGCGCACACTCCCCTGCAAGCGCGCGACGGTTGCTTCGGCGGCCGATACGCGTGCGTGGGCGGCGGCAACGCGCCCTGCATCCGGATTCAACAATTGGTCTTGGCGGGCCTGCGCTTCACGCAGACGCGCTTCGGCTGTGGCCACCCCACTGATTTCTGCCTGTTGAGCATTGCTATACGCCACCTGCATGTTTTGCAGTTGCAGTTCAGCCACATGCATTGCGGCTTCGGCACGCACCATCACATCGTAGTAATTCTGTTTTTGTGCATCGCTCAGTTTGACAGCCGGATAAAAGGGATCACGACCGTTGTCCTGCACATACTGCCAGTTTTCTTTGGTTGATGCATAGGTGGTTTGCGCCTGTGTCAGCGTCAATACCGCCTGTTCCATAGCGAGTTTGGCAGCAGTTTTGGCAGCCGACAAGGCGGCCCGTTGCTGGGTGAGAAAGGCACTTGCTTGATCTACGGCCGCCTGCGCCACGGCCCGGTCATTGGACGAGGGGTTCGTGAGTGCGGCGAGCGTGGCTTTGGCATCGGTCAACTGCGACACGGCCGCATCAATGTCCGACTTCGACACATTGGCACGCACCTGTGCAGCCGCAGCCTGTGCTTTGCTGACCCCTGCTTTGGCGACCGCCACTTGCTCGGCAGACGCACCTGCCATGAGTTGGTCGTATTTGGCTTTGGCACGGGCCAGTCCCACGTTGGCCTGATCGAGGCGCAACTGGAGGGCGCGAGTATCGAGGCGCAACAACGCTTGCCCGGCAATGACCTGGTCACCTTCGGCGACCAAAATGTCGTGAATCGTTCCTGTTTGCGTGGCATTGAGCGTCACATCATGGAATGGCAGGACTTTGCCATCGGCTACCACACCATCTGCAGCGGCGTGATCCACCACGGCAACGGTTGTCGGCGTCGCAGGGGTCACTGTCGTGCCACAGGCGACGACGAGCAGACTGACCAGTACCAGGAATACGCGTTTATTCATACACTACATCCTTTCCGGCATGACGATGCGTCCATCTGCCACGGTAATTGCGCGGCCAGCACGGCGCGCCAAATCGCTATCATGCGTCACCATCACCACCGTTTTGCCTTGTGCGGCTAACTCTTGGAAGAGGCGAAAAATTGCATCCGCCGTGCGGCTATCGAGATTCCCAGTCGGCTCATCAGCCATCAGCAACGGTGGGTCATTGGCCAAGGCTCGGGCGATGGCGACGCGTTGTTGCTGTCCGCCCGAAAGCGCCGCGGGCAATTTGTCGGTCTGTTCACTTAACTCCATGCGGGCGAGCAATTGCATGGCCCGCTCACGGCGGTCGCGTTCGTCGCCGATATCACAAAAATCCATGGGCAACATCACGTTTTCGGCCACCGTCAGCGTCGGCAAGAGTTGGAAAAACTGGAAAATAATCCCGATACTCCGACCACGCCATTCCGCCAGCGCGTTTTCGTCGAGATGCGTGATAGTGGTGCCCGCCACACGCACCTCGCCACTCGTGGGGCGGTCGATCCCCGTAATCATGTTCATCAGCGTCGATTTGCCACTACCCGATTTGCCCACCACGGCAACGAATTCGCCGCGCATGACGGTCATGTCAACCCCTTTGAGGGCGTGGTAGGGTCCGGCTGCCGTGTCGTACGCTTTGACCACCGCCTCGAGTGCGATTATCGGCGCATTGACGTCAATGGCGACAGGTGATACTGCCGGCGTCTGGCGCCTAAACAGTTGCATTACCATGCGCATCCTTTGCTTATTCATAGGCCAACACCTCGCGTACCGTCAGCTGTACGGCAGTGCGGGCTGGCAAGCGACTTGCAATAATCGACAAACTCACAACGACCACCAACCAGATGGCGACCGCGTAGAGTGCATACGTCCAAATCAAGCCAGTGCCGAGCAAATTGATACCAATGCCGTAGCACATCACCTTGCTCATGGGGATAGAGATGAGTGTTCCCATCAGCCATGCCAGCACACCAATCACGATGCCTTCGCTGACAATCACCTGGCGCACGGCGCGATCCGATGCCCCCACCGCACGCATAATGCCGATTTCGCGCGTGCGTTCGAGCACGTTCATGCTCATCGTGCCTGCCAATCCGAGTGCCCCCACAATGGCAATGAGTGTCGACAAGAGCGACAGCACCACACTAATCAGATTAAAGCGGTCGGCCAAAATGATGCGATCCTCGGTACGCGAATGAATCAGACGCACATCATACCCATCGGCCTTCAAGGCCTGCTCCAAGGCCCCACTCAGTGCCTTGTGCGTGGCCGCATCATGCCCTACACTGCTGACGTGGATGGTATCGGTGCGTCCCACTCCCCCGGCGACCGCGTTGTATCCATCAATGGTCATGTATGCCAACGCCGGATTAATTGGCGGTTGCAACTCCTCGATATACCCGACTATCTGGAACTGGTAGTCACGGTCGTGAATGCGCATGGTGACTATCTGTCCAACGGTATACGTCGGCTCTTTGCGCGTGATATTCGTGCTGAGCACAATGCTATTGGTATCACCCGGTTGCAACCAACGCCCCTCGACCATGCGCGGGCTGAACATGCTGGTATCGGCAGGCATGGCGCGCAACGTGATTTTTTCACCAGTCGCCCCATCGGCGTGCACCGGATAGATGACATCACGAAGCAAGCTTTCCGCCGTCACCACCCCAGGCACGGCCATCACATCGGGGGTCACCCGGGTCGCCCGGTATGCTCGACTAAACTGGATTTCGACGTCATAGCGTTGCGACGCAATACTCGCATCGAGCGTCACAAAGAGCGATGCCCGTAACGTCATCGCCGATACAAAGACCGCGCCACCGAGCGCCAACGCTGCCAAGGTGCGCATCAGGCGGCCACGCCGGCGAAAGGTGTTGCGCAAGGCCAGGCGCGTTGGACGGCTGAGCCCACGAATACGCGCGATTATTTTGTCGATCGGGTTCTCATCAATGGGTGCCGTCGTGTCACCGGCGAGTGCCTCACGCGCAGGGCGATTGATGACACTGCGAATCGGGCCCGTGGCTGCGATCATCGGCACCGCCATCGCTGCCAACACCTCAAGTACGATGACCACTGGTGGCATCGTGAAGTGTGTGATGTCGACGTTGAGTTGCCCTGCAATGAAGCGCTCAAATAAATACGATCCCAGCATGCTGGCGGGAATGGCGATGACTAGCGCCAGTGCCCCAAATGACATGGCAAGGACGTAGTACATGGCACGAATCTGATCGGCACGCGCCCCAATTGACTTCATCACACCGATTTGACGCGTCTGTTGGGTCAAAATCGCACTAATCGTGTTGATGATTAAAAATGTGCTAATCACCAAGACGAGAATGCCCAACATGCCCAGAATCGTCATGAGTGTGGGCAAAATCACTTCGGCTGGATGCTGTAACGGTGGCGACGGCACATCGGTATTGATGACCTCACGCCCGCTGCGTTTGATGACGGCCTCGATATCTGCCGCCACCCGATGAATGTACGCCTCGTCGCGACGATCCCCATCCACCACAAATGTCACCTGATTGTAGGCGCTATTCCCACCCAGCCACGCCATGGTATCCGCATCCACATAGCCAAAGACCTGCCCGGAAATGACCGCTGGTGGCAAACTCAAATCGTGGGTGGTCCCGGCTACACGCACGCGCCGCGCCGTCTGTCCCGGAACTTCGATGGTAATCGTGTCGCCAATGGCCGCCTGCGCTTTGGACAGCGATGCCCGTTCAATCAGTACCGTGTGCCGCGCTGGCGGCCATGTACCCTGCTCGGGACGCACGATGTTGACATCCATCGCGCCATCATTGGGCAGCACATAGAGCACCGTGTCTTGCCAACTGGTGGGCCCAATTTGGATGCGGGCGGTGACTACCCGCCGTCCCTGCGCCTGGGCAACATGCCGGGTATTGGCAACCGCATCGACCAACTGCGCATCGAATGCCGTAGTGGTAATCGTGCCACTGGCCGGATTCGTCTGCACATAGGCATCACGGAGTTCACGTTGCACGACAATCAGTCCCGCAAAAATCGTACCAAACGCAAAGACGCCAATGGCAATCGATATCACCACCAGTATGGTGCGCGTACGATTGGATATCACATCACGAAAGATTTTCCGCCAGCGTGGGCGCATATTCATGACACCACTACTCTCTTGACGAATATCGAAATTCATCGTAAACTAAACCTATCAGTTTACACCGCATAGTGTACACCAAACGGTTTAGTTTTGCAAGTAGGAATAAAAAATCGCATGACAACAGCGCACAATGCCCTAAATCGTAGCGCACGCAGTGAAAAACGTGCAGTGATATTGGCCGCTGCCCAGCGGTTGTTTTTGGAGAACGGGTATAAACGCACCAGCATGGAGGCCATCCGTGCAGAAGCAGGCGTCTCCAAGCCAACGCTCTACAATCACTATGCCGACAAAGAGGCCTTGTTTGCCGATGTAGTACGAGCCACATTCAGTCATGTCGGATTCGAACATTTTCCATTTATGGCCGGGCAACAACTCCCCATTCACAGCCACGCCGAGCTCCGCGCAGTCCTCATCGCCTTTGTCACCCAAGCAATGACGCGCATGCTCACATCAGAATATGTAGCATTGTTGCGCACAGTGATTAGCGAAATGCCACACTTCCCGCAACTAATGGACATCTTTCGCCAAAACGGTCCAGCCCGTGGACTCGCCATTGCCGGGCATTTTTTTGCACTGGCCTACCAGCAGGGACTCATCCGCGTCGCCGACACGGAAGTCGTGGCACGGCTGTTTATTGGGCCCATGGCATCGTATATTTTGACCGAAGGGTTGTTACAACCAGGAGCACCAAACATCCCGGACAATGCACGCATCGAGGCACATGTTGATTTGTTTTTGCGGGCAGTAGTATGATAGGTATCTCACGTACACGATATCAGGACGCACCACATGAGCACCACACCACTTCTCAGCGACGACCTGCACGCCACACTCGCCCAACGCATTGATACGGCGCGGCGCACGGGGCAAGGCATCGATCCCCCCAGTGACACCTACACCTTCAACTTCGCCGATGCCTACCGCATCCGCCGGCGTGTGGTTGATCTACAGATTGCCGATGGGGCACGCCCGCGTGGCCACAAAATCGGCTTTACGTCGCCGGCCATGCAACAACTCTACGGCATGA
>CAZIKU010000042.1:3512-21079 GCA_964539815.1 uncultured Klebsiella sp. | reverse complement strand
ACATGAACAACGAGCCACTCGGCATCGGGTCGGATGGCAAACCGGTCTACTTGGCGGATATTTGGCCATCAGAAGCCGAAATCAATGATGCGTTGCATCGTGCGCTGAGTGCCGATTTGTTCCGTACCCAGTACGGCAACGTCTTTACCAACAACAAGACGTGGAATGCACTGCCAGTACCAGAGGGTGACTTGTACACGTGGAACAACCAGTCCACATATGTGCAGAACCCGCCCTACTTCCGTGGCATGACCAAAGAACTCCCCAAGATGAAGGCGTTGCGCGGAGCACGGGCGTTGGCACTGTTGGGCGACAACGTGACCACCGACCATATTTCACCCGCCGGCGACATCCCCAAGAATTCACCGGCTGGCATCTACCTCGAAGAGCATGATGTCTCCCCGGCTGACTTCAACTCGTACGGGGCCCGCCGTGGCAACCACGAGGTGATGATGCGTGGTACCTTTGCCAACATCCGCCTCAAAAATGCCATGGTGCCCGGCGTAGAGGGTGGCTACACGGTGCATATCCCCACCGGGCAGCAGCAGTCGATTTATGATGCGGCCATGCAGTACGAAAAGAGTGAAACGCCGCTGATTATCATGGCCGGCAAAGAATACGGCATGGGATCATCGCGTGACTGGGCCGCCAAGGGCACCTTCTTGTTGGGGGTGCGTGCCGTGATTGCCGAAAGTTTCGAGCGCATCCATCGCTCAAATCTGGTGGGCATGGGCGTATTGCCGCTGACCTTTGTGGATGGGCAAAACTGGCAGTCGCTGGGAATTACCGGGCGCGAGACCTTTGACATCGAAGGCATCGAATCGCTCCAACCCGGCCAAAACCTGACGGTGGTGGCAACGCTCGACGGCAAACAGACGCGCTTTACGGTCAAAGTGCGCATCAATTCCGAAGGAGAGTTGGCCTACTACCGCAACGGTGGCATTCTGCACTATGTATTGCGCAATCTGGCATCACAAAACGAGCCGGTGAGCGCGTAACTACGGATATGTGTGCAACACGACGGAGGGGCATTGCCCCTCCGTCGTGTTTGTGTGTGAGGGTGTGCATATGTGGCACTGGCTGATGATTGGTGCGGCGCTGGTGTGTGGCGTCATCCCACAATTTGGTGTGTTGGCCATCCCAGCACTGGTGATTGCCAGTCAGCGCCTGCTACAGCTGCCGCTAGCACGGCGTAATCAGTTGGCGCTGCTGGGCATGGGTTTGCCCACACCACTGGCGTGTATTGCCCCGTTGTGGGGCACCCAGGTGTGGTGGCAACGCCTACTCTGTGCTGGTGCACTGGCGTTGGTCTGGAGTCCGTTACCGCCGGTGCTGGTGTGGGGTGTGGCATTACTGATGGCGACAGTGCCGCTCATCTTGCCTCCAGCGCGCGATGCGCTACGCTGGGTGATGCCGGTACTGGTGGTCGCATCACGTCTGGCATGGCCGATGTGGTGGGATGTGGCGTGTGTGGTGGTGGCGGCGAGTTGTGTGGCCATAGGAGTGATCTGGCAACGCCCCGCCACACAGTGGTGGAGTGCTGCCCTGCTGTGTGTGGGACTGGCCAGTGGTGCGGGGATTATCGTGTTGCCGTGGTTTTGTCTGTTGCATAGCATCATGCCGGTGTCATCCCCGCGATCACTTGCGGTGGTGGCGTGGTGGGGGATGGCGGGGGCGTTGCTGAGTGCTGGGCTGTGGTGGGGCATCGGGCTCATCGTATTCCCGCTCATGCAGGTCTTGGTGCATCTCACATGGCATGATATGCGGCGGCAGGCAGGGGTCATGTTGCTCTGGCTGGCGTTCCCGCTGACCGGCAGTGTTGCTCGTCTACAGACCAGCATTGGTCCGTATGGGGATGTGGCGCATACCAGCAGTTGGCAATTTGTGAATGCAGCCAACACCATGGTGGCGGGCATACCGTGGCTGGTGGTGGTGTGGTGCATCGTCCTGGCCTGGGCCGTGCGCCTGGTCTGGCATGGTGACGAGGGTCAGCATGAATAGTCTGAGTATTGTGGTCTATGCATGGAGCCGGCTGTGTCTGCTCCCCATTCTGCCAGTGCTTGTGATGGCATTGCGGACTGCACCAGCCTTGGGGTGGCCACGCAGTCCCCGTGGCAGCGGTGTCGCAGTGTGGCTCGCACTGGCGTTGGTCCCGTTCCCCGGTCAGGTGACGTTGGGTGACAGCGATTTGTTTGTGCTGATGGTGCTCGTGGTGTTGGCGAGCCGCACGGAGACGACGACGGTGGCGCCTGCAGTGATTGTCGGCTGGATGCTGATGCTCCTAGCCGTGACCGCTGCCTTTGGTACGCTCGTGGTGGCACGTATGACACAACTGGAATTATGGAGTGTGGCTGGTGCCGCCTATGTGCTGGCATTGCTGGTTGGGGCTTGGGTCTGGTGGCGTTGGCCCCGACACACGCTCCCACAACGCCTGAGCATGGCGGCAATGGCGCTGATATGGGCAGGAATTGCGTGTGCGCCGTGGGATTGGTCGTGGCAACAGCAGATGGTGGTCGGTGTGGTACTGGCGTTGACGGGTGGGGTTTGGTGGCTTAGACCAACTCCTCGTGGATGAGTGTGGTCCCCTGCGGGATGCTGGCGGCCATGTAGATGGCGGCAATGCTCTGAGCGGCGGTGGCTTGGATGTGCTGTGTAGCGCGAATTGCACCACTGGTCTCTAGATAGTTGGAGAGGGCATAGGCGTCGTCGCGCTGGATGAGGGCGTGCGTGGCGGCGTAATCGTGCTGGAGGGCATAGGCTAGCGGCAAAATGATAATGCCACGGTTCAGCGAGTGGAATGGATCGGTTTGTGCTTCGTGGATGTGGAGCGCCGTGGCCACGTGGCGACCGAGGGCAGTGCCGAGCGCAACGCCGTCCGCAAAAAGCCGATGTTGGCCGCAGATTGACCCGGCACGTACGGCGCACTGCATCATGGCACCTTCGACGGCGTCGACGTGCGCAGTCGCCTTGGCAAGCACGGATGGGTCACTTAATGGTATTCTAGTAAGGAATGCTTCGGCGACACGCATGACACACGTCGAGTAGTCGGCAATGATGTCGGCATGCGGGGATTCCGCCATTTCGTTGGCGGCAAGTGCATAAAAATAGTCACCAAGCATCAATGTGGGACCATGCACGATGGCCGAGCTGGTGGATTTGATCAGGCGACGATGCATGGCAGAGCCAGCGCGTATGAGCTCGAGTGCGGCTGCAGCATGCCATACACGCGGGTGTGTGGTGGTGCCGAGCTGGGCGACGGCGAGCACGACTTTGGCAACCACATGACGGGGAATGGCGATGGCCGTACTGTTGAGGGCTTCCTCGGCAATATGACTGGCGTGTGCTGCCAAACGCGTCCCAATGAGTGTATCGATGTGGTGTAGGTTGTCAGTGGTTGTAGACATATGGCGTGATGTTGGCGCAGACTTTGCGATGAAGTTCACAATATGTAGCATACCTGAGGTATGGCGTACTGTCAAACCAAACAGAATGCGCATCAGTATAACGAGAAGAGGTTCTCATGTCAGACGCCACAGCGGTTTCAGTGGCACGGTATGCACGGCGGAATTTTTGGCTTAACGTCATCGAGGGCGGGTTGTTCATGTTTGGCATCAGCATGGTGTCACGCTTTACGGTGTTGCCCTATTTTGTCGAACAATATTCCAAAGAACAATGGCTACAAGGGCTCATCCCAGCCATCGTGAATACGGGCTGGCTGTTGCCCGGCTTGTTTGTGGCACCACTCATCGCTCAACTCTGGACGCGCAAACCAGCCATGCTGATTGGTACGTTTCTCGAGCGTCTGCCGTGGCTGATTATTGGCATCTGGCTGACGATGGGCAACACCTTTTCGGCAAGTACCACGCTGACCATCTTTTTTGTGCTCTACAGCATGCACATGTTTAGTGCGGGTGCCACGTCTATTCCGTGGCAGGACTTTATCGGGCGTGTCATCCCTGAACAGCGCTGGGGCACGTTTTTTGGCTTCCAGAGCGGTCTTGGTAGCCTCCTTGGGGTTGCCGGTGCCGCCGTAGCTACGCGCGTGCTGGCACACGAGCCGTTGCAAATTGCTGGCGTCCCATTATTAGCAAGCTACGCATTCCCCTACAATATTGGTATCTTGTCGCTCGCCTGTTTTTCCTTCATGGTGGTGTCATACATCTTTTTGATGTTGACTGTTGAGCCACGCATCCCGCCACAACCCAAACAACCCATCTGGGCGGTGTTGCGCAACATGCCACAACTGCTCCGCCAAGACCGCGTCTTTACCACGTATCTGCTGGCGCGTACCGGCATGTCGCTGGGTATTTTGGGGCATAGTTTTGTGACAGCAGCCGCGCTGGCCAAATTCCAATCCGACGGCAGCACCGTGGGCACCTTTACGGTGGTACTGCTGGCCGCCCAAGCCTTGGGCAACTTCGGCTTGGGGGCCCTCGCCGATCGCTGGGGGCACAAACAGGTCCTCGTCTTTGCTGGCTTTGTCGCGGCGCTGTCGTTGTTACTGGCCTGGCTCGCCCCTAGTGAATGGTGGTTCTACCCCGTCTTTGTGTGTGGTGGCATCGCCATGGGTGGCTATCAGCTGGCAGGATTCACCATGGTGATGAACTTTGCGGGCACCGATTCGCGCCCGACCTATATCGCGACGGCCAATACGTTCAATGTGCCCGTCTCGGCCATATCGCCACTGCTCGCAGGATGGATTGCCGGCGTCTATGGTTATTCGGCGTTGTTTATTGCCTTGGCCTGTTTTGGCATTATTGGCAGTATTGTGATGGTCTTGAAAGTATCACTCCCAACTACACCACGGAAAGAAGAACCCCTCGTATGAGTGCCACGCCCAATACGATGCCCTTGCCCGAAACAACTGAGGCCTTTGTGGCCAAATATGCCCGGCGAAATTTTGCCTTGAATGTAATTGAGGGTGGACTCTTTATGCTGGGCATGCACATGATGTCCAGTTTGACGGTATTGCCCTATTTTGTGCAGCAGTATTCCCAAGAAAAATGGGTGCAAGGCATCATCCCTGCTATTTCCAACACCGGGTGGCTCTTGCCGGGACTCTTTATGGCGCCACTCATCGCACACATGTGGCGGCGTAAGCGCCTCATCCTCGCGTTGACTTTTTTCGAACGTATCCCGTGGTTGATTCTAGGCTTGTGGCTCTTCATGGGCAACACATTCAGTGCGTCGACCACGTTGACTGTTTTTTTCAGCCTGTATGCGGTCTTCATGTTTAGTGCCGGTTTTAATGGTGTGCCGTGGAACGATTTCATCAGCCGGATTATTCCCGAACGCATGTGGGGGACGTTTTTTGGCATGCAATTCGGCGTCGGCAGTCTCCTCGGCATTGCCGGTGCAGCAGTGGCCACACGCGTGCTCGACAACAAAGCGCTAGAATTCGCCGGCTATACGCTCATCCCCGCCTATGCCTTCCCCTACAACATTGGGCTCTTGTCGTTGACCTGTTTTGCGTTGATGGCGGTGGCATACATCTTCTTGGTTTTTACGGTGGAGCCAGCCATTCCCCCGCAACCGCGCCAACCGGTGTGGGCGCTCATCCGTGATATGCCAGCACTGTTGCGCAACGATCCGGCGTTTTTGCGCTACATCATCGCCTATGCTGGTATCTCGGTTGGCATGATGGGGCATAGTTTTGTGACGGCCTCGGCATTGGTGCAATTCAACGTCGATGGCAGTATGGTGGGATTTTTTACTGTCGTGCTGCTGACTGCACAGACCATCGGCAACATCGGCTTGGGGACACTTGCCGACCGCTGGGGGCGGCGCCGTGTCATCATCTTTGGCAGTAGTCTGGGCATGATTGCGCTCCTCATCCCCTGGCTTGCACTCGATGCAACCTGGTATTACCCGATGTATGTGCTGGGTGGTATTGCCATGGGGGGCAACATGGCCGCCAATTCGGCGCTCGTGTTTAGTTTTGCCAGTACCGACAAACGGGCCAGCTATATCGCAGTAGCCAATCTGTTCAACACGCCATTGCTCCTCATCGCCTCGTTGGGGGCGGGTGGCATCGCCGAAGTCTACGGCTTTCGCGTGCTCTTTGTGGGGCTAGTCGTCATCGGCTTTGCCGGCTTGGCGTTACTCAAGTGGGGCGTCGCCAACAACCGCTAACACTAGCCGGCCAGCAACGCCACCAGCGTGACGCAGATGGGCACGGTCAGATTGTCGGTGCCGTGCGGCGACAATGCTTCGACGACGGTGGCCGTGGCGGCACCGGCAAGGGTGGCCAGCACGATGGCACTGGTGTGCGGTAAATCGGCATAGGGCGTCAGGCTTGAGCCAGGCAACAGGCTGAGGGAGAGCCCGATGACCAACAGCGACACCCCAAACATGACTGCACTTCCTTCGTAGCTGCGTGTGCTGTCGTTGATGGTATAGCGGCGTTTGCCGAACCGTTTGCCAATCAAGGCGGCTAACGCATCCCCCCAGGTCATTGTCATGACGCCAGCGACGATGGCGGGGGCATGATCGATAGGGCCTTGCGGCCGCCAAAACACCAGCGACAAGAGGGTAATGGCAATGGCAAAGTAGACGGTGCCCGGGCTGGCCGTCTCGCTGTCGATGCCTTTAAATAGTTTGACCCGATAAAAAAAGTAGTTGAGCCCGATGAACGTGGCGAACGGAATCACGCCGTATTGCCAGGTGTCAAACAGCGCCAATACACCGAAAATCCACATCCCCGCCCCAATATGTACCACTTTGCGGGTGATGTCATTAGGGATTTTGAAGTGACGGTGCAATACTTCCCCGATAATCAGCAAGGCCCCGGCATAGAGATACGATACGAGTAATCCGATGATGTCATTGGTCATATCAACTCCTCGACGGCGACGAAATCAACCTCTCCTGGTGGCAGGTGCAAGGCCGCAATTTGCCAGCGCAGGTGTGCGGCATCACCGGTTGTGTAGTAGTGAATGCTCCCGCTGGCAGTGGTGGAATACCCGGCGTGCTGTGCGACTTGCACGGTATGGCGTGCCACTGCGGGGGCGGGGTCGATGATGGTCATGTCCGGGGCAATACGCTGGATGACCTCGCGCAAAAACGGATAGTGCGTGCATCCCAACACGACCACGTCGGCACCAGCCGTCTGGAGTGGTTGTAGGTGGTAGTGTACGGCCTCGTATACTGCGGGGGATGTGGTATCACCGGCTTCGACGAATTCCACTAGACCCGGGCAGGGCTGTGCCACTACCTGCACGTGGCTGGCATATTGCGTCGTCACCTCGTGAAAGAGGCGCCCCTGCAATGTGGCCGCAGTCGCCATCACCCCGACCACCCCGTTTCTGGTCTGTTGCACTGCCGGTTTGACGGCAGGTACCATGCCCACAAACGGCACTTGCGCATGCGCCAGGCGCATATCGGCCAGGGCGGCGGCACTCGCCGTGTTGCAGGCGACGACAATCGGGGCCGCCCCTTGGCGTTGCATCCAGTTGGCGCATCCCAGGGCAATCTGCTGGATGTCGGCGATGCTCCGCTCGCCGTACGGGCAGCGCGCCTGGTCGGCGAGATACAACAGATCGGCATGCGGTGCGACCGCCCGAATGGCTTGGAGTACGCTCGTACCCCCGATTCCACTGTCGTAGATGGCAATCATGGTGCCGTCAGTTCCTTACGCCGTGTTGCGTGCATCACGCCACGCCACCAACCGATCAAGGGGAGCGCGCTCGTAGGGGTGGTCGTGCCCCATGATGAAGTGGGTGGCACCAGCGGCAGCCAACTCGTCGAGGTGGTCGAGGTCATTGACACCAATGGTAATCGAGCGCTCGATGTCGGCCGGATTGCGCCCGACCTGGGCACACCAGTCGTCGAGGACCCGGTTTTTGTGCGCATAGTTGTCTGCCGGACCAAAGCCGTTCCAAATGGTGGCATGTTGCGCCGTCAGGCGCAGGGTGACTTTTTCGCCACCGCCCCCCACCAAAATCGGGATGTCGCGCATCGGCTGAGGGATTTCTTGTTGCCACCAGGTGCGGAATTGCGGCAGGCTCTGGCCGAGGGCGCGCAAGCGGTCACCAGCAGTGCCGAATTCATAGCCGTACTCGACATAATCGCGTTCAAACCACCCAGCACCGATGCCCAAAATGAAACGCCCATTGCTGATGTGGTCGAGTGTTTTGGCCATGTGGGCGAGCAACCGTGGATTACGATAGCTGTTGCACAACACCAGACAGCCGAGTTCGACACGGCTGGTAAGGGTGGCCATGGCGGTTAGCAGCGTCCAGCCTTCGAAGTGGCGCCCATTGGGATCGCCGGAGAGTGGGAAGAAGTGGTCCCAATTCCAGATGGTGTCGACTCCAGCGGCTTCGGCTTGGCGCACCCCTTCGGCGTAGTCGGCATAGCTGGTATGTTGGTTTTTGAGTTGTACTCCAACACGAAAACGAGTCATGGGTGCACTCCTTTATTCTGGCACGTTGCATCTCCCATGATAATACCATATGCCCTGCATCATCCCATCCATGGCGGCGGGTGGCGTGGTATGATGCCAATAGCAAAGAGGAGGAATGGCTATGCTCAGGCGTTTGTTGAGTGCCCTCGGAATTGTCGAAATTATTGTGATTCTGGTAGTGTTTGTGCTGGTGGTGGTTGCCATCCTGCAGGTGCTCCAGTAGTATGGCGCGACCGCAAGGCGGTTGCGATTTTGTGGTGATGAATCACGTATAGCGCCTGGCTCTGCCACGGTGCTGGATGGTGTGCCAGCCAGGCAAGAAGCGTGTCGGCGTCGATGATGGCTGCCACCGCCATTGCCGGACTCCCCCCCTGGCGTAAACAGCGGACAAGCTGTGCAATCCCCTGACTCAGCGGGCGCTGGTGTGCCACATGCGGCAGATGTGTCACCATGCCATTGCTGACCCGCATCCCCAATAGTGCTAGCGCCTGTTGGTGTGGTGCAATCACCTGCCACTGTGACTCCTCGAGTGGATATGGTGGCACCACCATCGGCCCAGCGGCTAACTGTTCAATCCCACAATAGCGCATAATCGTGGCCGGGTTGGCAATCGCCAGGCTGTCGCCACTCTGCGCCACCACATACTCGCGGTAATACCCGATGGCCTGATAATCCGGGAATGGCATCGTCGGCAACTCCCCGACTTGCACCTGTAGCCGGCGCGGTTGTAATGCGTGATAGAGTGCCCGGGCGACCACACTCGGACTGCGCACACCGATTTCTTCTTTGCTGGCTTTGAGGTTGATATCGATCATGTCGCGTGGCAGCGTCAGCTGCAACACCAGCGCCGGGTAGTGATTGTGGTGCGGTGGCAACAACTCGTCGAGCACATGAGCCAACAAACCACGTGGGGCAAGTGGGCGCTGATTGATGGCGATGACCTGGCGCCGGCGCAACGGAGCCGCCGCACTATCTGCGACCAATGCACCATGCGTCATAATGCTACTGCTAGGGAGCTGACTCGCAATGACTGCCTGGACAGGGGCATGCCATACCTCGTGGATGGTCGTCGTCAAATCACCGCTGCCACTGGTGGCGTGCTGGATGTCAGCGCCAATATGGGCACGGAATGCGATATGGGGAAAGAGGACGGCATAGCGTGCCACCAGATCTCCTATCAACTGGAGTTCGTGCGGGGCTTGGCGCCAAAACGTGCGCCGATGTGGCGCCGTGTAGTACAGCCGCTCGACACGCACTTGTGTGCCGACATGGCCCGCACATGGGCGGATGTCTTGGATGTCGCCGGCGGCGATGCGTAATTCGCTGGCGTGGGGGCAGGTGCTGGTGCGACTCGTGCAGGTGACCCGTGCAATCGCCGCAATGCTGGCCAATGCTTCGCCACGGAATCCAATGGTGGTGATGGTATGAATGTCGTCGTAGTGCTGGATTTTGCTGGTGGTATGGCGCATGAATGCCAGCGCGAGGTCGTGCGCATTCATGCCACAACCGTCGTCGGTGACATGCATGCCCCCATCCTGTACGGAGATGTCGATGTGGCGCGCCCCCGCATCAATGGCGTTGTCGATGAGTTCGCGGATGACGGCTACGGGCCGATCAATCGTCGTACCAGCGGTGATTTGCAGAGCGGTGAGGGGATCAAGGTGATGCATGGCAGCCTCTTTTTTATAAAAAATAGCACAAATATTCTAATTCAGTATACCAAAACTGTATGCCACCTGCAATAGGAATAGATCGGTGGATAGTGGGGGAAATTAGCCGAGCGAAATAATGTCGCTGCCCATGTCGTGATCGCGATAGTATTGTGTGACACGGTCGGGGCGGTAGATACCACGTGCCGTGACAACCGCGTGATACTGTGTGATGGGAGGGTGACTCGCAGTCGCACTCGGCCCAACGCAAGCCACCACGTAGCGTGGGATGTCGGGCAGAATCAGCGAATCGGGTGTCGCGCCCTGTTCGTCGACGCGGCCTACCACCAGGACAATGGATGCGTCTGCGGGAATGGTCTGCTGGTGATGCAGATGGTGGATGTGCACGCTGGGCATGTCGGGTTCACGGCTGATGATGCGGTGCATCGTCTGCGCAAAAAGTCCGTCATCATCCACGATGACGACGTGATCGTCGTGCGTGCAGAGTTGGATGGCCAGCCGGGCGGTGCGCTCGTTGGCACGGTCAATGCGTTGCAGACAAGGGGTCAGCGCCGCAGGGAATGCACGAGCAGGCTGTGTGCTGAGCGCGTAAATCACGGGCAAGACATCGTGGGTGAGGAGTGCATCTGGTGCGACACCATGGGCATGACACAACGCAATCCCCGCTGCAATTACCGCATTGACGGCGTAGCACCGGGCATTCACGAGTGCGTGTTGCAACTCGGCTGGTGTCTGGAATTGCATGGCCTGCCCCTGCCAATCAAAGGCATGGACGACGTGTTGGGCTGCGTCGTAGCGCACCGCATTACGGGCGAGATGGGGAAGTGTCATCGAGGAATGCTCCTACCACGCGGTGGCTGTGTGCCCGGAATACCCCCCACGCCTGCCACGTGCCACCAATATCCGTACTGTAGTGTGCTGGCAGTGCTGCGAGTTGCTGGGCGCGATTGATGAGTGCTGGCGCTGCGAGTGCTTCGAAGTGATGGATGCGTTCGGCCGGGTCGTGCGATTGGGGTATGTCATCGGGGACATCGCAGACAAATCCAAAGGTTTGGAATGGACGAATGCCCGTATAGCGCAGATGAAAGAGTGGTACGACGCGCTGTACGACCAGCCCCGTCTCTTCGGCGACTTCGCGATGTAAGGCGGCTTCGACATCCTCGCCGGGGTGGATGCCGCCAGTCAGCAAGCGGGCAATATGCCCGGGGTAGAATTCTTTGGCGGCACACCACACATGTCCATCTGGGCGGCGCAAAATCATGCAGACTTCGCCGACGCGCCCATCACGGGTGATATGTGTGACGATGGCGTCATCGATGGGGGCTGTGTGATTGCTGCGAAAGTGGTGCATGGGTGCATTGTTCCTACGCATCACGGTGCCAGGCGACGCGCCCCGCACACAGGGCCAGGATAAACGTGAGTGGTGCCAAATAGTACTGCTCGATTGTGCTGGTCGACAAGGCGTTGCCCAACGTGTTGACCAAGAGATATCCACAAATTATCCACATACACAACTGCATCAGGCGGGGGAATAGTGGCTGGATGTAGCGAAGGTTGCTCGCAGTCACAAAAAGCACAAACAGTGTGACTCCCAATGCCACCAACGAGATGCCCATGATGTTGGCGTCATTGGCGAGTCCGCCCCACACCAGCGCATACGGAATGGTGCCGCGCAAGATGAGCAAATGGACGATTAACAGCAGACCAAAAGCCAGCATGAGGAAATCTCCGGCACGCTGTCGACTAAACCAGTGCATACCCGTCCGTTTCACGATTGAGGCCGTATTGACCGATGAGACGCCCACTCACGGCGTGGTGTTGCACGGCTAGCCGACCCGCGTGCCGTTGGCGACGGGCGTTTCGGGGGTGGCCAATACCGGCGTAATCCCGTCGGCGTAGCCGATATCGAATAACATGCCTTCGGAAAGTTCGCCGGCCATTTTGCGTGGTGGCAGATTGACGACGAAAAGCGCTTGTCGGCCTTCGATTTCGTGCGGGTTGGCACGTTCTTGTTTGATGCCCGCCAAAATGGTGCGCGTATGATCACCAAAGTTGACGATGAGGCGCATCAGTTTATCCGATTTGGCGACTGCTTCGACGCGTTCGATGGTGCCCACACGAATATCGATTTGGTCGAGAATGTCCATGGTAATCGCTGGTTTGATGGGTGCAGTTGGCATGCCTGATTCCTTGTCTTTGCGGTGGTATTGCGTCTAGATGGTGTCGCCTACACGGGTACGCCACAGCGGCGTAGGAGCGGGAGCATGGGTGCGGCGTCCCACTGGGCGAGCGGTTGGTCGGGGTGGTGCGAGTCAGACCCGCCACTAATAAGCAGGTTGTGGTGCTGGGCTTGGGCAAGGAAAAACGCCGTTTGTGCCGCACTATGCGCCGGATAAAAAACTTCGATGCCATCGAGTCCAGCCGCCACCATGCGTGTGATATCGTCGGCATCTGCGGGTATCGCATAGACGCCTTTGCTCCGCCCAGGATGGGCCAGTACCGCGACGCCACCCGCGTTGTGTGCCACGCTGATGACATCGGCCATGCTGTGCGGGTTGTACCACGCCTGTGCCAGAAACACGCGCATCCCCGCCATTTCGTGGTCGGCATCGACGCGTGCGGGCAAGTCGTTGTGGGCTGCAAAGGCAGTCGCGAGTTCGGCCACGTTGGGGTGGCGGCCACTCCCCACCCATTTGCCATCGTCATCGACGTCGTAGGGCATGGTGTAGCCGTCCCGTGTGAGTCGCTGCAGAATGCGTCGGGCATCGAGAGTATTACGAGCATCGACGGAGGCACACAACTCGAGTACATCGGGGTGGTGTGGATCAATGCCGTACATCAGGGTATGCCATAATTTGCCGTTGTAGACGCTGTCGATTTCGCAGCCGGCAATGCACGCAAGTCCCACGGCATCGGCGGCCTGGCGCATCGCTGCCACACCGGCGGTGGTGTTGTGGTCGGTGATGGCAAAGATGGAAATACCTGCCACCCTGAGCGCAGGAATGAGCGTACTCGGGCGCCAGCTGGAGTGGTGGGGCAGGGCATCGCTGTGAATTTGCAGATCAACACGCATTGACGTTATTCCCCGAAATGCTGCAAGAGTTCATGGTAGTCGTGTACGATGACGTCCGGTTGCGCAGCGGCTAATTCGGCGGCGGTGTGCGTGGTGGCAATGGCCACCGTATACATGCCCGCAGCACGTACTGCCTGTAGTCCGGCAAAGCTGTCTTCGATGCCAATACAGGTTGGCGCAGATCGTCCAAGGCGACGGGCTGCTTCAATGAAGATGTCGGGGGCTGGCTTGCCGTGTGCGACCTCGCTCCCCAGGGTGATTGCCTTAAAGTACTGGGGCAGATTGAGGCGCTGGAGCGTCGGTCCCACGTTGCCATGTGGCGCAGATGTGGCAATCGCCGATGGGAGTTGGATGCGATCGAGGGCGGCCAAGAAGTCGTACAATCCGGAGACTGGATGTACGTCTGCCATGAATTCTCGGTAGAGCGCTTCCTTTTCGTCGGCGTAGCGTGCGAGTTCATCGGCAGGCAAGGAACGTCCAAAGAGCACGGGAAAGATTTCGCTGTTGCGTTTGCCCGACAAACTGGCCGCTACCACGTCATCGGGTGTCGGGAGTTGATACTTTTCAATGAACTTGGCAAATGCGTGACCGTGCAGATGCATATTCGGTGTCAATGTACCATCCATGTCAAAGACAACGGCGTGGTATTGGGCAAGCTGTGGCATGATGGGAATCCTTTAGATTGTACTACTTGAGATGCGGATTACTATTGACGAGCTCGTCGAGGCGCAATGACAAGACGCGTGACGCGCTATCATCGCCCAGGGAGACGCCATAAATCGAATCAGCGATTTCGATGGTGCCACGGTTGTGGGTGACCACCACGAATTGCGATGTGTTGCGTAAATCAGCCAGCGCCGCCCGGAAGCGGGCCACGTTGGCTTCGTCGAGTGCGGCATCGACTTCGTCGAGTACACAAAACGGCGTCGGTTTGACTTTGAGGATGGCAAAGAGCAAGGCGGCCGCAGTCAGCGAGCGTTCGCCACCCGACAGCAGCGTGAGGTTTTGTTGGCGTTTGCCGGGCGGACGTGCGGTAATCTCGATGCCGATGTCGTCGAGGGCGCTCCCCTCACCTTGGCGCACCAATTCGAGGGCCGCGTTGCCGCCACCAAACATGATCTGGAAGGTCAGTGCGAACTCACGCGCGACCGCGCCAAAGACCTGTTCGAAATTAGCACGCATGGTGGCATCGAGGTCGGCAATCAGGGCGTTGAGGCTGGCCACAGCAGCACGCAGGTCGTTGATTTGCGCCGTGAGGAAGGTGTAGCGTTCGTTGGCCTCGTCGAATTCTTCGAGTGCCAGCGGATTCACGGGACCGAGGCGTTGCAGTTGGGCGCGGAGCGTGTTGAGTTGCGTGTTGAGGGTGGCTTCGTCCCCCTCGAGTGGTTCGTTGCTTTTGCTCAGTACATCGAGGTCAAAGCCTTCGCTACGGGCACGTTCGTAGAGCACGTCGATACGATCGCGTGAGCGTTGCAGATGCAAAGCGCTTTTGCTCGCTTCGCCTTCGGCATCGCGCAGTTGTTGGGCGACCGTTTGCTCAGCACGTTCGTGGGTGGGCAGGGCGTGTTCATATTCGCGCACACGTGCTTCGAGGGGGGCCATGCTGGCTTGGAGTGTAGTAATCGCCTGTTGTACGTCGGCTAGTTCACGTTTTTGCGTGGCCGTCTCATGCTGGAGTTGCGTTTGTTCTTGGGTGAGGGCGTGGCTGCGGACCTGGCGCTGTTGCAACGTATCGCGCACCGTGGCGAGGCGTTGTTCGCTGGCATGGATGGTCGCCATGGTGGCGCGCAGTTGGCCTTCGGCATCGGTGAGTTGCTGTTGAATGGCCGCGCGCCGATCATCATCGCTGTAGCTCTGCTCGATGAGTTGTTGTTCGTCGCGAAAGGCGGCATCGAGTGTGGCGCGTTGCTGTTGTTGCACCGCATTTAAATCGAGAATTTCTTGTTCGAGTTGACTGCGCTGTGTCGTCGAATCGCTGTAGCGTGCGGTGGCGGTGCTGGCTTGGCGCTGGAGCAAGGCCACGTCTGCTTCGGCATTGACCAGGGCACGTTGGCTGGCGTCGCGCTGTTGTTGCAGCGGTTGGAGCTGGCTCTGGAGTGTCTGGCGTTGCTGTTCGAGTTGGCGCAGTTGTTGTTCGAGTTGTTGGGCGCGTTGCGCTAAGCGCCCACTATGCGCATCAAGCAGGGCGATTTCGTCTTTGGCCGTACTAATCGATGCGGGCAACTCACGCAGGTCACGTTCGCGGCGCAACGTACCGCCGTCACGCACCTGCGCCCCACCCGTCAGGGCGCCGCCACTACTGACATGTTCGCCGGCCACCGTGACAATCTGCCATCCCCCGCCAATCCGTTTGCTTTCGCGGCGGGCAATGTCGAGCGTATCGACGACCAGGGTGCGTCCCAGCAGGTATTCGACGGCACGCTGGTAGCGCGTCTCGTTGCCGACGAGTGTGGCAGCCACGCCGCGCACACCATCACCGGTGGTGACGCGCTGGTCGTTACTAGTGACGCGCAACGAATCGAGGGGCAAGAAGGTGGCCCGACCTTGGCCGCTCTTTTTGAGGGCGGCAATGGCTGCCTCGGCATCGTTCCACGTGGCGGTGACGATGTTTTGCAGGCGGGCACCGAGGGCCGTTTCAATCGCGAGTTCCAGTTCGCTGGGTACTGTGACGATGCTCGACACCAAGGCAAAGTCTTTTTGATGTTGACTGGCCCATTCCAGCACAGCTTTGACCCCTTGTACCACGCCGCCATGACTGCGTTGGATTTGCACCAGTGCCTGATAGCGCGAATCGAGTTGGTTGAGGGCACGGCGCGCCGTGGTGAGCGTTTCTTCGTGTTGGGCGCGTTCAACGCGCAGACTATCGAGTTGTTGGCGCACATCGGTAATGGCGCGTTGGATGTCACTCACCTGTTGCTGGTGCTGTTCGACGGCCTGTTGCGCCTTGACTAGGGCTGCCTGCTGGCTGGTTACTTTTTGTTCGGCCTGGGTCACCAGGGCGCCATCGCTTTGTTGGGACTGGCTGAGCGTGGCAATCAACTCATTGAGGCGCTCGAGCTGGCGTTGCCGTTCGCGGATGCCGGCCTGGGTGCTGGCTTCGGCCCGTTGCGCGTTGTCGACGGCGATGCGCATGGCACGGCGCTGATCCTGGTACTGACTCCGTGACTCATCGAGGACGCGCAACTGCGCCGCAAAGTGGTCGCGCTGTTGTTGGTGTTGCAGCTGGGTCTGGGAGAGTTCACCGAGTTGCGCCGTGATGGTGGCGTGCTGCTGGCTGGCTTCGTGTTGGGTTTGGGCAAATTCGGCCATGCGGGCTTCGAGGGCCCGGGCCCGTTCGTCGGCCACTGCAATGGCACGTTGGAGCGACTCAGCGGTGCTGTGCAGGCGACTGCCCTCGGCATACATCACACTGATTTCTTCGCGCAGGGTGCGGATATGGGCGCGCACATTGGCCAACTCGGTGCTCTGTTGATGCAGCGTATTGGTTAGTGCCTGCACGTTGTGCTGGGCAATCTGGTCGCTCTGGAGTGCCTGGTGCAGTTGCGTGGTGGCGTGGGCGTGTTGCAGGCGCAATACACGGATCTGCACGCTGTCGAGTTCGTGTTTGATATCGCGGTACTGTTTGGCCGCGCCAGCCTGACGGCGCAGGCTCCGCAGGCGCGGTTCGAGTTCGGTGATGACATCTTCGCTACGGCGCACATTGGCATCGGTTTCGCGCAGGCGGCGCATGGCGTCGTTGCGGCGTTGTTCGTGGACACTGATATCGGCGGCATCCTCAAAGAGGCGGCGGCGCTCTTCGGGGCGCAGGTCGAGCACATTGTCGACGAGCCCCTGATTGATGATGGTGTACGAGCCACCCAGCGGCGCAGTGGCCTCTTGGATGTCGCGCAGGCGCACTTTGGCTTTGTTGAGGAAATATTCGTGATCGCCGGAGCGGGTACTGCGGCGCGTGACGGTCACCGTGTCGAAGGCGATGGGCAAGGTGCGGTCGCTATTGTCGATGGTCAGCGAGACTTCGGCAAAGCCTGCTGGGGCGCGCCGTGGTCCACCACCAAAAATCAAAACTTCGGCTTTGCGGCTCCGCAACATGGAGTAACTCTGCTCGCCGAGCACCCAGCGAATGGCATCGACTACATTGCTTTTGCCACTGCCGTTTGGCCCGATGATGGCAGAGACCCCCGGGCGAAACTCGAAGACAGTTTTGCTGGCAAAGGTCTTGAAGCCCTGAATTTCAAGTCGTTTGAGATACACACGATTCCTTGATTCGTCAGTCGATAGGTGTATTATAACGAACTCGACGATGATATGTGTGAGACATCGATGGACAGGATGATGAAGGAACATCGATAAACAGGATGGCCAGGATAAATGATGGAAATGGGGTTGGGCACAACAAACATTGCGATGAATGATTGTATGG